>JAKBAU010000157.1:1483-8149 GCA_021808875.1 Pseudomonadota bacterium | reverse complement strand
GCCGGTCGGGGCACTGGGCTACGCAGATGGCGGCTATGCCGGCACTCGGGTCGCGAATGCCAGCCCGATCCGCATCGAGGTGGTGCGCAAGGCCGACAACCAGGTCGGCTTCGCCGTCATCGCTCGACGCTGGGTGGTCGAAAGGTTCTTCGCCTGGATCAATCGCAACAGGCGGCTGGCAAAGGATTTCGAAGCCACCATCGAGAGTGTCGAGGCCTTCCTCTACGCCGCGTCCAGCATTCTCCTGCTACGCAGATTGGCTCGTTGATAATCCGATTCGAAATGGACTCTAAGAGGTCAAGCCAAGAAAAGCAGACGTTGCCGGCTGCCGACCTTCCCGGCAGCATTCGCTTGAACCGGTCATTAGCATGGCATCCAGCAGGCCGATGGCAGTGCGCCCTGATCAAGTTCGTTTAGCGCTCCGAGGCGCGAGACCTTCTGTCCGCTCTCCACCAATGTGTCATCTGAAGGTCGTCAGAGTTCGCTGTTTCTTGGGGCGGAAAGGGTTTGCTCACGCTCGGCAAAGTCGCTGATTGACGCCTTCCCAGTGACCAGTGAATTGAGCGCATCGGTCATCACTCCCTCGAAGGTTTCGACGACCCTGTCCGGCGTTTCGGTAAGAGTGTGCTCGAACAGCAGCGCGTCGTGCATGGGCAGGACCACCCTCACGTCGCCGATGGAGGCGACCGCAAGCAGCGCGCGCTTGAATATCAGGGACGCCGTCCCTTGGACCACTTGGCTGACGGCCGAGCGTTGCTCCTTGCCGGTGAGCTGCCCCCCGCCGGTCCGTCGGTAGTGGTTGCCGAAGACTGTGGCCACGCGGCCGGTGCGCTGGAACTCGATCCATACGGACCTCTTCCACTCCTCGTACCGCTGAAAGAGCCGGAATGCCTCCTTCGCTTTCTGTCGGTCCACCCCGAGCGAGAAGGCCGCATCGACCAGAGCTTTTCGGCTCATCCCATACGCGTAGGAAAGGAACAGTTGCTTGGCGGCTTTCCGGTTGCCGACGAGCCCCAGATGCGTGTTCGCAAAGAGAACGTACATGTCGCCTGCGGCATAGAGACGCTTAAGCTCTTCGTCGCCGGAGAGGGCCGCCATTATGCCGACCTCGAACTGATCGAAATCGACGTAGCTAAGTTGGGCGCCAGCGTGCGCGCTGATGATGGAGCGGTACCGTTTCGGGATGTTTTGGAGGCTGGGACTGCGCAGTTGGACGCGCGACGTGCGCGAGCCGAACACGTCCACGACAGGTCGAACACTTTTGCTGGTCAATGTGAGGGAACCGAGCACGCGACGCGCCGTGTCGAGGGCGAGCAGTGCCATGGTGTCGCCACCGAAATTGCGGTCGTGCGGTACGAACTCGAGAAGGTATTCGACGGAGACCTCATCCAGTTCGAAGCCCTCCAGAAGCAGCTTGGCCTCTATAGCGCGCCTGCTCGGCGTCTCGAGCGGCATGTCGTGCTTGGCCGAATAGTCTTTCAACAACAGGAAGTAGTCGTGCTCCGCCTGCGACCGCTTTTCCGAGAGCCCCGCCACGTCAATCGAGATCCCAGCTGACATGGAGAGTTGGAGCACGCGGTATACGGGCACCTCGATGGTAAAAAAGCGATCGAGCTCGTCGTGGTCAGATGCCTGACTGCAGAGGTCGAGATACATCGCCGCGATCGCCCTCGCGGCCTTGGTGGCGATGTCCATATCGAACGCGACGCCCTTGTTGAACATCTTCTGATAGGTGTCGCAGACTTCCTGCTCCGCCCCGTACCGCCCTAGCTGTTTCGTCACGTCGCGCTTCTCGCGGGCGAGCCGGTCCTCGGGGACACCGCTGATCGAGATGCGGAGCTCGTCCACGTCAACGATTGCGCCGGGCAGAGTCCCCGTCTTGTCGAATAGCGCGTCGCGGATCATCCAGAAGTCGTGGCATACCACGATTCCAGCAAACCCGACGATGCTCGCGGCATCGGTTTCCTGGAGCTCGTCATCCTGGAACCAGTAAAAGGAGTCAGCGCCCCTGCCGGTGAAGTCCCTCATGAAGAGCATCAGCCTGCACGCCAAGTCAATCATAGCCGCTGATCTCGTCAACAAGGTTCAGAAGATCCGTGCTCTCGCGGGCGGCGAACGGCAGGCCGTCCGCGTTGCAGTGAAGCTCGGCCCTGCGGCTGGTTCCCTTCAGGCAGATCGGCACGTGACCATAGAGGGGGCGCAACGCCTCCTCGTCAAGCACCGAAGAGGCGATCAGGAGGTAGCGGGCGTTCTGGTAAGGCAGCGAGCCGAACTGCCCCACGCACTTCTCAATGATGGCCTTTTCGTCCACGCAACGGAGCCAGATCAGGATGGCCGCCGCCTCGCCCGACTTCACGTCCTCCCGCAGCTTACGGTCGGCCAGCGCCACGAGTTCGTCGGACCGGTGCCTCCGCACCGCGAGCAGCATCCAAATGTTGTAGTTCTGCCAGTCGTGGATGGCCCCGTCTTCTGCGAGCAGGAACGCCTCCAACGCTGGCAGGCAGCGACCGTCACGGTCCAGGGTGGCTATTAGCCGGCAGTATTGGTCGGTTGTGACCGCGTGCTCTGACAGCGAACGCGACAGGGTGTCGAGCAGGTCGATCGACAGTGCGTCGCCCACGTCGAAGAGGCCGGACTCGACGATTTTTGCCACCCGGTTCACCGCGAATCGGAAGGTCCGCGTCTGCGAGTCTCCAGCCACGATGCATTTGCTTAAAATGTCGAAGATGTAAGTCACCGACTTGGTCACGATGCGACGACTGCGGGACTGCCACATCTGGTTGATCGCGATCGTGGAGCTGTCCTGCGAGGGGAAGTACTCCGCGATTTTCATACTCGAGACATCCGGGGCGAGGATCTCGGTCTTGTTTGCGTTGATGTTGAGACCGACTGTCCGTAGCTGCCTGATCAGATCCTGCAGCGCGCGTCGTGCATGGAGCTCCGAATCGGCGATGATGCGGATGTCGTCCACGTAGCGGTAGTAGTCGTAGCCCTTCCTGGTCATCTCCCTGTCCACGGACGACAGCAGGATGTTAGACAAGAAGGAGGAGGCATCGCGGTTCTGCGGGAGACCATGATCCCGGCTGAATGTCCATTCGGTGAGTAGTCGGTCGAGCGTGGCGATCGCGTTGCGGATCTGCAGCTTCTCCGGGCCAGTCGCCACGAGGTCTGGAACCGCCCTCTCGAGTGCGTCTACGATCTGCACGCGCGATACGTTCTCGAAGAAATTGCTCAGGTCGGTGACCAGCAGATGGCGTCCCGATCTACGGAAGGTCAACGTCACGCCCTCGAACGTGAACCAGCGGTCGATCTTATTCTTGAACAGGTACTTCGGGTCCAGCGGTGCCGGCTCGTAACGGTAGCTCAGCACTCGGTGGCCTAGGAGCGGGTCGTAGAAAGGGATAAGGAAGCTGCAGATCGCTTGGTAGACGAAGCGGTCGAAGAAGTCGGTCTCCAGCCCATAGCGCTCGCCGTATCCCTTCTTCGGTATGTTCCGGACGACGCTGCGGGTGCCCCTATACACGCCGTTCCATTCCTGCAGGAGCGAGATAATGATCCGCTTCGTCTCAGCTGGGTTTTTGAAGAGATCGTCGTATTGCAAGCAGTCAAGATACCAGTCGTCGCGCATATCCTGGCGGAGATGCTTCAGCACAAGGTCGAACTGCACGGGAAATCCGAGCGCCTGGCCGTTCAGCCAGAAGGAGGGATTGAGCACATAGTCAACCTCGTCACTGTTTTCCATTCCCAAGTGATCCCTCAGCTCCGCTGGGTTAAGCTCCAGACTACAGCACTTGTCTACCGCGTCTCGACAGGATCGTCATCAACGGCCGCGCGGGGCCGGGAGAAGAATGGCGGGTTTTGGCGGCCACAAAGCCTAGAACTGCCGTCGATTTGTTCAGGAGATGGCTGTGCTGTCTGATAACTCCGTTCAACCCGTCGCCAGGAGTCACAGGCGAGTTTGAAATCCTTTCCCGTGTCACTGAAGGCTTCAGGGCACCGGAATAGCGGCAATTGCCCCGCTGGATCATGCCCCAGGCCGTGGTATAAGAGCGGGGTCGGCCTTAGCTGTGCCGATCCTGAGGGCGGCGCAGCTTGCTCATCGAGCCAAACACGCCGTCACCCCAGATCTTGAACAGCAGACCAACGTCGCATAGCGTGTTAAGCAGCTTTCGATAACGTGCGAGGCATCCAAAATTTTGGAGAAAGACGCGTGATTGAACGCTTCCAGGGAGAGGAAGGGCGTCGGCGCCTGATCGCTGCGTTGATGCAGCAAAAGATCGTCGCCAAGAATTCTGAACTCGCAAAGGAACTGGTCGATCACATCGAACTGCAGGAGCACGCTCCGGGCGCCCTGCTGATCGAGCAAAGCGGCTCCGACAATGACATCTACCTAATCATCAGCGGGAAGGTAGAGATCGTGGTCAACGGGCGGTCAGTGGGGCAGCGGACCAATGGTGACCATGTCGGCGAGATGGCCGCGGTGGTGCCGACTCAGCGGCGATCGGCGAGCGTTGTCGCCGTTGAAAATTCACTCGTAGCCAAGCTTCCCGAGCCGATCTTCTCCGACCTCGGCCGGCGGTATCCTGAGATTTTTCTCTTTATCGCGCAGGAGTTGTCTGCGCGCCTGGCGCAAAGGAACGCCCTAGTCCAGCCGCTGCGGCCGAAGACCAAAGTCTTCATTGTTTCTTCTGCCGAGGCGCTGCCGATAGCGCGCGAGATCCAGAATGCATTCCAGTACGATGCCTTCCTCACGCAGGTCTGGACCGACGGTGTGTTCAAGGTTGCACACTACCCGTTGGAGTCTCTTGAGAAGGCGATCGACGATTCCGATTTTGCCGTCGCCGTGGCGCACGCCGACGATTTGACCGAGAGTCGGGGAAAGGATTGGCCGAGCCCTCGCGACAACGTGATTTTCGAGCTCGGGATGTTCATGGGGCGGCTCGGTCGCAAGCGCGCCATCCTCATGGAGCCTAGGGAAGCGAAGGTGAAGCTACCCAGTGACATGGCCGGGCTGACGACTGTCTCTTATCGGTATGAGCAGGGTGGCGACGCCACCGCCCTTCTTGCGCCTGCCTGCAACGAGTTACGTACATACATCATCGAATTGGGAGCGAGGTGAAATGCCCTTGGATGATGACCTAAAGGCCGAGGTCAAAAAGATCTTCAAAACCACATGGACCACGCGCGCGGGCCAAGTCGTTCCAGACCCAGAAAATCTCGCGCTAGGAAATGAGGCTGTCGAATTCGACAGGGCAACGGTTTTGTACGCCGATCTAAACGGCTCAACCCGGATGGTCGACAAGAAGCGTTGGGAGTTTAGCGCTGAAGTTTACAAGGCATTTCTGCATTGTGCAGCGAAGGTTATTCGCCAAGAGGGTGGGGAAATTACTGCCTACGATGGCGACAGGATTATGGGGATTTTTATCGGCGACAGTCAGTCTACTCGTGCGGCCAAGGCTGGCTTAAAAATCAATTGGGTGACAAAGCACGTCGTTCAGCCAGCCCTTAAGGAGCAATATACAAACAGCGACTTCACTGTTCGGCACGTTGTTGGAATAGACACCAGTCCAATACGTGCTGCTCGAACTGGCGTTCGAGGTGACAACGACCTTGTGTGGGTTGGGCGGGCCGCCAACTATGCAGCGAAATTAAACGAACTGGGTCATCTTCTCGAATCAACTTTTATCACTGCCGCAGTTTTTAAAAAAATTGCGAACGATGCAAAGTATGGTGGTGCAGCCAAAGAGCTTATGTGGAAAAAATATAAATGGACGCAAATGAAGGACCAAGAAATCTATGGATCCAATTGGTCGTGGAAGCTTTGAAATAGTGTAGACGTGAACATTGATCTGACCATTTCTGATTAACTGCCAGCATCGATAGTTGGGTCATCTAGAGGAACTCCTTATTCGGCAATGTCCACTTTCGAAAACCGCCTCCCAACTTCGGAATAACCAAAATGGGCGCGCAGCCGCCGGTGTCGAGTAATGCGGACTGTCGACCACAGGAGTCATCTAGTTGGGGGCTATCATGCAAATCCTCTCCGCCTCACTCGGGCGCCCCTGGCTGGCTCGCGAGGAGTTCACGAATGAATGACGTCCGGACCTCCAGGAGAGCAGCGGTGTATAGCCGGCTAGCCTCGATCATGCGCGCCTGGTTGTAGTGCTTCTGCCCAGTCGCCAGGGACGAATGCCCGAGCATGGCAGGGCCGATCCCGATCAGCTCCGGCTGTTCGACGGCGAGGCTGGTGAACAGGCAGTCACGGAACAGATGGGGCCAGACTGCGGTCCCGAATGCGGCTCTGGTGACCCGCTTGATCGTGTCGCGCATTGCGGGTTCCTGCATCGGGTTGCCATCCCGGTCGACCCAGAGGCGCCTCTCGTGTTTTGCGGTCCGTTCCCCGCCGTTGCGATGGAGCAGGTGCGGCCGATGGACCCGCAGGTACGTCTCCAGATATGGGACCAACGAACTCGGAACCGGCTCGTCAATCGCCCGCCCGGTCTTCGTCTCCACTCCCGAGAAGGTCAACCAGTAGGTCGTTCCGTCATAACGGAGCGACCTGCCGATCGTGATGTCCTGGAAGTTGCGGATGCGCAGCGGCCGGGCGGCGAGCAGGGCGATCATGAGCCCTTGGGTGTATTTCATCGCGCGCCGGGTCTCCGTCGG
>JAKBAU010000157.1:0-1383 GCA_021808875.1 Pseudomonadota bacterium | reverse complement strand
GTCGAATTCGGCGAAGGCCTGCGTTTGCTGGATTTCGGCGTAGAACCTGATTGTTGTCTCGATCTGCCGGTGCGCCAGGACACGGCGCATGACCTCGAACCCGTCCGGATGGGTTTTGAGGTAGAGCATGCAGCCCAGATGGCGGAACAGGTGGAAGTTGAAGTCGAGGCCCAGTTCGGCCTTGAGCACGTCACATATCGAACCGGCCAGGACCTTGCCGCTCTGCGGCTGGCCGTTGAACTTCGGGAACAGGGAGCGCGGCGTCGCGTGCCGATGCTCCGGCTCGATCAGCAGGGGCCGGAATTCCGCGACGTAGCGGTCGATGAGTTCTGCCGTATGAGGCGGCAGTTCCATCTCGATATCCTCGCCATTCTTCACGTCGCGCCCCGGTATGTAGAGCCGGGTCATCGTCCGTCTGCCGATCTTGTGGCGGATCAGGTTGTCCTCGACGCTCAGGTTGGCGATGTTCGCGAGCCGGATTGGGCACATGAGTTCGATTTCGAGGGCGACGGCGTTGCGCATCATGACCGCCGCGCGCCGGTTGAACTCTGCCTTCGACGCCCGTGAGGCCAGCGCCATCGGCAGCATGAGCAGGTCGCGGACCATTTTCTCGGAATAGAACGGTGCCAGCCGCCGCCGGTTCTTCTCGGTCATGCCCACTCGCCGGCCGGTCCTGCCGGACAGCTTGCTGGTCCGCCGGCTGATGGCCCTGGCCAGGGCGTCGTCCTTGCATTGCCATCGCGCGAGGCTCCGGAGGATATCCAGGAGCATCCGGATCTGGGTGGCGTCGGGCCGGCCCAGGCGCCGGGCAAAGAACTCGCAGACCAGGTCCATGAATTCGCGTGACGGCAAGTCGGCGATGGTGCGCAGCCGCTCAACTCCGATCCCGGAATGGACCAGCGCGGAGGCGATCTGCCGGATATTGAACTCCCGCATTTCAAGAGTCGACGGCTTCAGACCCCCCATCGGGGCGGTGTCGTCATCCTCCGGTGGATCGCGCAGGTATTCCAGATAGGCCGCGACGGACTCCTGGAAGCTCGGCAGGAACGCATCGAGGTCGAGAACGTAGCCTCCCCGCTCGGGCCGGTATTCGGTCAGGATGATGTTCGGCCAGCCTTCGATGGTTCGGGCCGCCTCGTTCCAGCCACGCGCCGCCGCCCGCGAGATGTCGTTCGGTGACCCGCGCAGGCTGGTTGTCTCCAGCGCGGCGTGGAACCGCTCGATCATCCCGTCGCACACGTCCTCCGGGCTGTAGCCCTGCGCCGAGCAGAAGCCGAAGAACCGGCTCAGCCTGGCCTTTCGCTGTCGGATGGGGGCCTTGGCGTAGAGTGCCGCCCAGGCGGGCGCCAGGTGACCAGCCCGCCCGCGCCGCAGCAGCGGCAC
>JAKBAU010000008.1 GCA_021808875.1 Pseudomonadota bacterium | reverse complement strand
GCAGGATCTTGATCCCGTCGATGACGGCCGCGGCGATCTGCCCGGCCTCGCCCGCATCGCCAAGCCGCACGCCGGTCAGCAACTGGCGGGAAGCGTTGGCGATGCCCGAAAGCACGCCCTCCCCATGCGCGAGCAGGGAGGTGGTTTGTGTGAAATCCAGTTGCGCCGCCTGGGCCTGGGCCGCCGCCAGCTCGTCCGGCGCCAGATTGGCGACTTCCACCAGCCGGGCGGGCCTGGGCTGCGGGGCGAGGTCCGCCGCTACCGGCACCGGCAGCGCCGCTGCGGGCGCGGGGGGTGGCAGGGCGGGGTCGTCGAACATGGAAAGGTCGAGCGGGGCAGTGGAGGGCGTCTCGTTCATGCGAAACTCCAGTTTGCGGGAGCGTTCCAGCACAGAGAGACCGGGCCGCAAGAAATCTTTCGTCGGGTCAGCGGTCGGTCGTTGCAGGTACAGGGCTGCCGTCGACCGCCACTCACCGTGATCTTCGGACGGATTTTCGTCAGCATCCGTGCCGCCGTTGTGGCTGCGTGGCCGAAGCGCCTTGTGGCCCGATCGCCTGGCCAACCATTACCGATCTCGTAAGATATCGCTCTGGATCGTTTTCAAATAAATCTCGATTCTCGCGACTCTCGAAGTAATATGCGTGATTCTGATATACGGCGGAAATCCCGGAACCAACTGGCAATGCGTGGCGACTGACCGGATCAACCGGGTTTCTGGTATCTGCTCCCGAGTCAGTTGGCTGACTAATGCCACTCGAGTCGCGGCTGCCGCCTATCGGACGGCTCGAACCGCACCCCCCTGTGCCACAGCCGCCAGCACCCATGCGCGTAAAGAGGAAGACGCCACCGACCGCCAACGCGATCCACGTCCAGTTCTGAGTTAACCAATCCATTTATCTACTCCTTCTCGTAAGTTTGTATGACGTAGGTTCGCAATACGAGTCGCCGTCATTCTGCCGGCCCGACCATCTGTCGCACCAGCGCGATGCTGGCGGGCGCTTTCCTTCGCACGGTCCTTTCCACGCGCTCCTCGATCAGGTCTTTCCGGTCGACGATGACCGTTGTCGGGACCTCGGGGGCCTTTGGCGCCGCCGCAACTCTTCCGTCGAGATCGGCAAATGCATGATGTGGTTCGCAGCGCAGAATTGCTGCACCGGCTGCAGCGCACCGGCGTTGATCGACACTGGAAGAACGACAATGCGGCACGTCCATGACTGTGTGCCCTACTGCGCATCTGTGCGGCCGGGCTGTGGCACAACGCGCAGATAGGGCTTCAACGTCTTCCAGCCGCTCGGGAACTTCTTTGCCGCATCGGCGTCGCTCATCGAGGGGACGATGATGACGTCTTCGCCGTCCTGCCAATTGACCGGAGTAGCGACGCTGTGGGCCGCGGTGAGCTGCAGCGAATCGATGGCGCGCAGGATCTCGGCGAAATTGCGCCCGGTGCTAGCGGGATAGGTGATGGTCAGCTTCAGTTTCTTGTCCGGGCCGATCACCAACACGGAACGGACCGTCAGCGTATCGCTCGCGTTCGGATGGATCATGCCGTAGAGATCGGCGATGCGCCGTTCCCCATCGGCGATCAGCGGAAAGTTGAGCGCGTGCCCCTGGGTCTCGGCGATGTCGCCGGCCCAGGCGCGATGATCGGCCAGTGGATCGACCGACAACCCGACCACCTTTACGTCGCGCTTGTCAAACTCCGGCTTGAGCCGAGCTACCTCGCCGAGCTCGGTCGTGCAGACCGGCGTGAAGTCCTTGGGGTGAGAGAACAGCACGCCCCAGGAAGAGCCGAGCCAGTCGTAGAAGCGAAGCCTGCCTTCCGTCGTCTCAGCTTCGAAATCCGGGACGATGTCCCCAAGCTGCAGTACCATCGTGGAACTCCTATTCCGTTTGTTCTGTTTGCGTGTTGCTAAGCGGGCGTTCTTGACTGATGGAACGGGGCCAGCCGGCCCCGTTCCGATCCGGTTCAGCCGTGCGAGGGGTCGGTACTTGGCTGGCCGGGATGGGTCGGCACGTTGCTCGCGCTCGCCATCATCCGGTTGCAAGTGTCGGCCATTCGGGTCATGGCGTTCATCATGCCCATCATGCTCCCGCCGCCTTTCATCATCGCGCCTCCACCACTCATCATGCCGTGGTCCTGCGCCATCCCGGCGCCGTTCATCATCCCTGGGCGGTTGTTCTGAACGGGGGGCTGTGCGCTGGGCGACGGCTGCGCCTGAGCAAATGCAGCGGATCCGGCCGCAAGGCCGAAGACGAGGGTCACGGCGGTCAGTGCTCGGGTTAATTTCATCAGAATTCTCCTTGTCAGGTTCGGATCAAGATGTGATTGCGTGCTCGCGATCGCGCGCCGACGGCGCGAACGAAGCACGCTCGGCGCCGTCGCTGATGAGCACCGGAGCTGGGCTCGCGATGCCGGCGCCGGGCGTGGCGTTTTGTGCCCCCGCTGACTTGCCGCTCTTTCCCATCATGCAGAGTCCGAGCGCACACATCACTGCACAGGGGGCGAGCGAGAGCAGGATGGGAGCGAGGCCGGCCGCGACCAGCCACGGCCATCCGAGTGCCGCACCCCCGATCGCGACAGCGACGGCGCCAAGAATGATGCCCCGTGTGCCGCGGAGCCATGTCGGCAGATAGTGACCCCATCGGGAGCTGGTCGACGACCGTCCCGCCGATCCCCCGCAACAACCATGTCCGGAGGTGGCGTCTATTTGCGAATTCATTTGTGATCCCTTCGAGTTTCCCGGGTCCAACGTCCTGCCGCCGGGCAGCGGATTAGATCGGGTGAAATCCCGCTCCCTCCATGCCCGGACGCCGTGCTCCGAGGGCAACGCGCTGGACAGGCATGATCTAAACGGAGGAGCTACGCGACGTCCTTGGCTGGCGGACAACCGTACGAGCAGTCGCCAACCACCGCCGCCATCCGCGAAGGATGGCGGTTACGCGAGCGCGCGTGATCTAGGCGGGAAGGGATCTGGCACCGGACTTAGTCCTGGCGGAAGCCCAACGAGTCTTGGAGCAAATTGCTGTTCCGACCAACGGAGGGCAAGCGGCATCAAACTCGGGCGCGGGAGCACGACCACAGTCGCACTGCATACGGGCTGGCAGGGGAGGTTGGCAGGCTTGGCATGATGTGGACTACCCGTCGTGCCCAGGCACGTGCCGTTCATGACTTGGCAGTCGCCGGAAACGGCGCCTGCTGCCATGGCAGGCATCACCATTCCCTGGCCGATCAGGCCCAGAACGACAGCCACCAACACGGCGACAACGTGAATCTTACGCCACATAACCGCGAAGCTACACCTCTTTCCCGCCTGCAGCAATATACCGACCGTTCATGTGGGCAGCAGTCAACCGGGATTAGATGAAAGCCAGTTGAGTAGCCCAGCCAGGGCGCCGGCGGCAGGCAAATCCGACACGAACGATTGCGGCGTCCGTTTCACGGACGTCAACGCGGATCGCAACACTATTGAAGCGCGGGCGGCAGGAGACAACGACGAGACCGTATAAGCCGCCGGAACATCGCGAACAACAAAAACAGAACACAATGTAGCCAGTGCCGGCAGCTTTAGCAGCGCACGCATGCTGCCGGCACTTTCATGTCTACTCCAGTCCATGACTGTCATCCTTACCGATCATTTGGCAAAATATGACGAGTTCCGGATTCGACTTTAACCCAGATTAAATCCCTGGGACGAATCCCGGGTAAGCTACCTCCGTGATCATACCTGTCGCCATGTGATAGAGGTTATGACAGTGGAACAACCAGCGGCCCGGATTATCGGCGTCGAACGCGACGCGGACGGATCCTTTTGCTGGCACCAACACGGTGTCGCGCATTGCTCCTAGGGTGGGTGTGCCGTTCAATGCGACCACCTGGAAATGGTGCCCATGCAGATGCATCGGATGCGCCATCGTCGTTTGGTTCACGATGTCCAGAGCCACGCGCTCGCCGTGCTGCACTTCCAGAGGCTTATGGTTGGCCCATGTACGGCCATCGATGGTCCAACCATAGGGCATCATCGTGCCGGCGAGCGTGACGCGCAGCAATCGATTAACCCGACGCTGGGACAACGGGGCCGTCGCCGAGAGCTGGCGTTCCAACGAGATATCCGCGGCGCCCAAAGAGGTCGTGGCAGTAGAGTCCAGTTTCACGATGCTGGCCCCCCGGGTGGCCAGCACGATACCGGTGCGCTGACGATCGCCTTCGCGCTGTGCAATGATGGGAAAAGCCCCACCCTGGGGCGGCAGGCGCAGCATCACATCCACGCGCTGCCCTTCGGCGATCGGGAAGCGACGAACCGCGACGGCACGCACTGGATCACCGTCCACCGCAATAACGCTGCCTTGCAGGCTGCCAAGGTCGACCCAGAATGCGGTGGACGTAGCCCCGTTGATCAGCCGCAGCCGAACGCGGCCACCACGTTCGGCCTTGACGATCAGCGGATCGGCCAAGGTGCGATCATTGGCGAGGTAGGCGTCGAAATCGACGTCATTGAGATCCATGCCCACGGTCGCCGTCTGTGTGCTGGCCATCGGCATCGCCATGCCAGACATCCCATTGCCCGACATCGCGGTACCGGCCACCGCACTGCCGCCCATGGCGGTTGCCGAGCCGGTTTGCATGCTAGTCCCGTGCGTGAGCCCGGCGAGGATCTCGCGCGGGTCACGGAAAGTAAAATCCTGCAACAGGACGGTGACCTCCTGAACATCGGCCCTGAGATCATCAGCAGTACGGACCACCAGGGGCGCGGCCATCAACATCTGCTCCTGCAGACCCTGGTGGGAATGCATCCAATGCGTTCCCGGCCGTGGGGCATAATCATAGTTCTGAATGGCGCCATTACCGATCAATGTTTCAAGCCCGGTTGTGGTCACGCCGTCTTGCACCACCGGCGGCGTCTGACCATGCCAATGAATGATGGTTGGTTCACCAGCCTGATTGTGAAGATCAACGGTAAAGCGCTGACCTGGATCGAGGAACGCCCCGAAAACGCCGTTGTCCTGACGAATGCCGAACACCGACGCTGGCTTGCCATTGACCTCGAGCGTCCGGCGTTCGACCGTCAACGGCATGGCCGACGCCGCCATGGCGCGCCGCGCCGGCACGGCCACCAACGCAGCCGCGCCCGATGCCAGCACCTTCCGGCGGGAAAACTTCAAACTCATAATTTGTCTCCGTTGGGTTTCTACCGCGTCATCTTGCCGATCGCCCCGACCAGCTCTTCCACTTTATGGCGCTGCTCTGTGACATCCCCGGATGCAAAAGCCTCAGCGACACAGTGGCCGACATGATCGCGCAGGATCAACTCCTCAACCTTGTGCAAGGCGGCCCTGACCGCCGCAACCTGCGTGAGAACATCCACGCAATAGCGATCGTCGTCCACCATGCGCAGCAACCCGCTCACCTGCCCCTCTACCCGCTTCAGCCGCGCCGTCACTACCTGTCTGGTCGCCGTATGCATCTCCGTCCTTAATCCTTGATACTATACCCTAGCTAGGGTATATAAGCGAGAACCATACGATCGGCAAGACCCGAACACCCCCACTCAGACAAGACCAGCATATTGGAGACCCAGCCATGAATGATCGCCACGACGTCTCACGGGCAGCCGGCCCCTCCCAAGTTGGTGAGAGAGGGATTGCGGAAATTGCTAAAGATCCGGTTTGCGGCATGCTCGTTAATCCAGCGACATCGAAGCATCGCTTCGAGCATGCGGGGCGGATGTTTCATTTCTGCTCGGCGAACTGCCAGGGAAAATTCGCCGCGGAGCCCGATCGTTACCTGACGGCGAGTACGCAGAATGCACCAACTTCGCAGGCCGCGACGATCTACACATGTCCAATGCATCCGGAAGTCCGGGAGGATCATCCCGGGTCCTGCCGGATCTGTGGCATGACGCTGGAACCTCTGGTTCCTGCCTCAATGGCAGATACGGACAAGGCTAAGCCTGGCCGTGAAATGAAGCCAAAAATGGTAATGCCGCCGGCCGCCGCACCGCCAGGCAGCACGATCTACACCTGCCCGATGCACCCGGAAATCCGCGAGGATCATCCGGGAAACTGCCCAATCTGCGGCATGACGCTTGAACCGCTCGCACCTGTCGCGGAAACTGGCGAGAACGCCGAGTTGCGCAACATGCAACGGCGATTCTGGGGTGCACTCATCCTCGCGGTTCCTGTGGTCGTGCTGGCCATGGGGGTCTATGTTCCAGCCCTGGGACCACTGCTCCGGCGTTTACTGCCGGGCGAGGTGTCCAGCCTGGTTCAGCTCTTACTCGCCTCGCCAGTCGTATTGTGGTCCGGCTCGTTTTTCTTCACGCGAGGCTGGCGTTCTGTGGTCAATCGCAGCCTCAATATGTTTTCCCTGATCGCGCTCGGCGTCGGCACCGCGTATGTTTACAGCGTGGTGGCGACACTCGCCCCCAGTGTTTTCCCGCCGGGGTTCCGGAGTGCCGACGGCGCCGTGGACACGTATTTCGAGGCAGCCGCGGTGATCACAGTATTGGTGATTCTGGGACAGGTCCTTGAGCTGCGCGCGCGCGCGCAGACTGGGGGCGCGATCCGCGCATTGCTCAACCTGGCACCAAAGACGACCCGCCGGCTGCGAGA
This sequence comes from Pseudomonadota bacterium, assembly GCA_021808875.1. Next base: position 29,882 of record JAKBAU010000008.1, on the reverse strand, counting down.
GGATGGCGCTGACGAGGAAATCCTTGTGGATCAGGTCGCGGTGGGTGACCGGCTTCGGGTACGCCCCGGTGACGCGGTACCCGTCGATGGCGCCGTATTGGAAGGCCGCAGCAATGTCGATGAATCGATGGTCACTGGTGAGTCGATGCCTGTTGCCAAGCAGTCCGGGGACAAATTGATCGGTGGAACGGTGAATGGCACGGGTGCATTGGTCATGCGCGCGGAAAAAATAGGCGCCGAGACGATGCTGGCACGGATTGTGACCATGGTGAGCGAGGCACAGCGCTCACGCGCGCCGATCCAGCGTCTGGCTGACCTTGTGGCGGGCTATTTTGTTCCCGCGGTGATTGCCGTCGCGGTGCTGTCTTTCGTGCTGTGGGCGGTCTGGGGACCAGCGCCAGCGCTTGCCTACGGGCTGCTGGCGGCTGTCTCGGTGTTGATCATCGCCTGCCCCTGCGCACTTGGCCTCGCAACGCCGATGTCAATTCAAGTCGGCGTCGGCAAAGGTGCTACAGTTGGTGTGTTGATCAAATCCGCCGAGGCGCTGGAGCGGATGGAGAAGGTCGACACGCTGGTCGTCGACAAGACGGGTACGCTCACCGAAGGCAAGCCGAGGGTTACCACCATCGTGCCAGCGCCAGGATTTAGCGAAGAGGAGGTTTTGCGCCTGGCCGCCAGCCTCGAGCGTTCAAGTGAGCATCCATTGGCGGCGGCGATCCTGCGCGCGGCAAGCGACCGCAAATTGGCGTTCACCGATCCTGTGGATTTTGAATCGGTCACAGGTCAGGGCGTGCGCGGGCGGATTGATCAGCGCCGCGTCGCGCTCGGTAATATAGCACTGATGCAGGCCGAAAGCGTCGCGCTCGGTAATCTCACCCTGTCGGCCGACGAGTTGCGAACCACGGGCGCGACGGCACTTTTCGCGGCGGTGGGTGGCAAGCCGGCAGGAGTGATCGCGGTTGCGGACCCCATCAAGGAAAGCTCCCGCACAGCGCTTGAAGCATTGCGGGGCGAGGGCGTACGTATTGTCATGCTGACGGGCGACAATCGCCGTACCGCCGAAGCTGTGGCGCATCAGCTCGGCATCACTGACATCGAGGCCGATGTTTTGCCCGATCAGAAGCACGCCGTGGTTCGCCGCCTGCGCGCCGAAGGCCGGGTGGTGGCTATGGCGGGCGATGGGGTGAACGACGCCCCAGCTCTGGCCGAAGCCGATATCGGCATCGCCATGGGTACCGGCACCGAGGTTGCGATGCAGAGCGCTGGAGTCACGCTGGTGAAGGGTGACCTCGCTGGCATTGCGCGGGCGCGCCGCCTTAGCCGCTCCACAATGCGCAACATCCGGCAGAATCTATTTTTTGCGTTCGTGTACAATGCGGTGGGCGTTCCGGTGGCCGCTGGCGTGCTATATCCCTGGTTCGGCATTCTGCTTAGCCCTGTTATCGCTGCGCTCGCGATGTCGCTGAGTTCGGTCTCGGTGGTGATGAATGCACTGCGCCTGCGGCGGCTGCATCTTGAAAATCCGGCGTCGGCATCGGGGCGTTGACCTCGGTCAATGCCCCGAGCCACGGCAAATCTGAGCGACGAAGCGGGGCTTCAGCCGCAGGAAATTGCAATGCGTTACGCGACAGATGAACAGCCGCAAGGCCAAGTCCTGCGCCAACGTAGAGTAGGCTGGCCATCATCCACGGGTTGACGTTCCCCAGCAACATTTTAGCTAAAGGGGTGCTGGTGCCAAACAGGACGGCGGACAGGAGGGCGAGCGTGATGCCACCCGGTGATGAATGATCATCGCGCGCCATTGGGCTTAGACGACCTCATCTGGCTGGAGAGCGCATAGCCGCGCACCGGCTCCGTTCTCGACCTGCAACGTGGCGTGGCTGATCCCGAAATGTTCGCGTAGTTCCTCGGATACGCTGTGCAGCATATCGTCGTCTATGCCTGCTCCCGGCCGGACAAGATGTGCGGTCAAGGCTATTTCCGTGGTGCTCATGCCCCAGATGTGCAAATCGTGGACGGCTTCCACGCCCGGCAGTTTTTGCAGGAACGCCGCGACCTTCGCCAGATCGATGCCGGGTGGCACCGCATCAAGCGCAAGGTCCATGGAATCCCGGAGTAAACCCCATGTGCCAAATACAATGACAACACTGACGGCGAGGCTGATAGCCGGGTCGATCCATCGCCATCCGGTCCATAAAATAGCCGCGCCCGCGACCACAACGCCAAGTGCTACCAGCGCATCCGACGCCATGTGCAGAAAAGCACCTTTGATATTCAGGTCGTCTTTTCGGCCGGCCATAAAGAGGAGCGCGGTAATGCCATTGATGGTGATACCGACCGCCGCGACAGCCATGATGATGGAGCCTGCAACCGGTTGAGGCTCGAGCAGGCGGCGGATGCCTTCCCAGGCGATGCCGCCCGTGACAACAAGCAACACGATCGCATTGCTGAGCGCGGCGAGGATAGAAAGACGGCGCAGGCCGTAAGTGTAGCGGCCACTTGGCAACCGCTTGCCGAGAACGGCGGCAAGCCATGCGCCGCCGAGTCCAAGTACGTCACCAAAATTATGGCCGGCGTCCGCCAGCAGGGCGAGCGAGTGCGCCAAAACCCCATAGAACGCCTCGCCCAGCACATAGGCCAAGTTAAGTGTGATGCCGATGGCGAAAGCCTTACCGAAACTCGCCGGAGCGTGCTGGTGCCCCCGGGAGCCATGGTGATACCCGTGATCGTGGTCATGATCGTGCCCGGCATGGTCCTCGTCGTGATGATGTCCTGACATATACTTTATTCTCCCGAAACAGCACGCAGGTGTTGGGTTTCGGCGCGGAGTTCGCCACGTGCCTGCGCGACGATTTGCAGGCCACCCCAAAGGCCAAGGCTGCCCATGACGCCCGCCACGATAATATCGGGCCAGATGGTGCCAGTGCCGAATACACCAAAAGCGGCGAGCATGACGGCCGCATTGCCGAGCGCGTCATTCCGCGAGCAAATCCAGACAGAACGCATGTTCGCGTCACCCCTGCGAAAGCGATAAAGCATTAGCGCTACGCCGCCATTGGCTGCGAGAGCGGCAAACCCGACCAGTCCCATAACCTCAGCATGCGGCGGCCCTCCATAGGCGGCATGCCACGCCGTGTTTCCCAGCACCCAGAGGGCGAAGACGATCATGGTGCTGCCTTTGATAACCGATGCCCGAGCGCGCCAGGAGAGCGCCATTCCCGCGACGCCCAGGCTAATGGCGTAGTTCGCGGCATCGCCGAAGAAATCCAGAGCATCGGCTTGCAGCGCCGTTGACCCCGCCGCCACGCCCGCGATGATTTCAGTCAGAAAAAAGCCGGCGTTGACCACCAGAGCGATCCAGAGCGCCTGCCGCCAATGCGGGGAGTTCGGCGGCGTGGCACTCGCACAGCCAGTATCATTGCAGCAAGCCATCGGGGCACTCTCGACAAAAGTTAATTGCCGGGTGCATAAACCCTGTAGTAACTACAGGGTCAAGCGATGACAGGCAGCAGTTTCAGCATCGGCGAACTGGCGCGGGCGACCGGCACGAAAGTGGAGACGGTTCGTTATTACGAGCGGATTGGCCTTCTCCCTGTGCCCAGCCGCACAGGTGGCAATTACCGGGTTTATGGACGAATACATATGGGCCGGTTGAGTTTTATCCGACGTGGCCGCGACCTTGGGTTTTCGCTTGATGAAGTCCGGGAGTTGCTAAGGCTCTCTGACGATCGCGACCAATCCTGTGCCGAGGTGGACCGTATCGCACGTCGTCACCTGACCGAGGTCGAACGCAAGCTGTTGGACCTCGAAGCGCTGCGTACGGAACTGTGCCAGATGATTGATCAGTGCCAGCATGGGACAATCGCGGCATGTCGGATTATCGAAGCCCTCGCACCCCCTCCATAATTTGAAGACCGTAATCTACGCTAAATCCAGCTGTATCGAAGACATCTTTGGTACGGATGAGTTTAATCTAAATCAAGTCGCCGTGACCACGCCCGTGCTTTAAATAAGTCGCTTTCCCGGTTCAGGCACGGCTCAGGGTCTCGTCTCGGGGTTCATGTTTTGGGCGAACAAGAGAGGTATATCGTGAACATTAGATTTCGCCGGATTGCCATTTGCGGCGCGGCCGCTTTGATGATGACCGGATTTGCCGCCAATTCCCGGGCGCAGACCGCCGCATCTGATTCGAGTTCAGCTGGAACTCCAGGCACTGGCAATTTGCCGGGTATGATGGGTGGTTATGGACCGGGCTATGGTTATGGCAGCGGTATGATGGGTGGACCCGGAGGTGGGTATGGACCGGGCATGATGGGTGGTTACGGGTCTGGCTATTGGCCCGGGATGATGGGCGGGTACGGACCTGGTTTTGGGCAGGCAGATAACGGTAAGTCCGCTAGTGCTGATCGGTTCACGGCGCTCAAACAAGAATTAAAAATTACCAGCGAACAGGAACCTGCCTGGAAAAGTTACACCGACGCGGTCACCGCAGCCGATCAGACGCTTTGGAATGCCACGCAATCGGTTGTGCAGCCAGGTGCAAAAACACAGGTAACGCCGGATGGCCGGTTCGCCATAATGAGCCAGATGGTGACACTCGAAAAGCAGAGTTATGACGATAAAAAAACTGCCGCTGCGGTGCTGTTATCTAAATTAACTCCATATCAGCGCGGTCAGGCGAGTGTACTTTTGCCTGGTCTTGCAGAGACTCAGGAGTTTCAGTCTGGCTATGGTTATCAGATGGGCTTCGGTGGTTATGGCATGTGGCCGGGCATGATGGGTTTTAGCGAATAGCCGCAATTTTTGGGTGGATGATGCCATGGCAGGCGAACGATCCGTTGAAGTGCTCGCCTGCTCGGTGGTCTGCGAGGTGCTGAGCTGATATAAGCTATAAGCTGTCACTGAAGACGTGGCTCCGACAGAGGAGCGGGACAACTATTGTGTATGGTTATGGATATGGCGGCTCGATGATGTGGGGTATGGGTTGGAGTAGGATACTGCCCTTGTGTTCATCTTTCTTGCCATTGCCGCGCTAGCCAAATACCTTTTGTCCAACAAACGATGATACCCGCCGGAAGGACGGAATAATGACATATTATATCCATAAACTGCTTACCGTTGCGTTTGATGAAGCTGTAGCTCGGGTGGTCGCGGCACTCAAAGCGGAAGGCTTCGGCATTCTCACCGATATCGACGTCAAGGAGACGCTGAATAAAAAAATTGGTGTCGAATTTCCAAATTACAGAATTCTTGGAGCGTGTAATCCAGCACTGGCATTTGAAGCTCTGCAGCTTGAAAGCAAAGTGGGCACAATGCTGCCCTGCAATGTCGTGGTGCGTGATGCCGGTAATGACCAGACGGAAGTCGCGGCGATCGATCCTGTTGCCTCCATGGAGGCGATCGACAATCCAGAACTCAAAAATGCCGCCGCGCATGTTCGCGACAAGCTTGAGCGAGTGATTGCAACTTTATAAGTTGCACAGCAATGAACCCGTTGTCTTCTCAATGATACGGTCGGCACTAAAAGTATCTCGGCATTGCAAATATTTGAATTATAGCCGATATGAGTAGGACAATAAGAGAATTAAATTGTTGGCAAATTGCGTCTAACTAATTTGTATTCATGCCAGATCAAGCTCATCACAATAATATCGAAGCCAGTGAGACCTATGAGTCCAATGCCGTGCGTCAAGGAAAATCGGTAGAGCTGGTAGACGATAAAAAGACCCAGGACCACAAGTGACGCTGGATAAGACCATCGCTTTCCCTGGAGTAATCCGATCACGAGCAATATTTTCACCACGCCATGGCCCAAAGGATAAAACGCATATAAGGTCTTTGTGCTAACCGAGAGATGTTGTGCGACGGCCAATAAATGCGTCGCAACGAAATCCTTCGGATCTTCGACGAGCTCTTCCTGTGTAAGTTCGTTTACAAGGCCCACGATCTAGCTTGGGCTGACGAATATGAGCGCAAGCCCACTCAAGCATTCTGGAAGTACAGATGTAGAGTAACGTTGGGGGGTGGAGTCTAGAGGCTGATCCATTCGTCGCGGGCGTAGTCGAAATAGCGATCGACCCGCGCTCCGTTCCAGCGGTACTTCAGGTGCCGCTCCTGGTGGGGAATGCCGATCGCCCGCGGCCGGAAAGCGCCGAGGCACTGGCCGCCTTGATGCCGGACACTCGGATAAGCCACGCCGTTCGCGCCAGCCTCGCGAAGCCGGTTCGCGAAAGCCTGCGACGCCACATAGGATTCGGGATCGAGGATCGCGCGCAGTTCTTCTGCCAGCATCGAGGCCACATCCTCGAAATCGGCGGCCGCGGTCCCGACGAGGACCCGCATGTCCTCGCTGCGCGGTGGGTCGGCGCTATCCCGTGCGAATACCTCGAAATGAAACACCGTCTCAGCAATAGCCGTCTCAAGGGTGGCCGCAGCATAGTAGACCCCGAAGCTGCCGTCGCTGAAGCGCGACCCTCGCGGGTTGATATGGGTGAATGCGGCCATCACGTAGCTCGCGCCGAGACCACTGACCCGTTCGTCGGGAGGTACGAGAGCTATCTCGCCAATCTCATCGCGGACCCGCGGATTGGTGAGTTGCTCGAGTGCGACCAACGCATCCCAAACGGCGGGATCGGCTGTCAGCCGCTCAAACAGGTTGATCGGCGGATAGCGGGACGCGATGACTCGCCAGGCCTGGGGCCAATTCACACGGCAGGTCGGCACTAATCAGCTCCACGGCGCCCGGGCCGCATCGAGATAGCTGCGCACTGCGGCAAGATCTGTGACATCGCCGGCGCGCATGCGCTGCAGTGGCGTTTGGCCCCCGAAGGCGCGATTGGGCCGCTTGATCCAGTCGTCCGCAAGGTGTGGATCGGAATAGAGCAGTTCGAGGGCCTTGTAGATGCCGGCAACGTACCCAATGCGTCTCAGGGTATCCATCGGCACTCGCACCGCATTGCCGGCGCGCCAAGCGTAGAAAGTCCGTTCGGCTGGGGCACCTAGCAGCGCGCGCGCATCCTCGGCGCTCATGCCCCAGGCCTCCATGATGGCGAAAAATCCGCGCAGCGCAGCGGCGGTATCGACGCCCTGGGGGGCGGTGGGACGCTGTCGCTCCTGGGCTTGCAACATGACCTTGCTCCTCTTTTGCAGGAAATAGGCTATTTACTGCAAATTTGCAAGAGCTGCTGTCAATTTGCTTGGCCAAATGCGATTTGCCCTTACGCGGCGGCGGTCTAATGCCCCGCCACCTCCCTATAATCGAACCCTATCAGCGAGGCGTCTTCGTCCTCCCCGATCGTGGCGAGCCCGACGGACAGCAGCCATCTTTGGCCGGGGATCGGAGCGGATCTGGTGCGACCTGGCCTGCATTGTTCATCGTTAAGGTCACCGGATTAAGCCAGTATTTTGCGACGCTGCCCCATATTCAACATGGACGCTGCCACCATATTCAACTTGAATGTGAGCTGGTTCATTGTTCTCAAGGGTATAGGAAAAGAACCGATAGCCTTCGGTGCGAAGAACGGTCGGCACTATAAGGGGTCGGATCGGATCGGATCATGTCGTCACCTTACCATAAGTTGCCGGGGAGAACTAGAAAAGCTCCGGGGTAGCCATCGGGCTCCGCGCTCGCTCCGACCTAACGACCTCTGCCCTTCCCCTTCGTCTGCTGTTGGATTTCAAGAGGGTCGCGTACAGGGACGAATTCCTCGCCAGCCCCTTGCACGCGTGCCCAGTATTCCGCCTCAGTCTCCCGCTTCGCCGAGCGGCGCCGGGCTACCGCAACCAGATGCTCGACCATCGCAGCGCCAACCTGGACGGCCCTCGCGATCGCTTCACTGCGGCGGCGTAGCCCCTCTATGAGCCGCGGGAGCTGTTCTTCCAGCACGTGGTTGACGCGCCGGTTCATAAACCGCTCCGACAACGTCGTCGGGCGGCGTTGCGTCGCTGTGCGAGCTTCGGCCGATTGCAAGGATGACTGCACCATTTGGATCGTTCCACGCCGTATCGCGGCTGCGCGGTCGAGCATGTCCAGAGCCGACTCTTTAATTGGCGTTTCAGAGAAATTCCGAATGATATTGTTCAGGATGTCGCCGCGCATGATCTCGCGGCGGTCGCCCAAGGGCCGACGGGCAACGATCTCGGCCCGCTCGGCGCCTTCAGAGGTGACGATGAAGCTTTGCTCGCGATGCCGGCTCCCGGATGTGTACGCGCCGAACACCGAAACCAGGCGGGAACCGGCCGGGATCGCATGGATGTGCTCCGTGACGGTCGTGCCCTGGGCGGTATTGGTGGTGAGCGCATCTCCGTAAGCAAGCAAAATCCGTCCGCTGCGCTCATCCTTCAGCGATGACCAAGCGACGAGCCCTTCCTTTCCGGTGGGATTCCGCAGCATCAACCCCTCCTCAGAGACATCCGTGATTTCAAGTACTGTGCCGTTGCGGCCGATATTCCCTGTCGTGGCGGTCCCGCTGAATTTGGCGTTCGTTCGCCGGAACAGACGGATACGATCCCCGGGCGCCAGCGCCAGATTGTAGCTGCGCACGCCCTCGCTCTCGGTTGCCGCCAGAGTCATCCGGTCCGCGCCGATCTCTCCGAGCTTCATGCGTCGCTCACGGATGGCAAGGCTGACGTCATGGGCCTCGGCATTGGTCGGTGCGCTGATGGAGATGGTGAAGCCGGGACGGCCTTGGTTTTCACGCCGGCGCTGCTCCCAAAGGGAGGCAGCATGGTCAATCGCTTCGCGGTAGCCACCCGGCACGATGTGCAGCGTACCGTTCGCCTCCTTGCGCCGCACCGCCGCCTCTGTCTGACCGTTACGGAACATCAGCACCGTCTCGCGTTCCTCTTCATCCCTCTGACGCACGGAACTTCCCAGTTCCGGCAAGTTGTTTTTGCCAAACGCGCGGCGCAGCAATTCGATCACGGACCCGGCCTCGACCGATTGCATTTGCTTCGGGTCGCCCAGCATCACCAGTTGGAAGCCATCCTTCTTCTGGGCTGCTAGAATATCGTTGAGCTGGCGCGTGCCAAGCAGGCCGATTTCGTCAATGACGACAACGGTTTTTCGGTCAAGGCGCAGCCGGCCTGAATTCACGCCGGCAAGGAAGGATGCGACCGCACGGGTGTCGCGCGCAGCAACGCCGGCCTCCGCCAGATCATCGGACTGCCGCCACGCCAGGGCGATGCCGTGAATGGTCCGGCCATCATCCTGCCAGGCGCGGACCAGCGGCTTAAGCAAGGTGCTCTTGCCGGAGCCGGCGACACCAATGGCAACGCCGATGCGGCCGCCGGTCCCCAACTGCTCAATGATCTTCCGTTGTGCCTTGCCATGCGTATTGGAAAAATCGATCTCCGGAAAGGCGGCAATTGCGGCTTTGATCTGTTTGGGCTTGAGCGCGCTCTTCCGGTCCCGGCTGCCGGCGCGGGCAATCGCCACCAGGTTTTCCTCTTCGTGCAGATCAAGGGTGGTGGTGATGGCTATGCGGTCCCTGCCTTGCGTGCCCTTGACGGTGCCCCAGATCAGCGAGGCATCCTCGCCCCGCCGCTGGACCCCACGCTCGCGGAACGCCTGCGTGATGGCGTTCACGTCATCCGGCGATTCAACCCCCGCAGCGATCAACCCCTTGGCCGCGGCAATTCTGGCATCGGCGCCGTCCAAAACCGCGCGGCGATCGAATTGTTTGGCAAGCAAAGGTACCGCCACCTGGTATGCGGTCTCAAGGCGCTGTTCGCGTGCCGGGACGGAAACAGGTTGGCCCGGCCGCAGTACGGTTCGATGCTCGTAGCTGAGGGATGCCGCCATCCTCCGCCAAGCCTCAAGATCGCCAACGTCGTCGGCCTTTCCTTCGCGGCGATTCTGCACGCCGGATTTCAGCAATCCCACCTGCTGGTCGGGGCCGAGACTGTCCCAATCAAGACCCTGGGATTTGGCATAGGCACGGGCCGCGTCTGTGCCATTGAGGGTACGCCGGCTGAAATGCGCGACAACGTGCTCCGGTATCGCCGAAAGCCGCGCCAATTCGGTACGTTCGTCCAATTCCACCTGAACACCGTGAACCCGCAGATTCGAGGCAAGATAGGCTTGGTATAGCGCGCCCCACTCGTGAATCCGCCCTTCGAGCTGGGCGAGGTCCAAACCACCGGCGCGGCCGCTCGGTGTTTCCACTATGTTCGGCACGGCGACATGGGTATGGACTTGCATGTCTCCAGGGACACGCCCTTTCGTGCTGGTAAGGCGGTGCAATTCGGTGAAGGGCTGGCCGAACTCGTCGGTGCGGATCACCTCGACGGTCGGCCGTGCCGCATAATGGTCGAAGGAGACCCAGCCAATCGACCCAGCCTCGTAGCCCAACCTGGCGGATCGCCCCATCGAGGCGCGGCCGATCTCCTTTTCGATGGCGCGCATGACGCTGTCGATCGCATCCTTATGTGCCTGGTGGATGATGGCGCGCTCCGCCGCCGTCGGCGCGAAGGCCCAGGCGATCGAGACGGATTTCGGGGCGGAGAAGGTCAGGTCGATATAGCCGATCCGCGATTTCGAGGTCTCCAAAGCCGCCCGGTACTGCCGATCGTCCAGCTCGCGCTCGTCGGCGGTCCGGCCGGACAGGATGTGTTCCCGCTCCTCGTCGGTGATCGTTTTCGATTTAACGCCGAACGCAAGCTGGAATCGCCGGACCGCGCGTTTGGCCTCCTGCTCCGGCAATATTTCGCCATTCCCTCTCCGGCCCTCCAAGACATTCGCCAATTCCGCGCGGGTCGGCCGCCGCTCCGGATCGAGCCCGAAAACTTGCGCGAGCGGCAGGCTGGCCGTCTGCTGCGCCCGGCCCTCGATGTTGCCGCCATCGGCGCGCTGGCCATTGAGCAGGCACGAAACCTCGGCCGGCCTCAACCCGCGATGCGGATCGATGCCCAACCTCTTTGCGAGCGCCGGATTCATGTCCCGCCGCGGGATAGCCGTGGCACTGGTATAATCCCGCTCCGTCCCGGCGCGCTGGATCTTCGCATCCAACCGGTCCGGGTCAATATCGGCTTTGACGCGCCTGGAGCTGCTGAGCGCCTCATCCCGGCTGACCAAACCCGCCGCCGCGAAGGAAGCGAGGGCGCGCAACACCAGAAAATCCCAATCGAGCGGCGCACCATCCAGCCCGAGATTGCTCTCGGCGAGACGGCTGGCCTCCGCCTTGACCAGTTCGTCGACAATCTCCCCGCCCGGCAATAATCCGTTGACCGCGAGATGGCCGTAACGCGAGGCTGCCGTATCGGCCGGCGTGGGCGGCCTCACGCCCTGCTCGTAATACTCGGCCATTGCCGCCATCTCCGGCGACAAGGTCTGCTGCAACAGATGTTCACGCATCAGACGTGCCGCAGAGGGTGCTCCGGCCGCGCCAGTGCGGTAGGTCAGCACGTCACGCCCCACCGTTGACAGTAGGTGGCTTCCTCCACTCTGGATCGATCCTGTATGCGGCGGAGATGGTATCCGAAAGCCTGTCGAATTTCTTTTCCAAAGAACCGATCGATGCATCGAGGTCCATGATCGCCGACATCAGTTCGCTAAGGATTTTCGCAACCGGCGAGGGTGCTGCCTCTTCGCTGGCGTATTCGTTAAGCTTCCGCAAGAGATTTGTCTGCGCCTGCAACGTGTCGAGCATCAGGCCGAGCGCCCCGTTCATGGCGGTCTGACCCGATTCCAGGGCAATCAGGCGGGGGACGATGATGTCCGCAAGGAACGCCTCAATGGCGGCGTGCGTCCCGTTTCCGTTTCGCTCTGAACTGTTTGTCATCGCGCCGGCCTCACATCGGATACGTTACCGCGTCAGCCGCCGCGCATTCAGGCGATCGAGCGGCGGCGCTTCAAGGTCGTTGAGCGTCGGTTGCCGGGCGCTATCGGGAATGCGCGCCTCCGCCCGTGCATCGCGCAGCAGATTGGAAGCCTGCATCAGCGCGGCGGTTTTACTCGGGCCGCCGCGATTGGCGATCGATAGCCAGTATGAGGCGGCCGCACGGTCAAGATCAGCATCGATTTCCGACATGGTATGCCTCCTATAATGAACGCCCGCGCCGTTTGGTCTGAACCTGAGATTCCGACCGGCTCATGCCAGTATTGACGCTCGCCGTGTGCGCTACACCCCGCCAATACTGAGTCTCGTCTGCACTCGGCGACAGCGTCACCCTTTGCTCGCGCTCGAATGACCGCCCCTGGCGCGTTCGGGTAGGATCATCCGTCAAACCTTCAGCAAATGCCTGCGGCGTTTCGGAGCGCGTCCTGATTGTCAGCCCGCTGTGAGCCTCGATTCCAGCCATCCGAAGCCTATTAAGAGTATCCGCGATGGAAGCGAGTTGCGTTTGGTACGCTCGCGCTTCAAAAGTCGAGTCCGAGGAATACCTACCCCCTTCTCCGCGCACCGGATGGTAATCGTCGATTGTGCTCCTGAGATCGATGGCGCGCGCACTGCCGTACAATACGTTCCTGATTTTCTCGTCGAGGTTGGCGATGAACAGCAACTCGTCCTGTAGTTCGCCCGGCGTCCTCGTGTCGCGCCAGCTCCTGGCCTCATAGGCGAACAGCAAGTCCTCGAACCTCGTCCGTACCTCCTGGGAAGCTGAGCGGACTTCCGGCGGTATCATCCGGCCCAGCCTCGCATCGATGTCCATATCCAAGCGGGTCAGAACGCCGCCAAACTCCCTCGCCTCGACGCCCTCAATGAATTCCGGGCGCCAGCCGACGAAGCGCGGCACCAAATGATCCCAAAGTGCCGCCGCGACTTTCCGTGGTACGTCCCCTTCCTCTGAAAATGCCTTTAATTTCTCAATGAATTCGTCAAATCGATGCGCCGACCGGCGCGGGTCTCTTCCATCATCCGCATAGTGATAGACGAAGTCGATCTCCCGCCCGGCCTCCTGCAACGCGGTGAGCTTGCCGATCTGCGCGTCCGAAAGTCCAAGCGGTCTCAGTGCGTCCGAAGTGCTTTCGCTCATGGTCGCACCTCCTCACGGATTGCCGTGCCAGCCGATTGGTAAAAGCGATTGGCGGCCACCTGCACGGCCAAGTCCGGCCGCCGGAAATAGATCGCGCGCCCGCACCGCAGCGGCGCCATGCCCCGCGCCAGGACGAATTGCTCATCGTCACGCACATCGCGCATCAACTCAGCCTTGCGGATGAGCGGCCGGCCGATTTCGTGATAGGAGATGTTGGAGCCGCGCGAGATGTTCGAGGCTTCCAGGGCCTTGCCTGCTCGGCCCGTGTTGATGCCTTCGGAACTCGCCATTACACCGAAGGTGCCGAACGAATTCTCCAGCTCGGTGGCGGTATCGAGGTCCTGCACGGCGGCATAGCAGCGATACGATACGCCATCATACCAGGAACGCTTCCCCTGTTCACCCCACTGGTCGATGATCTGGCCGGTGGACTGATAGAGCAATTGCAGCGTGATGCCATATTTGCGGCCGGCATCGCGAGCGGTTTCCAGGATTTTCATGTAACCGAGCCGAGCTGCCTCATCCAAAAGGAAGAAAATGCGGCCAGGCACGTAGCCGTCTGCCTCATACACGCCGTTCAGCAGCGCGCCGATGATCGTGCGCGAAACGCCCGGCTCGGTCTCCAGCGCCTTCATCGGCATTTTCAGAAAGATTGTGACGTTGCCTTTCAGCAGGTCGCCCGTGCCGAAGCTGTTGCCGGAAACCAGGTTGGCGAAGGCCTCGTTCGCCAGCCATGTCGTCATTTCGGCCGCACCTCCTATGACGCCACTGAAGGTCTCATCGACCAGGCCGCACACGGGACCAGCGAGCTGGCGGGCATAGGCGCTGGGGCTGTTTTCAAAAATGCCGCGCAGAACGGCGCGTATCTGGTCGGCGGGCATGGCGACGGCGTGGCGCACCGACCTTAATGTCTTCAGCTTCACCGGCGCCTTTGGATCGAATAGCAAATGTGCCAAAAAGCAGCGCACCACATTGCGACTCATGGTATCGAAGAAATCGTCCTTTTTACTGTTGGGCCGCGTATCGCCGCAGATCCAGGACACAACGGAATCGATGTTGGTCGCTGCCAAAGGAGATTGGATGTCGATCCAATCCAGCACGTTGAAGCCCGTATCGGATGCGGGGTCGATCTCATAGACCGTTTGGCCCATATGCTCGCGCGCCTCGCGCAGCATCGGCGCAATTTCGCCGGCGGGGTCGAGGATTACAGCTGACCCGGTCCAATGCAGTAGAGTCGAGACGGCAGTGGTGGTTTTGAAACCGCCGCTGCCAATGATCATCAGCGAATGGGTCGGCCCTTCCCGGCACGGGTCAATCAGCAGCGGGGCTTTCCCGCCCTGGCCCCAAGTTTTCGGGTTATCGGGATCGAAGCGCTTCTCCGCGACCTTGTCCTGATCCACCCGGTACGCCTCGCCGACGACAATTCCCCCAAACACGGGATTGACGCCGGGAAACCGCTCGCGCGCACGCGCCATCGTCATCCACTCGGCGCGGCCATGGTTGTCGGTGACGGCAAGGGGCGATTTGACAATGCCGCCAAACAAAGGCCGGCGCAGACGCGGACCGACCACCTGGCTGGCGCGGTAGATCAGAGCCGCGATCATCACGACGGGGAATATGGCGCCAGCGCCGGCGCCAATTTTCAGCCATAGGGCGACGCGCTGGTTGCCGTCGAAATTCAGCGCATAGAGCCACCATTGCCAGAACGGATGCGGAAAATCATGTAGCAACCCCGTGCCGGTCAGAAAAATCATCGACGCCACGACCGTCCAGGCAACCACAATGAGAATGATGCCGAAGCCAATCTTGACGATGAGCTGGCCCATTTCCTCGGTCATGGCTCATGCCGCCATCAGGAGTTGGACGGCGCTCTCGCCCCGGCGCGCGGCATCGGGCGCGAACCAAACCTCGCCGATCTCGTAGACGGCGCCCTCATTGTGGAACGGGATGATAAGATCGACGGCTGAGGCCAGAAAATCCATCAGCGTTTTATCATCCCACTGCCCACCCTGCGGAGAGCCCTTTACCAACGCAAAAAGCCGCTTGAAGGCCTGTTCGGGGTTGCGTCCGTGGATGGTGGTAATGGAGCCCGGATGACCGGATACGACTTCGTTGATGTAGGTCCAGGCGGCATCGTCGCGCAGCTCCTGCAACAGGATGCGGTCGGGCTTCATGCGCAGCGATGCTTGCAGCAGGGATTCCGCCGTGACGCGGGAGAGGCCGATATTGTCCTTGGAATAGAGCAGCCGGACATGGTTCGGCTGAGAAATGACAAGTTCGAGCGTGTCCTCGATGGTGATGAGGCGCTCATGTTCGGGAATGGCGCTGATGAGGGTTTTGCTCATCGTAGTTTTGCCGGAGCCCGTCGCGCCGCAGAGCAGAATGGTCAACCGCGCTTGCACCGCTCTTTCGAGGAAACCACGGAGATCGCCCGCATCGTAGAGGGCCAGCAACTCGCCATAATCGCGCAGCACCGCCTCTTTCCGGCCATCCCATTTGTTCCAACGGCTCGCGCGATAGCGAGTCGCCAGCGAGGCCAGTGACGCGACCGTGCTTCCGGGCTTGCGAATCGTCATGCTGAGCGTCTCGGCCGGAACGGAGGGCGCCATGCAGATTTGTAGCCGCTCGCCACCCGGCAATTCGGTGGCACAGAGTGGGTTGCGCGGGCCGACATCCTGCTTGCGGAGCGCGCCCGCCAGCGTGGCGATGTCCTCCAAATCGGAATAAACGAGGGCCACTTCCTCCCGGCGGAACTGACCGCGCTGCCGGACGAACAATTCTCCCGGCCGGTTGATGCAGATTTCCTCCGTGGCGGGATCGTCCAGCCAGCGCGCCAGGGGACGCACCAGAAACTGGAACTGTGCTGTCGCCTCACCAACCATAGGCACCTCCCGTCCCGGCATTGTTGACTTGCAGGCTGTAGACATCCGAAAAATCGAGATCGTGGGCGACAATTAGCGCCACGGTCTCGCCTTGGTTTTTGGTCAGGGTCGGCGGAATGTTGATCGTGTTTTCGAGCGCGGTATTCGCCACCGACTGGCCGTTGCTCTGCGCGGCATAGACAAAGCCGAGTGCTGCCTGGTTCGATGTGGAATTGCCGCCGCCGTTGCCAGCCGCCTTGATCGTCGCGGCGTCCAGCCCGCCCTGCACGAGGGTGAGCATCAGCGCGCCGCCGAACCTGTCCCAGAAATGATTATCGACCGAACCCGGCAAACCACCCCGGCCCAGTTCGTCGGTGCCGGGTGAATCCAGCGTGACGATGACGTGGTCGGGAGTCTCGGCGCGGGTCCAGTTGACGAAGACGCGGTTCTGTCCCTGGAGCAGCCCATTTTGAAGCTGGCCGACGATTTTCGTGCCGGCATCGAGCAGCACGACATTGCCGGTGGCACCGCGAATATCGATCGGCACGACGCATGTCACCAGGCTGGGGAGCTGGCTGTTAATCGCTGTCTGCAAGGTGCATGGGATGATCGTGCCCTCGGTGATCACCATGTCCGGGTTCTGCATGACAGTCGCCTTCTCTCCGTCAAGGACGGTTGGCTTCAGCCTTGCCGCCAAGGGGGAATTGTCCGGCGCCGGGCCGGTCAAAGACCCACTCCCACCTTCCGGCCCTCCTCCTCCCGACATGGCCTGGGGGGCCTGCGGGACGGGCGGCGGCGCGGCGCCGCCGCCGCCCGAAAACGCCATGATCGGCGCCGAGGTCGGCGATTGCTGGCTCGACGTTCCGAAGAATGAGGTTTGCTGTGCGGTGGGCGTGGGAAGCGTTGGGTTGACCGGAGCTGGCTTGGGCGGCGGTGCCGGAGGTGCCGCGAACTGCTCGCCGCCGCCGGTATAGGCACCGGGCACCGGCACCTGCTGATTCGCGCGCCTGTGGCTGTAAAGCGCGTTGAACCAGATAAAGCCAAGTGCCAAGACGCCGATTAGGCTCATAAGCCCGAACTTGGTCCCCATACTCAGCTCTCGGCGTGGCGCTCCAGCTACAGGAGAGCGACCGTCTTCGATGGGGGATGGCTGATTGCCGGGTGGGAGCTGCTCGCTCATGGCGCTGCTCCCACATTGCCGTTCCCGGCATCGCCGACAACGCGCGTCACTTGCGGGCTGATGGTGCCCGTACCGGGATTGCCGCCCACGGTGTCGAAGCCGAGATTGTAGATGTTCAGTATGGTGTTCCCATCGCGCAGCCGGAACTCACGAGCCGTCTGTCCGATCTGCACGGTCTCACCATCGACGGAATAGCTGGCGGTCGCTTCCTTCCCGTCTGGATCGATGACGAAGATCGCCGGGATGCGGGCGTTGTCTGCAAATTGCAGCACTGTCGAATAGCCATTGTCCCAGGCCGCGAGCGGCGCCAGCCCGTGATCGCCCTGCGCCACGTATTTGTAGTTCCGCGGTCCGGCAAAGGGGTTTGTTCGCTGCGCATTGAGCAGTGCAAGCGCCGCATTCTGCGTTGCCCGTTTCAGCGCCAGCTCGTTGAGCCGTGCTACCTTCGCAGCCTCGGCCGCTTCCCGCGCCGCCGCAGCTGCGGCCGCGTCGGCGGGATAGGTGAACTGCACCGAATAGAATACGCCGTCCGTGCCGTTGGCGGTTGACGGCGACGAGACTGTTTCAATCTCGAACACGTAGCGCCGCAGCGAGCCGTCCGCGCGCTGCGTCAGCACGATGATCGGTTGGAGTGCCAAAGCAGCGCTGGGCTTCAGGAACAGGTAATTGCCCTTCGGCACGGCTGCCAAGTGCAGGGAGTCCGTTTCCGCGACGGAGGTCACCGTTTCAGACGGCGAGAAGCTGACGACCATCGTGGCGCCGATAATGGTGGAGAGATGCACCACCTGGCCAGGATTGTAGGCGACATAGCGCATCCGGGTGTCATAGGAGCCGCCAACTGGAATCTGCTCTGCGCGCACTTGAGGAACGACCAAGCCGGAAACAAGCAGACCGGAAAGGAGAAGGGTTTTCGCGCGGCTCATGGTGCCGTGTCCTCCTCAACCTGGTAGCTGGTGACAATCAGGCCACCTGGATCGCTCAAGCGCTCGGACGCCGGCATCGTATCAATCTGCTGGAATTGCAGTGTCGACGTCCAGGTGGTGGTCACCGCCGCATTGGTGCCCATCGCATAAATCCGCTGGTAGCGGACCTGGGCAACATCG
Organism: Pseudomonadota bacterium; assembly: GCA_021808875.1. The sequence continues at coordinate 11,763 of JAKBAU010000008.1, read as the reverse complement.
GGGCCGATCAAGGCGACCGAGATCGGCTCGATCGTGAGCACACCATTCTTGCCGACTGTCACCTGCGGGGATTGCGGGTTCGGATAGTTGAACCATTGCTGGTAGGAAACCCGCGTCGCGGCATCGGACATGCCGGAGACGATGTCGTAGCGATAGCGCGCTGTATCGTAGGAATAGCCTTCACGCATCTGCACGTACTGCCAGAGCGCCGCCCGGATCACGGCCTGATCGGTGGACGGCGGCAAAGCCGAGAGCGCGATGGAATCGTCGATCGTCCCATCCGGCCGGATAAGAAAATAAACTGGAACAAGCTTGGTTAAGGGCAGCAATGATGCAACCGTCCATGCCAACCCCACATTCGCCAGCATGGAAATGCCCAGGGCGACGATCGCACCTTTCGACAGAAAGCGGGCGGAACGTGCCCGTTTTTCCTGAAAGGACTCTACCTCCTTATAATTCCGCTCCAGCAGCGGCGCCGTGATGGGGAATGCGCCCGATTGGTCCGGCATCGCCACCTCCTACCGGTCAACCACGGGAGGCGGCGCCGCAAGATCTTGGCGCGCGGGTTGCCAATGGCCAGGGTTCAACTGAAACAGCGGCCCGGATGCGACTGCGAGCGGATCGGAATTGGAGCAGCCTGCAAGCAACCCCAGCGTCACTAGGATAAGGAGAAGCTGGAGTGCCCGGCCGGGAATGGCCAATATCGCCGGGAGCGGCCTCGCCGAAAAGAACTTCCGGTAAACGGACCAAAGCAGAAACAAGAGGACCGGCAGGTGGATCAAATTATCCACGATCTGGGCGCCAAAATTGCTCATGGCGACCTCGCCGGCGCCGGCCGGGGACCACCCCGCACGGCTTGCACGATCCGCCCCGCCTGCATCGCAGACATGGCCATGCCCATGGGGCTCACCGACACACCGCCGCCGATGAAGCTGGCGACCGCCGGAAGGAAAGCGCAGATCAGGCTGCCGAGCGTCAGGAACGCGAGAAACTGAATGCAGATCGTGATGGTTTCCGCGATGGTGGCGACGGTCAAACTCGTCATGCTCACGTTGAAATATGCGGCATCACCATTGATGATGATGCTGAGTACGATGTCGATCAGTAGCGTCAGGATCGTCAACCCGATCAGCTTGCCAATGAAACGATCCGCGATGCCTCTTGTCGCCGAGAACAGATAGCCGACAAGAACGAAGGGGCCGACACAGACGATGACGTCGATCATGATTCGCGTGGACTCGTAGATCAGGAATGTCAATCCAATCGGAAAGACAACAAAATCCTGCAAAAGACCAAGCTCGACTGAATAAAGTACATTGTAGAAATTGAGATGCTTGGCGGCTGTCGCGAACAGCTCATTGGCCTGGTTCCAGATGGCGTCGAACTGGTGCGCGGTCGGCTGCGTACCTGTTACGCCCAGGAAGGAGGAGGACAGCCAGTCCGGAATGCCCGTGGTGAACAGCGAGACGGGGGGTGGGGCGTAGAGCGTCGTGGACATCAGGATACCGACGACCAGACTGACCGTAATGACCCTCGTGACACCGCTGCGCACGCCGACGTCGCCGCGCATGACAAGAATGCCGGTGACGATGATCCAAAGCACGACGATGGCGGTTAATGGCCCCTGGATCGCTGACATCGCCGCGCTCACAGTCGCCGTCATGCCGTTCGTAAACGGCTGCTGGATGGTCTGGTCGAAAACATAGAACGGTTCCAGGTTGCCAGCGCTTGCCATGGCCTATCTCACGGTGATTTCTGGTTTGGGGTCTTGCCGCTCGCGGATTCCGCATCGAACGTCGCGGCGGCTTTGGCGTAATCGGCACCAGCGAGCTGCGCGTCGGCGGATGCGACATTCTGGCACGCGGCCTGCGTCATGGTGGCGGCATCGCCGGCACAACGCTGCTCATCCGTTTTGAGCACATCAGGGTGCTCGACGTACCACGCGGCGGAGTGAACAATCGGTGGAGGAGACTCTGGATTCACAACCGCTTCAACCGGCGATCCCACTTTGTGCGATGGACTTAGATTCGAGAAAACAATAATGCCACCACCGCCGACGAGGATGATGACCATGCCGATTGCGATTTTGGCAGGTGTGAGCGCGGTCATTGTTCGGCTCCATCCGCAGCGGCCGCCTGTTGGTAGTCCGAGGCTGCATTGGTCATGTCCTGGACGAACTGCTCGTGCTCTTGTTGCTGCTGAGATTGTGCCTGCTCCATTGCGAGCACCTGAAGATTTGTCGCCTGCGCCTGCTGCGCCTGAACGAATTGCGATTCCGCTTCGATGCGGCCATTGATCGCATCGACCTGCGTGATCGAGGTGGCAGCGTTCAGATCCGATTCGAGATCGGGCAATTGCTGAAGCCGCTGCTCGACGGCTGAAAGATTTGTCGAGGCGATGCCTTCAATATTGGCGATGGCCTGAGCGTTGTCGTTGAGCTGGTTGCTCGCGGCCGAGCCATCCGTTGGCGTATAAACATGGTTCTGATTGAAATAAATTGACTCTGCTCCCGTTCCGGCGGTTGTTCCTCCTACCAACCCGGACAGCGTATTCGCGAGCGGCATAGGGTTTTCCACGGATTGATTTTCCAGACCCTGTACCATGTTCAATATATCGGTAGGATTGGTGAACATCTCGTAGGTCTGCTCGAGCTGGCTGAGCTGAGCCTTTAATTGCTCGACGGCGATAATGGACTGCGCGGCCGTCTGGAGATTCTGAGCGAGATTGGCGCCGTCAATGACGGGAATCTGCGCCGTAGCTTTCGGCGCCCAAGCTAGGCCGGCAAGCAAAAGCACAAATACAAATCCGATCTTCCGCACGAACTTTCTCCTCAATCCGTTGCCTCGTGATAATGCTTCATGAATTCCGGCAGCCATTGCTCCGGCTCATCCCCGAACCTGCGACGTAACTCCTCGGCCAGGCGGACGGTGTTGGCACGCCCCGAAAGGACCGCGATGTATTCGCTCATCTCGCCGAGGTCGAATTCACAGATGACGCTGCCCTGCTCACGTTTTAGCAGAAATCGGCGTTTGCCAACCAGCATATCCTCGCGCACCGCACGGTACTCACCCTCAGTGCATTTGAGGCCACCGATATAGGTTTCCCGATCCGCCGTCGGCGATGGGAACATGATTTTTGTCTGGCATTGCGCGACGATGGATGGCCCGAGCGGGCTTTCGAGAATATGCTCCGGCATCTGCAAGGCAAGGAACACCGCGCCGTTGCTTTTGCGGACCGTCAGCAGAAGGTTGTCCACGACCGCGGCGAATTGTAGGTTCTTGAGATAGAACCTGAATTCGTCGATGCTGAGCACGACGCGCCGGCCATCGAGGATCTGTGTGACGCGGTAGAGGAGATAGGCGCCGGCCGGCGCGCAAACCTCATCGTGTTCAAGAATCTGGGTCATGTCGAAGCCGGTAATGGCTTCGTCGATCTTGACCTCATCGGCATCGCCATCGAACGCCCAGCCCAGCGCATTGCCCCGGCACCATTTTTCTAAACGTGGACCGAGGCCCATGGGGTCGGAATGGCCAAGAAACTCGCGCAGGCCCGCGAGCGAGCGAAGCTCAACCGGCATACTCAATTGCCGGGCGATGGCACGCTCCAGGCGCTTCTCCTCGTCGGGGCTTAAGCTCCCCTTCCCATCGCTCTGGATGAGCGCAATGACCCAGCCGCGCAGGAAATCCCGGTCGGCGTCGGTGTCCTTGAGGCCGCGTAGTGGCGCCATGCCTGAAGCCTGGCCCCGACGCAGCTCGAGATAGACTCCGCCGCTGGCGCGGACCAGCAACTCCCCACCGCGGTCCTTATCAAAAAACACGACGGAGCCGCGCGTGCCAGAGATCGTATTCTGCTGCACCATCGATTGCTCGAACATGGCCAGCAGGAACATCAGGAGCGCTGTCTTGCCGGAGCCGATTGGCCCGAAAATGATCGTCATCGCCACGTCAGAAACGTGCGGCACGTAATCATATGCGGTGCTGCCATTGGTGCGGAAGCAAGCGATTGCTCTGCCCCAATGTCCCGTGACGTCCCCCGCCGGAAAATTGTCGAAACTCGACAGACCGGCAAAGTTGCGGGAATTGATGGCACCCGGCCGGGTGCGCCATTCCATATTCCCCGGTAGTTGCGACCAGAACGCCGCCTCCAGCCCCAGCCTCTCCTCAACCGCCACCGCCCCGGAATCGGCCAGCCGCCCTCTCGCTTTCCCGGCCTGCTCCTCAACCTCGGCCAGGGTATCACCATAGACCGCGAGAGACAGGTGGTGAACGCCCATGACAAACTCGTTCGAGGCCAAGGCATCGGCGGCCTCGTCAAGGCCCTCGATCTGGCTGGTTGCCTTGTCCTGCGCGCTGACCATCTGCGCGGATTTCAAAGAGAGTTTGTCCTGGGCCTGCGCTCGCGTCAGGAAGGCGAAGGATTGTGCCAACACCAACGGAAACGGAGCCGACAAAAGAGCGTTCAGCATCCCCGGCCGAGTCCGGGCCGGATATTCCCTGAAGGAGAAGATGGTCCCAAAGACGCTCTTATCCGGTGCGCGGATTTCGACACCGCGGCGGCCGCAGATGACGCGGTCTGTATAAATCGAATCGCCCATATGCCCGGAGACGATGGGGACGCGCAGATGCCGGCCCGTGATGATCAGCCGCAGTGCCTCAGCGACTTCCGAGAACATAACACCATCCTGTTCATACACACCGAGCCGGCGCGGCTTGAACCCTTCCAATCCGTTGGCGAGGACAAACCATTGATCCTCCAGCTCGCGGGCGAGGCCCTCGGCCACGGTTGGAAATTTTTTGCCCCATTTGGCCCATTTGTTTCCTAAACCGGCACCAAGGGCGCCGCGCGGCCAGACGATCAGGCTGACAAAATAGTCGTTGCGGTAAAGCCGCCCGGCGAGGACCGTCTTGCGGTATACCGCGTCGAGGACGGCGGCAAAGCCTGAGCGATAATGTCTCGGCACCTCGGGCGCGGTGTCGGCGTGCCGGATCAGATGGGTATAGATGGCAACATTATCGTCGGCGATGTTGCGGTAGATTGTATTGAGCAACCGCTGCCGCGCGTTGCGCGCTGCATGGTCGGCCAACTCGAACGGTTGCCCTTCGACACGGGCCATTGCCATCAGCGCGCCGCTATTCAGCAACACTGCCCACGGGCCGATATGCCCGACATAGGGCAGATATTTCTCTGCCCCCCGCTCGGTGCGTCCGCTATCGCCCAGCATCGATCATGCCTCGGCCGCGATTGCGGCTGCGGATGGGATTCGGCGAGACGGATGCACCGCCCCATCTGATGCTATCAACCGATCTGCCCGCGGTCCTTAGATAGAGTAACGTCACGCCCACGGCATTGTAGTCCCGCGCGACCAGCTCCCGCGCCCCGAACCAGACGGGTAGCATGACCGCCAGGTAGAACGGATTCTTGAAGATGACGACAATCAATCCGGTCAGCATGAGCAGGATCGCACCAACAGCGAGCGGCACGCCCATGAACATCGCTGGGCGAGTCGCCGCCAGATGAAGCGTGTCGGTCTCCAGCGGCTCCATCTCAGCCCCCGCCGCCCGTCAATGTTTGGCCGAGATAGGAAGCGCCAAACATGATGACGATGCCGCCCACGATACCGGCAATGATGCCGAGCGACGCGCGCCCGAACATAAAGAGAAACCCAATGCCGATCAGGCCCAGCACCGCGATTGTCGCGCCGAACGGGCCCAGTATGAATGTGCAGACATTGTTGATCATGGTCTGGGGGCTGGTGCCGCCTGTGACCGTTTGGGCATAGGCCAAGGCCGGTAGCGTAAATATCGCCAGAGTGACGCTTATGCGCTCCGCGACACGCACGTTTGGCCAAAAGAAAGAGTGTCTAAAGAGGTAAAGGAGTTTTCCCGACATGGGTCACCTCGTCGTTGGCGGTGTTGAGAGATTTGTAGTGCCCTCCGCCGGCAGTTGCTCGCGCGCGGCCGTGATAAGCTGTGTGTCCGGTGAAGCTCCAGCGATGGTCGGCGCCGGCGCGAATTCAATGACCCACGAGGCGCCGTGTTGCTGGGCGTAGATGCCCACCGCCGATATATTCCATGACGGCGGTGCGTTCGGTTTGGCGAGCAACGATGGCTGTACGGGTGACAGCGGGATTGGCAGCGCCTCATCCCCCTTCCCGGCATTTTCTAAAACCGTATGGACATAGCCATTCATGATCCCCTGAAACGGCGTGCCGGTATTGTAGCGGGACAAGGCCATGAGTAGCGCGGCCTGTTGCGCCGCTGGGGTGACACCGCCGCCATAAGCCGCGCGCAGGACCGCAGCACCTCCCGCGAGCGACTCACAGGGATCGAGCGCATCCGTAACCGTCATACCCAACGCGTGTAAATTTGCCGCGTTTATCTGCATCAATCCGATATCAACGGAATCTCCACGCCCGACCCATTGGCTGGCGTCGGTGGCCGCAAGCTCCAGGCTGCCTGCGTCCTCTTTCCGGCTCGTCGTATTGTCGTGGAGCGCCCATGGATCGAGGCCGCTCTCCGTCCGGGCGACCGCCTCCAGTGTCGCTACTGGCACCGCCGGCGCGCAGCGTACCGCTAATGCCGTGAATTCAGTCTGAGACAGCGGCGCGGCCTGCGTAGCGAGCGGGAGCGCAAAAATAAAAGGAGTGATCGAGGTGACAATAGAGTAGTGTGAAGGCACTTTACGATGCGGGACGGAATCGTTGCCTGCCGCCGTACCGAGGCCGCGTTCGGCGATCCGGCGGCGTTTTGTCCGGGCAATGCAATTCACGTTGCAGTGCGCCAGCGCGCACACATTTATTGGCATGGCACTCTCCAACCGCCATGCCACACGATCACGATTCCGACATGCCGTGTCGTGTGGCTTTTTCTTTGAGCCACACGACGCGCGCGGGCCTACTACAGGGCCACGGCGTCTTCAGAAGCTACAACCCTGCATAGAGTTTTCATAAATACCAGGTAGAAAGTCTGTCATAATTGCCGGGACATTTTGGCGATTGCCAGATAGAAATATGACAGCCTGTTGACCTGGGCTTGCTGGTCTGCCGTCCCGTCAGCCAGATTTTCCGGCCAGCCGAAAGCGCGCCGGCGTCGTACCCGTCAACCGCCGAAAATGCAGGGAAAAATGACTTTGGCCGGAGAATCCCACGGCGACGGCGACTTCCGCAATCGGCATACTGCTCCCAAGCAGCAACTCCTTTGCGCGGTGAACCCGCCGCTCGATCAGGAAATGGTGCGGCGCCACTCCGGTCTCTGCTTTGAACACGTCATTGAAATGATGCACGCTGACACCAACGAGGGATGCGAGCGTGCAAAGGCTGAGATCCTCGCTGAAGTGCGCCTCTATATACTCGACAACCCGGCGCAGGCGTGGTCCCGTCATGCCGCCGGTAGCCGCCTGGGCGTTGGCACCACCCTCGCCATACGGTCTGAATAGATGCACGATCAATGTGGTCGCAAGCGCTTCGGCATGAATTCTTCCTCCCACGCCCTGCTCCCGCAATTCCTCCCGCCAGGCTTCGGCGATGCCCTCGATCACCGGATCGCGGATGCCGATCCGCGGTCTCAGCTCGATAAAGCGCCGGTCGTACACTTCGTCGACAATTTGCCCAAGGAAGTTACGATCGATGGCCATGAACAGCATGCGCGAGGATGCCTGCCAACGCTTATAGACGAGCGTATCCCAGGGATGGATATGGACATCGCCCGGTTCCATCAGCTTTCGTTGAAGGATCTCGCTACCGGGGAGCAGCCACTCCATCTCGAATGGCGCTCCCTCGTGAACCGCGACCGCGTATTGCGTCGTGCCGATAAACGCGCCGGGATTAGGCTTGAGCACATAACGGCCTATAGTTACCGAACCAGCCGTTACACGATGCGTAATTTCAATATGCCGTGGAAGACTTACGCGACTCACGAAATCTATAAGCTCTGTCGGCGTGTTCTCTGGAACCACCTGCAAGCTCACACACGTACTGGGAGGCGTCATGTTCGCTCCAGCACAGACAGACGGCTTTTCGTCCTAAGGGGCTTTCTGATCATATCCGTTCACGCGGCGACTGGCTCCACCGGCCTGTAAGCCTCCAGGAGGCCGGGAACATCCCAGCTACCTTCGCGACGCACGAGAACCAAGTGGCCAGAGTGAAGTCCTAAAACATCTTCAGGAAGTTCAATCTCTCCTGACATCGCAACGCACCGATAACCTTCGATATCAAAGTGCCCGTCAGGCATCGGAGCGGTGCCGAATCGCGCCCAGAAACGAACTAAGGATTCTACAGCGTGGCCGTAGATTGTTCGAAAGCCCTTCCTCGCGCAGAAGGAGAAGGCAAAGGCCGCGACTTCATAAGGAACACCACGTTTCCCGTATCGACCAGTTCGGAATCTTGGCAAAACCGCAAGGCGTTCGGGTTTCGCGAAGTCGCCGAAATACCTTATTCGACAGCAGCCTGCAGGCTCACCATCGACAAGCGCCAAAATATGCGTCGCGTGGTGATCGTTGCCATCGAATTCATGGCAATAGGAACGGCCCCCTTCTCCGAGATATACTGCGGCACGGATCGCCATTACTTTCATCAAGTCGTCCCATCCGCAGACGGGAATGACTATTAATCTAGAGTGTTCTAAATTATTGGTGATGCTGGGATCCGTCATCTTCGATCAGCTCCTTACAACTCGGGTTCGCCTCTCCATGATTTCTAGTTTGCACCACATGGACAAATCCCAAGCCGACCAATAGCGTAGATTTATGAATTCAAAAATACTTGATTTTGCATAATGTCGATGCAATTATGGATCGCTATGTTCAACACAGATTGGGACGAACTTAAGCTTTTTCTTCAGGTTGCGCGGGCACAGAGCTTTTCCGCGGCGGCAGAGAACGGCTCTGTCAGCCAATCAACGATGAGCCGGCGGATTCAAAATCTTGAACGCGAGTTGGGCGTCGAACTTTTCCATAGAACCGTTCAAGGCATTATGCTTACACCTACCGCCGAAGCGATCGCGAAGTTGGTGACCGAGATGGAAGGCAGGGTAAAACTTATTGAAGCCAGAGCTGCTCAGGAGAAAGCGCTTTCGGGAAATATTCGCCTCGCCGTCTCGGATGGCATCGGCGGCTATTGGTTGCCGCCAAGAATGAAGGAATTTCATCGGCGTTATCCGGGTGTCACGGTGGAAATCATTTGCTCGCCGAGCATGCCGGAAACTGGCGCCAAAGGAACAGATATTGCGCTATCATGGCACCAGCCGGAGGATCCCGACGCTGTAATATTGAGTGAAAACAAAATGATTCTACGTCCAGTCGCTTCGACGGAGTATTTGAAGACATACGGCACACCCAAAAGCCTAGATGATCTCAAACATCACCGGATTTGCGATCATCTGCACTACCCCAAGGATAACGAGTGGAAAATCTGGGCCCAGATCGTCCAGGATAGTAAAAATGTCTCTTACCGGACCAATTCATCTTGGGCTCTTGGCGAGGCAACAAAGAACGGTGTGGGTATCAGCCTGCAACCCATCGGGGTGTTGAATAGGGAACCCAATCTTAGGCTCATCGAGCTCAATGGATATTCTGCGTCGCTACGATTCTGGTTATCATGTCACAAAAAGATCAAGGACATCCCGCGAATTCGGGTACTTATAGATTATATTAAGTCAGAGATTTTCCTGCGCCCCGTGCCGGGTTCCGCGTTTTATTCCGATAGCTAACGGTAAAATGTTTACTCAAACAGCGCGCTTTCTCTTGCCGCCTGTGGCCGGTTCTGGCCGATCGCGAGTCATTTCATTGGATAACTCAACGCGTCTTGGAATTCCAACCACCTTACTGGCATTTGAAGATTTTCGTCGATGGTCGCGAATGAGGTCTTCTGCACTTACTGAACATCGCGTCGGCGAAATGCCGGAGCCACCTTCTTGGTTTATTAAGTTTTCTCTCCGGAAAATCTTAAATTTTGTTTATGTTAGATCAATAGATATGCGCGACAAGGATTGTGTGATGCTTTTTCGAAATTGCTCTATGGGAAACGATATCAGAACGACCAGAAAAGAACCCGCTAGGGTTCCTTGGTCTATTAGAGATAGACAGTATTTTGCAACAAATTCGTGCCGCTGAAAAGAGATGAGGAATGAGGTAAGTTGAGATGAGGATTGAGGTAAGGATAGCATTAGGGCCTGCCTCATAGATTCAAAACTACATCTTGATATTCTGAGTCAGAACAGCAAAATTCGGCCCAAAGGTACGAACGGAGCTGTTGGTGATGGCACGCAAGCGTATCCGGTCCCAGGAAGAAATTGCCGCATTGGCGAAGCGGCTGCGCGCCCGGTGGACGCCCGGCGAACCTCTGCGGCCCTGGCTGCGGCGGCATGCCGGGATGCTGCTGAAACTCGTGCATGGCGAATGGCGCTGGGCAAACCTCGCGGACGCCCTGGAAGAAGCCGGGATAAAATATCAGACCGAGAAGAGATGGACAGCGGCCTGGTTGCAAAGTGATTTTCATCGTGCTCGCGCACCATTGAAAGGATACGCCCGCCGCAAGGTGCCAGCTTCATTGGAGGAGACCCAAGCAGTTCCTGCAATGGCAGCTCCTCCGACATCCGCCGACCCTCTACAGGGGTTCACAGCATTCCGGGAAGAATTTACCGAACCGGAATTCAAACTCGCACGCTTCATCGACTGGGATGAGCGCCGTCGCGGCGGTGACATAAGAACACAACGGCCAAGGAGTTCAGGCCCTCCCCCGTCCCAGCACTACATTGAGGTCATGGAGCAACTGACCGGCAAGAAACCCCCCCCCTGAACACCGGCCGAGCCAAAGGAGTGAGCAATGTCCACACCGAAGAACGAAGATCCGCACGGGCTGCTTCAGTTTCCAAGCGCTGGACGCTCATCCTCCGCGGAAACGGCCAATCTGACGTTTGATTTTCTGAAGGCGGACGATGCCGGGCCGGAGATGGAATTGATGAGTTTGAGAGAACCATCCGCTGACTCATCCCCACTGCGCGTCACCAGCAAACTCGACCTCGCCGCCAAAAGAAAGGTGGCGTTCTGGGCCGGCCGCGGCAAAACCGGCAAGACAACGGGCATACGCTGGCTGGCGGAATCGGCATTGGCGCGCGGAACGCCGTTGCTGATGGCCGACATGGACACGACCAATGATACGTTTTCCCGATATATCGAAAATGTCGCGCGGCCTCCCGAGGCGTCCGAACCGTCCTCGGCCCTCAAATGGTTGGACAGGCTCCTGCAGCATGCCTTGCAGGAGCAGGCGTCACTCCTGGTGGATCTTGGCGGCGGTGACACCACGCTGCGCCGCCTCGTCGAGCAGCTTCCAGACCTCGCGGCGCTTTTCGAGGCCCAGGGATTTGCCGTCGTGCTGTTTCATACCGTGGGGCCGCAGGAAGAGGATTTGTCACCGCTCGCCACCTTGCAGGGGCTGGGGTTCAAGCCGACCGCTACGGCCGTCATCCTGAATGAAGCGCTCGCCGAGCTTGGCGACACAAGAGAAGCGGCATTCGCGCGGATATACCGCCATAGCGTATTCCGGAAAGCCGTCGCCGACGGCGCCGTGCCTGTTTTCATGCCACGTCTCATTGCCGCGCAGCAGGTCGAGGTCCGGCGCCTGAAATTCCAAGAAGCGGTCGAGGGGCGGGCCGGGCGGGCCGACACGCCGCTCGGCCCATTCGACCGCTCGCGTGTCAAAAAATGGCTAGAAGCGATGGACGCCAATTTCGAGGCCATCAAATCATGGCTTCCCTGAACGAACCGCAT
>JAKBAU010000156.1 GCA_021808875.1 Pseudomonadota bacterium | reverse complement strand
GAAGTAGGCCGGGTCGATGGCGAGGACGAGGGAGCGATCGATGACGCCGCGGTAGAACCAGTCGGGGAGCACGAACTCCATGCCCTCGACGCGGCCGTCGCGCGTCGCGCATTCCTCCCACTCGTTGATCCAGGAGAACTGGTGACGGCGCCAGTGCTCGCCGTTGCGAATGGTCGTGCGGATGACCGTCGACTGCAGCCGGGCGAGCGCGCCTTTGAGCAGCTTGTAGTCACGGGCGCCGGTCTGGCGGCCGATGGCGGTCAGAAGCTGGTAGGGCGTAAAGCGCAGGAATCGCGACGTCTTGAGGCCCAGGTTCTCGGCCTCGACGATCTGGCTGGCCGCCCAGATCAGCACGTCGGCGTCCCAGATGGTCGCCATGCCGTGCTCGGCCACGGCATAGACTTCGACGCGGATGTCGCCAGCTTGGTAGAGAATCGGCGCGGTCCGCCGGGTTTTGGCGAGCGAGAAAAACGGCCGCTCCATCAGGTCGCGCTGATCGCGCGGGGTGGCGTCGCCGGTGGCGACGACGAACGCGTCGAGCTTGCTCCGTTCGCTGGCAGTGATTAGGCGGCGCGACGACATCGAGGGTCGGCGCCTCAGCGATGGCCAAGACCGGCGGCCCGCGCCTCGACGTAGCGGGGGTCGGAGGTCGAGCGGCAGGCGGCCTGATCGGCCCAGGCTTGGAGATCGTCGATGGCGTAGACGACGCGGCCGCCGAGCTTACGGAAGGTGGGGCCGTTCCCGTGGCAGCGGTATTTCTCCAGCGTCCGCGGCGAGATCCCGAGGATGCGTGCCGCCTCGGGTGTCCGGAGATAGCGTGTCGCGAGCTGTGCGGACCTGTCGAGCATGGGAACCCTCCGTCTTGCCTCGAAGAACCGCGGCCAAGTCGCGGCATGTCGGGGGGAGCGTGGCGGAGGATCCAGGCGTTGGGGGTGGACGAAGATTTTCGCGAGGGTCTGTCCCCCCTTCACGCGGACATGCGCACGTCGGTCGTTCGCGTGAGGCCCCAGGCGCGATTGGGTTTCTTGCCCGATCCTCGTCCGGGGTGGATGGCCGCCGGTTCAATCGCCACGCAGGAACTTGAGATAGCCGCGTTGGACGAGGGAAATCGCGTCGTGGATCAGGCGGTTAGCCGTGCGTCGAGAGTGAGAATCCTTCCACTCAACCGAAGGCAGTCCAGCTTGTTGCGAACGCAGAACCGTCGCGGCGATGTCGCGCGGGCCACCTCCGGTCTCGTGGATGTCGTAGGCTTGGAGGAGCTGAATGAGCCGGCGCTTGCGCAGCACGGTCAATCTGAGCGCCTGGGGGAGAAGGCCGATGGTCTGGCCACGCAGGCGGCGGACGAAGCGCGAGGCGACATCCAGTCGGAGGTCGATCGCTGTGGCACCGATGGGCAGAATGATCGCAGGGCGTGATACGGCTCTGTCGTTGCATAATCGGATATGAAGTTCGCCGGTTCCGTCGGCGACAACGACCTCCCGACCGTCGTCGTCAATGCGATCCCCGATCACCGATCCGAGCTGCGCCGGGTCGAGAGACAGGGGATCGAAGCCTGGCGGGGCGGCGTCGAGGATCAGCGTGCCGGGGGAGAGTTCCGGCAACCAGGAGACGGGTCCGGTCCCAACCGGGGCATAGGGGTCAGGCGCGAAAGCGTAACCCCCATCGCCGAGCGAGGCCGGAGCGAGCGGTCTGCGCATCGACGTGCAAGCGCGCGATCTGGCGCTGCGTGTGGGCATAGTCGCGCCGATAGTCGGCGTTGCGACGCAAGAACTCGACGGCGAAGCCGGGGCGGCCGAGGCGACCCAGTTGGTCGATCGTCTCCGGCGAGCGCCAATACTGCGTGGGCATGGCGTTTCCTCTCGTCCTGGCCCCCTGGTGGGGGGAGGGTCAGACGATCCTGAAACCCGCGCACTGCGCTAGACCCCATGGTTGCATCGCGCGTGACGCCCTATTGGGCGGCAGGCGTGGGCTGAATCAGGGTGATCGCGGCGTCAGCAGGTGACGGTAGCCGGTTTTTGTCATCCAGCGCGCCCGCGCCAGGTGGCTGTCATGGACGAGTTTCGCGCGATCGGGTTCCCCCTGGGGATCGATCCCGAAGATCACCTGCACGACCTCACGCCAGTCGGCCCCCTCCTCCTCGGCCATCAGAAGCTGGAGATAGATCGCCAGATGCTGTTCATCATAGGCGCTTATGTGGTCGGAGGTTGGCGGCCGGTCATGGAATAGCGTCTCGGTCATTGCGATCTTTCCCCGTTAAGATCGGAGCCCTGCGGCAAAGGTTCATTTACGGCAAAGTTTCGCAAAAGTTGCGCCGGATTGCTTGTCACCGGCGATGCGCGCCGCGCATCACGTGGCGCACGCGGGCGTTGTAGACCTGCTCCTGTAGGCGCGTTACTCAAAATACCCCAAGACGAATCGGAATTATCGTTCCTGGAACGATGATTCCGATCTCTGCTCCATCATCGCCATGGATCTCAAGGAGGTCATGGCGACCAATCTGCGTCGGTTGCGTCATGCAAAGGGGATGACGCAAGAGGAGTTGGCCGAACGGGCCGGGTTGAGCGCCCGGTACATCGGAGCGATCGAACGCGCAGCCGTCTCGGCGAGCGTCACGGTGCTGGGACAGGTCGCGGACGCGCTGGAGATCGAGCCGGCCGATCTGGTGCGCAGGACGCTGCCGGACGGTCAGGCGGCGGCGCCGAGCGAGCGTCAGGGATAGCGTGCTTTCCGGCCGATCGCAGGACGGCCGCCTCAGGATCTGGACTGTAAACCGCAACGATCATCGCGACGCTTGCCTTGCGGGTCCCGATCAGGATGGCGTCGGGCCGGGATGCTTCGCAAGAACCCAGCGATACCCCGCCCGGTTCCGACCGGGCGGGGCTTTGGGTGGGTTAGTCGGCGCGGCGGCCGTTGGGGCGGGACCAGATCAGGCTGTAGCCCTCGCCGTCCTCGTCGTCGAACAGGTTGGCGAAGATCGGGGCGGTGAAGCTCGGATCGTCCAGCTTGAGGCTCAGATAGTCGCGGCCCTCGTTGGAGCGCTTGGCCCAGGCAGCGCCGATCTCGACGCGGCCGCAGTAGACCCGGTGGCTGGGGCTGTTTTCGCCGGAGCGGTTGGCTTCGGGAGCGATGCGGACATTCTTGGCCTGGACCGAGAGGGTGACAATCTGCCCGGTGAATTCGTTCGCGCCGGTTTTCTTGAAGGTGCCGATGGTCGCCATGGTGGTTCTCCTTGATCTGACGTTTTCGAGCCCGCACCATTGCGGCCTCGATGGTGATCGAAGGGCCGGAGGCGATCGACGGCGCACCCCTGCCCGGGGTCCCCATCGCGCCTGCGCGACGGGGTGGGCGACGGGGCTGAAGCGCCAGCGGAAGATGGCGGCCAGGCGACTTTGTTGTCTCGCGAGGAATGGCGGCGCAGCCGACAGGGGAAGAAAGTCGATCGGCGCCATTGCGCCATAGGCGGTCGAGGCTTCAGCCGACCTTCGGCCAGATCCACCCATCGAAGAGGCCGTGAGGTGCGCTCGATGCAGAACGAAGACCGATCGAGGAGAACGTGGCGACGGTCGAGAAACCTCGAAAAGCCGGTGATAGATTTCGTGGGGGACGCGATACCTCTGGTCCGCCGATAGACCGCGTCTCGCTCGCACAGCCGAGGCGCTTGGGCGAACTGCCTCCATGCAAAGGGCTCACGCGGGCCGCGTTGCGTGCGTCTCCATTGGTCCCGGCAGCATTCCGGGGCGCGTCACGATGCGCGAAGTGCCGATCCGCGGCGGTGTCGCCTCCCTTATCGATGTTCCGGACTTTCGACGGGGCGGGCGTCTCGGGGCCGCCGCCTGTTATGGTCCCGAACCTATCGCCCGCGCCTGACGGGGCTCAGCCCCGCGCCATCCCCCGTTGGGTTGGTCCGGGCGGGGTCATGCCGGTGAAGCGAACGAATGCGGTAACGCTGACGGCGATAGCTCCGATCACCGAGAAGACCATCTGCCATGTCGGCGATGGCATCGCCATCTGAGCGATACCGTGCGTGGCGCTATAGCCGGCGACGGTGGCCGGCGCGATGAAGAGCAGGATGATCAGCAGCCGAAGCCAAACCCAGGGCACGAACGCCATGGCGAGCTGTCCGACGCCGAAGGTGGCGCCCGCGGCGAGGACGCCCACGATGATGCCGCCGAGCGCGCCAGCGCCGGTATGGAAGGCCCATATGCCGACCATGAGGCCGACGAACGCTGGCAACGCGAATACGGCAAGCGTGAACAGCAGCCAGCAGATGAAGCCGATGGCGACGACGACGAGCAGAGGTCCGAGCACGATCATGGCGGCAGACTCCGTGAGATGACGATCAAACGGTTGCGCCTTCCACCACCACCACGGCGCGGATCGCAGTATAGGCGAAGATGAGGTTGGGCGGGAGCGGAAATCCGGTTCGATGACTGCTCCGCGAGCCTCACGGTATGGCGCAGCTTGCTCATTCGAAGGGGTCGAATTCGTGAACGACGTCGGCGGGATCGCCGTCGTATTCGGAAGACGGCATGACACCGTAGTCCCCAGAGCCGGCCGTGAAGATGACGACGCAGACCATGAGGGATTTGGCGAGGCTCCAGCCATTGGCGAAAGCGAGCGATTGAGACATCGATCCGGCTCCTGCTTTGCGGCGGGGCCGATCCCCGCGCGACAGGCGCCCGATGTGTCCGGCCAGGGGCCGCGATCACCGCGCGGTCAAGGACAAGCGGCGGCACGCAAAGCGTAGCCGACCCTTCACGGGTTGATGGCCTCAGGCCCGTGGGTGGACCAAGGATCAGCGCATCAGGAAGCGGGGATGAACCGTGCTGGAGCAGGCAGCCGGATTGCCAAGCGTCGTTCCGGCTTTTGCGTGCCGCAGCTCAGGATGTGGTTGCCCAGGGGTCGATCACCACAAGGCCGGCGGCGGTGAAGGCGCTCGTGTCGCGAGACGCGACCGCGAAATCACGCGTCGCGGCAATGGCGGCGATATAGCCGTCGGACGTCGGAAAGCCTCTGCCAGCCGCGCGCGCACTGACGGCGAGTTCGGCGTAGCGGCGCGCCGCGCGGGTATCGAATGGCAGGATTCGATCCGCGAACAGTTCCAGCACGCCGTCCAACGCGGCGGTCAGCTTGTCCTTACGCCGACCGTTGGGCAGCGCGCCGATGCCGAACATCAGCTCGGCGATGGTCACGCTGGACAGGTAGAGCGTCTCCGCCGCCTGCGCGTCGAGCCATGCGCGAACCGCCGCCGCCGGCTCGGGCTTCATCGCCTCGGAGACGACATTCGTGTCGAGCAGGATCATTCGAAACGCAGCGGCTCGGCGGGCCGGGTGTCGCGGGCCTGTTCGAGGGCTTCGACATCGGCGTTGGTCAGCCCGATCTTCCGGCTCATCTCCGCCAGCGCGGAGCCAAGACGTAGCCGGCCTTCCGGCCGCACAGCGGCTTCCAGGATGGCGCGCATTTCGGCTTCGGTGCTGCGATTGTGCTGCGCCGCCCGGACCTTGAGGGCGCGGTGGGTTTCATCGGACAGGTTGCGGATGGTCACGGCGGGCATGATAGCATCGTCCCGTTCGCGATGGCGTTGATAGCAATATAGAAGACTGCCATCAGGCGTCAAGAGTGACAGGCGGCGCTCAAGCGCCGCCCCTGCCGAACTTCCAGACCGGGATGTCGAGCTTCCTGGCTTTGTAGGCGAGGTTGTCCTGGATGCCGGTGCCGGGTCCCGCGCTCCTGGCAACACGCGGTAGGACAGCTTCATTGCGTGTCCCGAAAATCCGGAGGGCAGGGCAGAGAGCAAGCCGTTCAGGGGCCATTTGACAGCTATTTTTGTAGCCGGTAAATGTTCCCCTATGGCGAGCAATTCAAGGCCGAAGCGAAGGCCGATCTCTCGAAACGCAACCAACGCGCCGACCGTTGTTCAAGCGGTAGCGCGGGAGTTGCACGGCCAAACGCGAGGGTCACTGACGCGGCTGAGCCGGCTGACGGGGATATCCCTGGATTCGTTGCGCGTGGCGAAGCGACCGCCTGGGACTGTAGGAGCGCGACCATTGGCTTTTCCGCGCGCGCGGCTCCTTTCGCTGATGCTCGCGGCGTATCGGTCGGGCGAACTGAATGCCTTGCTGCTCGATGCGGAGGCGATCGAAGCAGCATGGCGGAGAGAATTTCCGGGCGGCCTCGTCGATGAATGATCAAGGGGGCGCCGGCAGACCGAGTGGAGCAATTTTGTTCCACCCATGCAGTGCAAGGAGAATCCAATGGCTCACGAAGGTCGATCGCCCACAACGCGCGGAAAGCTACGCGACTACGTTATCGAGACGAACAGGACGCGCCATCGGCGTTCGGCGCGTTCCGTCGCCGATGCCATCAACCGATGGGCGGGCAAGGATGTCGCAGAAATCGTGCCACACAAGACCACTATTCGCGTTCGGGGGATCAAGCTACGTGAGCTAGCAGCGCTCTTGCAACGACTCCTCGAGCCACGAATTGGGTCTGCAATAATCGCGCGCGCGACCGGCTTTACGGCAGCAGTTTGGCTGCTCTCGCTTCGAGGCAACAGGCTGCTTACGCGCATAGCCTGACGCTGAGCTTTCGTAACGAGTGGCGGCGCTCACGCACCGCCCTTGCCGAACTTCCAGACCGGAATGCCGAGCTTCCTGGCTTTGTCGGCAAGGTTGTCCTGGATGCCGGTCCCCGGAAAGTGCAGCACCCCGATCGGCAGGGTTTCCAGCATCGCGTCGTTGCGTTTGAACGGCGCCGCCTTGGCGTGCTTCGTCCAGTCAGGCTTGAAGGCGATCTGCGGCACCTTGCGGTTGTCGGCCCACTTGGCGGCGATCAGCTCTGCGCCCTTCGGCGAACCGCCATGCAGAAGCACCATGTCCGGGTGCTTGGCGTGGACCTGATCGAGCTTGGCCCAGATCAGGCGGTGATCGTTGAAATCGAGACCGCCGGTGACGGCCACCTTCGGCCCGGCCGGCAACAGCACCTCCCGGTCGGCGCGCTTCTTAGCCGCGAGAAAGTCGCGGCTGTCGATCATCGCGGCAGTGAGATGGCGATGGTTGACTTTCGATCCGCTGCGCGGCCGCCAAGCTGAGTGCGTGTGCCGCTCGAACTGGTCGGCGGCCTGGTCTCGCATCAGCTCGAAGACGTTGCGACGCTCGATCAGCGTCTGTCCTTCCGATGTCAGCCGCTCGAGCTCGACGGATTTGACCTCGCTGCCGTCCTGTTCCCGCTGCGCGCGTTGCTGCGCCATCTCGTTGTCATCGAGTTCGCGCTCGATCCGGTCGATGGCGCGGTGGAACACATTCACCGTCGACCAGAGCAGATCCTCAAGGTCGGGTTCGAGGCGCGTGTCCGCGAGCGCAACCACGAGGGCGTCGAAGATGTCGCCGACGCTGCCGTTGAGAATGTGCGGTTCGGGAAGCGGCCGTGGGTCGGGTTCATCGTGGAAGGGGCGGTAGCCGTAGAGCTGGAGTTCCTGGAGGACGCGGTCGGTGGGGGACTCGTTGTGGCGGGGCTCGAATTCTTCGCCGTGGTCGATGGACATCGCGGTTTTCCTCGTCGGATCGGCCGCGCCCATCGCGGCCTTCACGGCGACGAAGGCGTCGGGCGTGGCGGACTTGCACCCGCAGCGAAGCGAAGGGCCGAAGCGGTAGCGGAGGATGGCGAAGGCTGGCGATTTTGCTTCGCGATGGAAAGGCGCGCAGCGCCGCCGGAAAATCGTCGGCCGCAGCCATTGCCGGGCCGCCGCGCTTGGCGCCCGATCGCCCTCTCCGGAAGGCCGTGGGCGTGGTCCTCTCTACGGCACAAGGAAAGCCTGGCCATTCACCGTCGAAGACAGCGCCACACGCCATTCCCGTTCCGGCTACGCCGCCATCTTCATGAAGCGGGCGACGTCCTGCGCCGCGATTTGCCCTCGGATCGCCGCCCGTAGCGCATCGATCCCAAGCAGTCGCAGGTCTTCGTTGAAGTCGCCCAGCTCGGAGGAGAGCACCAGCGCCTCGATCCCGGCCGTGTGTGCCCTGTCGAGGAGCGTCGCCACCACGGCATCGCCTGCCGGATCGTTGTCGCG
Source organism: Pseudomonadota bacterium (assembly GCA_021808875.1). The sequence continues at coordinate 166 of JAKBAU010000156.1, read as the reverse complement.
GGCGACGTAGAGGCGCCGCAGCCTGTCGGGGAACAGGATGGCGGAGAGGTGGGCCGCTGAAAGTGCTGCGACCATCGGCATGGTCGGCAGGACGCATCGCAGCGACAGCATCGTCTCGATGCCTTCGCCGGCCGCGAGGACTTCGCCTGCGACGCCGAAGCGCACC
>JAKBAU010000155.1 GCA_021808875.1 Pseudomonadota bacterium | reverse complement strand
GACTGCTGCGGACACCAGAACGAGAAAGCTGCCAGACCCTCGCAAACCCTCGGAGAGGCGCGTCGTCAGGGGCCGGATATCGCGCAGGCTTTGCGCGCCGGAGCGCTCGAATTGCGCCTGTGGCCCGACGATCTGGCGCGCGATGGCCACGGCTCAGTCTTCCAGCCCGAACGGCTTGGCTCCCGAGCTGGCAGCCGAGGGCGGCGGACTTCCGGGAGATGGGGTGATCGTTGGCCGCTGCTGCAGTTGCTGCGTGAATGCCTGCGGCACCTGATCCGTCGCGGGGCCTCCCGCAGGCAGCAGTTGGGATGGCTCTGGGGTGAGCGCACGCGAGGGGAATGCCTGCTCGTAGCGCGGGACCGCCGGCGAGGGCGTCGCGCTGGCCGGGGGCACCGAGGCGTTGCCTGCCATCATCAGAGCGTTCCGGCGCGGCGCGGTGTTCTGCCCGACGACGAACGCGACGATGGCAAGCCCTGCGATCGCGACCCCTTTGAGCAGCGGCCGACGACGGCGCGTCTCAAGCGGCTGGGCCGGCGGTGGGTCCATTCCGGGTATGTTTAGGATCGGCGCGAGGGGCGCGGCTCCGATGAAGATCTGCACGGTCGTGCCCTCTGGAACGTCGAAATTCATGCTGCTGGCCCTCCGGAACCTTGGGTCCCACATTGGAAGACTCTGATGCGAACGAGGGACTGCGCGCGTGTGACCGGCGGAGTGCATCGATCGCCTGATCGAATTTCGGGGTGTCGATGCCCCGCCCGGCCACCCTCTCCAGCGCCCAATGGTCGCGTGCGCCGGCCGCCTCGGGTCGAGGATTGGGGTGAAGGTAGCGGCCGACGCCTTCGGTCTCAAAGCCGAGCGAATGCAAGGCGTACCAAAACGGCCGGTCGACCAGCTTGAGCCAGGCGAATTGGGCAGGTGGGAGGACGCCGGCCTTGAGCCGTGCTGTGTTGAGCAGCGACATTATCGCCGTGTGGGTCCATGCGTGACGGTCGGTTATGAGGCGGCCCGCCGCCGTCGGCCCGCCCGGCTCCCCAATTAACGCGTCCACCTCCTGGAGGCACTCCGCAGGAAGTGCCAGCGGTTCGGCCGGACCCTCGGCATCGCCCGATCCGACATCCATGAGGGCCTGCGAGCACGCCCCGAGCAGGGCGAGCGCCTCGTCGCGCCGTTCGACGAGGTGCAGCGAGAAGGCGGCGAACATGAGCCGGACCACCGGAGACGCGCCCTCCGGACCTGTCCAACGAGCGCCCAGTTGGGCGACGAGGGCGCGCCGGGCCTTCGCCTCATTGAACCGGCCGTCGGACGCACGCGCGTTGCGGGCGATCCATTCGGCGGGGGATAGCGCATAGTCGGCTGGACGAGGCGAGCCCGCGGCAGGCGGCACGAGACGCAACTGCCGCTTTACGAAGGCCGCGGTGGTGGTGAACACCTTGGCCTGTTCACGGATCAGCCCGTTCAGATCGAACTGACGCCGGAACCGCGACGGCGCGTTGCGCGCCATGCAAAGAAGGCCGAGCACGACGATCAGCACCGTCGCCGGCAAACGCCAGGTGCGGCCGATGGCGTGGCTGATGCCGTAGAGATCGCGCAACGTGACACCGGCCGGATCGGAGCCGCGCATCTGCGCGTCGGCCAGATCGAAGCGATCGGTGAATATTTGGAGTGCGCGGATTTCTTGATGCCGCCAGGCGATGACAGCGGCACTTAATTCAGCGTGGAAATGCGTCCAGAGAAGATAGGAGACGAGACCCGCGCCGAGCGCGATGACAATCAGGTTGAAGACCGTCATATCGTCGTTCGAGGGCCATGCGGCACGGGGATGAGGCTGGGCCATCATCATCATCCCTGGCCCGGAGCGGCCGCAGTCGCGAGGGCGGCCGGCCGGTTTGGTAACAGCGGAATAATCTGCTGAGCCACAGAACGTAGATCGGCCGGCTGATGTGGCCGCAGGCGTAAGACCTGCTGCAACACGGAACGAAGATAGGCCTGCTTATGACCAGGGTCGTGGGAGTGATAGTAGCCGACACCTTCCCAAAAATCGCCATGCGCCTCGTCGAGACCCTGACGCAGAATCCAGGCTCCGGCCTCCAGATTGGCGCAGAAATTGTCGCGCAACGCGCGATAGGCGCGATCCTTCGTGGTCGACCAGTGAGCCGCCACCTGCGGCACCCAGATCTGGTTGACCTGCATCGGCCCGATATCGACGGTGCCGTTCGTATTCTGGCTGACCGCGCCAAGCGAGCCTCCCTCGACGTTGAGGAGGATAACAAGAATGGCGGGCGGAACATGATAGGCGCGGGACGCTGCCTCCAGGCACCCCTGGATGGCGACGCCGTTGCTTGTGTCGGCCGCCCTTGCCGTCCCGCCGGCGAGCAGCAGAGCGACCAGGCTGGATAGCACGGCGCTTCTCATGGCGACGCCCCGGTGGACGATGTCGGCGTCGCCCGGCTCCGTGCCGCCTCCGACCAGATCAAATTGAAGTCGTTGACGACAATCGCCCCCGCTCGCGATGCCTGCGCCGTTGCCTCCATGGTCGCCAGCATCACTGTCGCGAAGCTGGACGCACCGATGCCGAGCACACGGAAACCGAAAAGTGCAGCCGGGTCGCGGACAACATCGAGATCGAATCCCGCACCCGTCAGATCGCGCCACACCACTTGGCCCGCCGCGAGAAACGCCGGGAGAAGTCCAGTGCGAGACGCCGCGGCTTCCGGACTGACGGAAAGGACGTCACCCGTGCTTCGGTCATGATACGTCACCACAAGCGGATCGCGCGACAGCAGCGCCTGCATGGTCCGCTCCACCCGGTCGAGGTCGAGTGCGCTCACGCGTGCCGCCTGCGGTTCCAGACCGGCACAGCGGTCCGAGTGCGTCCCACAAGCCAGCGTCGCCCGAGCCGGAACATGGCGGGCAGCGTCAGGCCCGCAAAAGAGATCGCTCCGAAGAAAATGATTCCCGCGAGCGCGATATAGAGCGTCGTCCAGCTCCAATAGACGCAGGCGGCAAGCAACGGAAAGCAGGCCCGCGCATCGAGCATCAGCACGCGCACGGGCTGGCCGGTATTACGCCACATAGCGAGGCACCGGCATTGCAAACTTAGCGATCACGGCAGCATTCTCCTCGCCAGGTTGAGGGGTATCATCGTCGCCGAAGCTGCGAATGAGCGCCTCTTTCACGCCGCGGCGCTCAACCGATCTGGCGGAGCTCGTAAGCGGCAGTGGCGTCGGTGATTCGACCCGCGCGCGCCGCGCTTGCGATAGCAGCCCTGTATGACTGGCCTTTCTCCTCGACGGCGCGGCTGGTCAGCGCGGGCCACTCGCCCGGATCCGTGCGCAGGAATTGGCTGCGCAGCTCGGCATCGAACACCAGAAATTCGCGCAGGGGCGTGCGCTTCCCGTCAGCTGAGCGCGCCAGGCGCTGATTGATGATCAGACGCAGCGACTGTGCCACCGCCGAGATCAGGTTTTCCCGCTCGCCCGGGGGACAGAGGCTGGCGATACGCTGCATCGTCAGTGGAACATTGTTGGCGTGAATGGTGGTGGTCAGAACATGACCAGAGATAGCGGCCTGGATCGCAGCGTCCATCGTCTCGGAGTCGCGGCACTCGCCGACGATGATGTCTGTCGGTTCGCGTCGCATCGCACCCCGGACGAAGGCGGCGAAACTCGGCAGATCGCGCGGGATCTCGGTCTGGTTCATCGTCGAGGTGGGGCCGCGCACGCGCTCCAGCAGAAATTCGACCGGCGCCGCTCCCTCGATGATGTCGAAATTGCCGGTTGGGTCGAGCAGCTTGGCGACGGTCATCCCGGCGATCAGCGTGCTTTTGCCCGAACCAGTTGCACCCGACACGATGACCATGCCGTGTCCCGGACGGTAGTTGTCGAGAATGCATTGCTCGACCAACTGGTCGCTCAGCGGCGGCGGCATATCGGCGATCGGCCGCATGACGACGTTGCCGCCGTCGCGGCGCGGCGTGCGCGTGGGGGTAGCGTTAAGGCGAAAGCGAAGCCGCCTCGAGCGGCTCAATGAAATCGAATAGGAGGTATCGAAATCCTTGCCCATCTGCAGACGGGCCATGCCATCGGCCCCATAGACATGGTTGACGATCTGGCTGAATTCGTAATCGTCCACCGCACGCTCGGTGACCTGATGGTTCTGTCCGTGAATGCGCACCCAGACCGGATGGCCGCTCTGGAAGGCGATGCGTGAGGCGTTCGACTCGAAGGCCCACACGAGAAGGCCGTCGAGACCCGGTGCATGACGGCGGGCCTCTTCGACCCAGCGCAGATCCCGACGGTCGGCATCCGGCCAGCGAACGCCGGTAGTACTGGCAGGCCGTTCACCCGGCCCGAGATCAGCGAGACGACCGTCCAACATCAGCTGCCCTATGCACGCTGTTCACTGCGGGCACCCGGCGCCCGGCCGCCAGCGGCGCGGATTGGCCTGCAAGCCGGGCTGATCGGTGATGCGGATGGTGGCGTCGCCTACGTGCAGGCTGTCGCGTCCACCCTGCACAGGGGCATTCTGGAAGGCGAGGCGAGGCTGTTCGACGAGCCCGGCCCGCAGAAGCACGCGGTAGCGGGCCATGCCGACGATATCGCGCTCAAGACGGCCCAAATCGGCGAGGAAGATGTCGACCGCCTGCTTCTCCCCGGACGCCCAGCCCTCCGCCACCCATTTGTTCCAGTAGGCGGCCTCCTGCTTGGTGCGAGGCAGGGTAGCGTCCTGAGGACGATGCGGGTTGGACCAGGACCGAACGAGATAGGTGCGCCAGTTCGGCGGCGCGGAAGCGAGCTGCGCCTCACGCGTGATCTGGTAGATGCACGACGTTTCGCGAGCGACCTGGGCACTGTCGCCGAGGGCGAACGCCATCTGCGCGGCCGAGACGATCGGCGGACGCATCATGGTTTGTCCTGCGCCAACCGGCAGGACGAGAACGCGAAAATCGTAGGCGCTGTCGAGCTCGGCCTGGTGGCGGCGGAGCATCTCGTTCAGAGCAAAACTCCGACCCGCAAGCCCGCCTTGCGCGCCATACGTCAGGGCGGCGGTGCGGACCATGTCGGCGCGGCCTGGTTCCAGACCGTCGCCCTTCTCGTCGCCCGGTCGGGCGGCCTGCAACTGCTCCAGCGACGGGGGAGGTTCCGTGCCGACCACGAGCGGCTGCTGGGAGCCGCCTGTGATCGGCTTGTTCAGCGGATTGGCCAGATCGGGCACGTTGCTCTCGACCTGGCCAAACGTCGGGTCGGGCGGGGCCCGCGGAGAGGTCAGCGTGTCGTCGGCCTGCGCCGGCATGACGCCGGCGAATCCGGCCAAAACCGAGGCAGTGGCAAGCAGGGCGCGGAGGCTAGACATGGTGGATCACCTGAACCTGGTGGTGCAAAGGATCGAGCTCGACCGCGGCGCGGGTGCCTGCTTCCTCGCCAAGCGCCTTGAAAACCTCATAGGCCGGCACGTTGGTGAGCTCGACGGCGACTTGCAGTGGCTGGGCGCCAGGTGGCGCGGTCACGTAGAATGTGTAGCCGACGGATTGCGCCAGCTTTGCCACGCCCTGATCGAGCGGCCCCGACCACTTGAACGTCACCAGCCGCTGCAGATCCTCCGGCATGACAGGAGCCGACGCCGTGACTTGGGTGGGGGTCATCTGGCCCAGCTGGGCCATCTCCGCATCGACATGTTGGATACTTTGCCGCAGCGCCTCCTCCGGGTTCGGCATCCCTGGGGTGGCAACCGTCGTCGGGACCGGATGAACGGGCGTTGCGCAACCCGCAAGGGCGCAAGCGGCCAACAGCACGAGAATCAAAGAGCGCATCAGACCGACTCCCGCATCGACGACAAGGCGCGTCCGATCTTCAATCCATGTATACGTGCTGCGAGTAGATGCGCGGCCGGCCAAGCGGCCGGCTGGGTCTGGCAGAGCGCTGCTTCGCGCAATGCCCGCTTACGCCAGTTGCCGGTTCGCATCATGCGTCGCCGGGAACTGACCGGAATGATGATCGCCGCACCGATCTGCAGGGTCACATGTGCCATGGGCCTCGCCTCCACTATGGGGAGACCCTATCCGGCGTTTTTGCGAATGAGCCGCGGGACATATCATCCGACACTGGCGGTCGGTGCGCTGAAGAGTTTACGCGGACAAACTTGCCGTCTTCTCCAAGGGACACGGCACCCGCGTCCCTGAGCTGAGAAAGCCGGCGGCGAGCGACGGCGACGGAGATATCGAGGTGATCGGCAAGGCGGACTGCGGATTGCGGTTCAGAAAGCGCGGCCAGTATTCGTGCGAAAATTGCCCGACGCCGTTCACCGCGCACGACCAGCTTGTAGCCGGTCTTTTCGTTCCCGGTCACGGTGCCCGACAGCCACAACCGCTCGACGGCTGCGTGGACCGTTTCCCGTGGCTCGCCGAGGCGCACAGCAAGATCGGCGCAGCGGCAGGGAGCGGCGAGCTCTCGACGAATTCTCCTCGCCAAAGCCAAGAAGGCGACCCGTCCCTCCGGCTGCCCAACTGGCGGCAGCTTCCGCGGCTGGAAAGCCTGGTCGCCAACGGCAGCGGCCGTTCCGTGCAAGGTGTAGACGCCATGTCCGACCCGATCGACCAACCCGAGGCGCCGCATCGCCGCGAGATGTCCCGTGGTCGTCGGCACCGGTCGCTTGATGTGGCGCGCGATATCGACCGCGAGGCGTGGCTCGGTGAGATACGCCATGATCGCATCGCGGATAGGCTGCGGCCGCGCCGGGGGGAAAAACGTCGTCGGGCGCGAATGTGTCACCAATTGCTTCACTCGGCCGCGATCGGCAATTCATGATCGGCCGTGTTCTCGTGCGGCCGAAGAACCAGACCGAGGCCATGACCCCGGATCAGTTCGTCGGCAAGTTCGTCCACAACGCCCGACTCGACACGATCCGCCGCATCACCCTTCTTCAAACGGGACTTGGTGCGGCGTTCGATCTCGTCCATCGCGGAGCCACCAGGGAACACTTTCGACAAACGACGCAGACCCTCCGAGTAGCCAACACGGTCGTAAATCCGGTTCCGCAGGCTGGTGTCGCCGGGCGTGGTCGACAGCGCCCAGAGTTCGATCGGCCCGAGCGAGTTGACCAGGAACTGCTCGTAATTCGCCTGCTCGGCACGGAAGATGGCGAGGAAGGGAGCGCCGTCGCGGCGCGGACCGGTCAGCCGATTGCGCACGATCTTGGCGCTCGCCTCGGTCAATCCAAACCGTTTGACGATCTCCTCGCGCTCGCGCTGGTCATCGGCCCCGAGCACGAAGCGCCCGGTCGATTGCGCGATGATGCCATCGCCCATGTCCGACAGCCGCTGTGACGCAAAACCGAGCTGCACGTTATGCTTGCGGCCTTCGCGCACATCGAGTTCGGCCTGCGCGCGAACCAAGGCACTGCCCTGTGTGCGGTGCCACTCGTCATAGTCGACGCGCTTGACCGTCTCGTAGGCTTCCAGGAAGCGCTTCTTGTGATGCTCGCGCACACGCTCGGGAATATAGACGAGATATTCCGGGTGCAGGAAGAAGTTGCGGGCGAGGATATGCCGCGCGAGCAGATACATCATCTCGGTTTGCCGGTTGGCGGCGGCAGACCCGGTCGGCGCCACGTATTGTAGATCGAGAACGATGATGCGCGCAGGCCCGAAATCCAGTTGCGTCGGTGTGTTCAAGGTCGGGAACCGGCGTATTAGGTCCGAGATGTAACGCTCGAAAATCTGGCTGGCCTTCTCGCTGGTTTGGCTCAGCTTCAGAGCGTCGAACTGGTCCTTGATCTGATCGGATCGGACGGCGCCGATGAGGTCTTCGAGGATGGGGACAGCGTGGCGCTGCGCCCGCTCCGCGAGCCGATACTCGCCGGCGTCGCAGAGCCCGTTGACAACATCGCGCCAGTAGGGGGACTCGTGATCGAGCTTGACATGATGGCGGCGCAGCGCCTCGTCTACTTCGCGATCGAGGCCTGGCCGATAGGGTTTTGATCCGCCACCAAGTTCGGTGCAGCTCCTGTACACCTCGTCGATGACCAGCGAGATCAGCTGCGCCATGCCTTCAAAAGGCGTGCTCTCGTCCACCGGCAGCGTCGCCAGGGCGAGGAAGTTCTGCAGAAATGCCTTCTCCAGCGGCAACGGATACTCGCAACCGACCTGAAGGTCGAAGATGTTGAACTCGAAGCCTGGCGCGAACTGCAGTGAGCTGAACACAGCCTCGTGCTTGCGCTGAGGACCGAGCGCTTCCTGAATC
>JAKBAU010000154.1 GCA_021808875.1 Pseudomonadota bacterium | reverse complement strand
CTGCCATTGATCGGAGTGACGCACAGGGACGGCCCTTGGCTTGCTGGAAGTCATGCATCCTGCGCTGGAAGGATGATGTCAAGCACGCTTGGCAAGTGGGCCGGCAGGCATTACCTCTTGCACCATGATTGCGCTTCTTGACGATCGATCTGTCATTGCACTCGCCGGGGCTGATGCCCGCAGCCTGCTGCAGGGGCTTATAACCAACGACATGGAGCAGCTCTCACCAGCCTCTGCGCTCTATGCGGCCCTCCTTACGCCCCAGGGCAAGATCTTGTTCGACTTTCTGATCGTTGAGGGCGACGGTGCTGTGCTGCTGGACTGTCCAAGAAGCAGGGCCGAGGCGATGGTTCGCAGGCTGACTATGTACAGACTGCGCGCCAGGGTCGAGATCGAGTTGCGACCCCAGCTGAAGGTGCTCGCTGCCTGGCAGGGAGAAACCCTTCCGGGAATTTCCTTTGCTGATCCGCGCCTGCCGCAGTTGGGGATCAGGTCCATCGTGGCCGAGGCGGAGACCCCGCCGGGCGTGGGTCAGCTTGAGCCCTATCATGCCCATCGCCGCGCCCTCGGCGTTCCTGAAGGTGAGGATTTTGGTATTGATGCCATGTTCGCCCTGGATGGCGATCTTGAGCAACTGCATGGCGTCAGCTTCACCAAAGGCTGCTATGTCGGGCAGGAACTCACTGCGCGGATGAAACATCGTGGCACCGCCCGCAAGCGTCTGCTGGCTGTTTCGGCCGGCGCTGACCTTCCGCCAGCTGGAACCGCGGTCACGGCCGGAGAAAAAACCATCGGTGAACTTATCTCTGTGACCGGCCGCGATGGCTTCGCGCTCATTCGTCTCGACCGACTGGAAGAGACGGCCACCGGCGTGCTCACTGCTGCAGGCGTTGAACTGAGGTTGGCAAGACCTACCTGGCTTTTTGCTTGACCTGCGTCCTCAATCCTTCAAGCTTGCAGTGGCCGGACATTGGGATAAACGGAATGCCTTACCCGCAGGCCTTGATCAAAGCTGGACTGAAAGCTGGGCAACGGGCACTACGCTCGAGGCGGGGCTCCTGCTCCCATCGCGTCCAGTGCAGCAGTGTCGTCAGCATGACGTGTGAATATCAGCTGCGCTTCATAGAGCGGATAGCCAAAGCTGCGAACCTCTTGGTAGTATCTTTCTATCAGGTGTGCGCAGCATGACGGATGCTCTTGTTCGCTGTGCATGGTCGGAGAAAGAACCAATTTATATCGCCTATCACGATCAGGAGTGGGGCGTTCCCGAGTTCGATGCACGTGCGCTTTATGAGAAGCTTGTTCTGGACGGGTTTCAGGCCGGACTGGCGTGGATCACAATACTGCGCAAACGGGATAATTTCCGCAGCGCCTTTGACGGGTTCGATCCTCACCGCATCGCCCGATATGAACAGCGCAAAGTCGAACAGCTGTTACAAGATGCCGGGATCATTCGCAGCAAGGCGAAGATCAATGCCGCAATCAAGGCTGCCCGCCTTTGGCTTGAGATTGAAGAAAAGGAGCCGGGGGGCTTTTCCGAACTTATCTGGAAACATGTAGACGGCAAGCCAGTTCAGCATCGCTATCGCCGTCTTGCCGACATTCCGGCTCAAAACCCCATGAGCGAGGCTCTTGCCCGAGAGCTGAAACAGCGCGGCTTCAATTTCTGCGGACCAGTCATCGTCTATGCCTTTGCCCAGGCGATCGGCATGGTCAACGACCACCTCGTCCGCTGTCATCGGCACGACGCCTGCGCCCGCCTCGCAGAGGTCTAATCCCAACCTGTCGGCAAACCGTCAATGCTGACCCGATTGTGCGCGCGGCGATAGTCTTTGAGCCCGTCCTCGCCCTTGGTTTCAGCCCAGCGCAACAGGTTGGGCCGGTGTCCCTCAAAGCTCATCAGTGGTACCGCATATCCGCACGACGTTTGCAGAGACTGTACCTGCATATCTACGATCTGACGTGCCCCGACATGTTCCACAAAGTGTCCGAGCAATTCCTCATAATCTTGACTGCCCCGCCTATGGATTTGCGCCATGCCATAGGCACGCAGAATGAGTGGAGCGCCATCAAAGGCGCAGAACATCAGCGTGAGACGCCCCCCGGCCTCCATATGTGCAGAGGTTTCATTGCCGCTGCCAGTTAGGTCCAGATAGGCGATCCGCTGAGGTCCGAGGATGCGCAGACAATCCATTCCTTTGGGCGAAAGGTTAACGCGCCCCTCTTCTGCCGCGCTAGCGCTAAAAAACATGCGCTGGCGCGTGATGAATTTGGCAAGCACATCATCAATCTGATCGTGGAATTTGGCCATTGAGGGGTCCTCATTCGAATGTTGACCATCATGGCGTGTTCGTCCGGTTCTGACCATGGCAAACCAGCCGACACAAGTTATGGCAAGGATCTACAGATGCCTTTGGCATTACACCTGGTAAGAATTTATCAGCCGCGGCCGCGATAGGGTGCAACCCCGGGCTCGGGCAACCACAGATTAGCCGGGAGCTTGCCGGTCTGCCAGAATACGTCGATCGGTATGCCTCCGCGGGGATACCAAAAGCCTGCGATCCGCAGAAATTTCGGCTTGATCGCGGAAACAACGCGTTTGCCGATATAGATGGTGCAGGCCTCGTGAAAATCGGCATGGGCACGGAAACTGAAGAGAAAAAGCTTCAGCGATTTGGACTCGAGCAGCGACTTGTCTGGCACGTAATCGATCACGAAATGGGCAAAGTCTGGCTGACCGGTAACCGGACAAAGGCTGGTGAATTCCGGCGCCGTAAACCGGGCGACATAATTCACATCCCGGTGCCGGTTTGGTACGGCCTCAAGCACGGCCCGATCCGGTGAGTCCGGGACCGGAACCACCCGACCGAGCTGAGTAAGGGATTTCGCCGGACGTTTGGCCATCAGCGAGGCTCGTAGACACAGGACTGGCCATAGGATGGCCGGGACACACGTACGCGCACTACCCCAGGAAGCTGGGTGTTCATCGAAGAAAATATGAAACAGGCCAGATTTTCCAGGGTGGGATTTTCCAGCCCGGGCAGCTCATTGAGAAGGCAATGATCCAACGTGCTGCGGAGCTCATCAAGGACCGCCTTGATCTCCGCGAAGTCACGGACCCAGCCCGTGGCTGCATCGACCTCTCCTTTCAGCGTGACCTCTGCGTGAAAGGAGTGACCGTGCATCCGCCGATAGGGATCTCCCGCCTCCCGGTGCGGCATAAAGTGAGCGGCATCAAAGCCGAATTCCTGGGTCAATTCGATCATGGCGGCCGGCTGTGGCAGGATGCTGGCGAAAGGTCAAGAAGCTTGCTCTTGTATTCCCCCCTGCTCCGGTCATATGCCCTTGCATGTGTACGCTCTGGCGCCCCCCTCTGGAGATCTAAAAGTATGAATTGGCAGCAATCAACGCGGCGGATCTTCGCCCATCCCTTTGGCCAACGCGTTGTGGCTGTTCTGCGCTGGCTCCGCGAGCCGGTCGCGGCCATTGCCCTCGTCTTCCTTGCCACCACGGCCATTGCAGAGCCGTTCTATGTGCCTTCAGGGTCGATGGAACCGACGCTGGCCATTGGCGATGCCATCATCGCGGCAAAATTCGCCTATGGGTACAGCCACTACTCGGTACGCTGGGGCCTCTTTCCCGACATCAAGGGGCGGCTATTTGGCCGCATACCCCATCGTGGTGACGTCGTCGTCTTTTACCCAGTGGGTCACAAGGAAGCCTGGGTCAAACGCGTGATCGGCCTTCCCGGAGACCGCATTCAAGTGGTTCATGGCAGGCTCTTCATTAATGGTACCGAGGTCGTACGAAAGCCTGATGGGACGGGCCGGGTCGAAACCGAGAGCGGAGCCTATGTGCGCGTGCCCAAGTTTATCGAATATTTGCCGGGTGGTGTGCACCACGCCATTTTTCAATGGGATAATAATGACGCCCTGGACAACACCAGTGTTTATGTCGTGCCCAAGGGGGATTTGTTCATGATGGGCGACGATCGCAACAATTCCCTGGATAGTCGCGTGCCTCGCTCACAGGGGGGGCTGGGCTTCGTTCCGGTCGCCAACGTCATTGGTCAGGCTGATCTGATACTCGGTTCCTATGACTTCTTGAACGCCTCACGTGATGGCTGGTTGGGTGCGTTTCGCCTGTCGCGGCTGTTTCATGCGGTCGACTGAGCATTTCCCCGGCGTTCCCCAGCCGCGAGGCGGCGGTCCGGGGAATACCGGAGAGGCTCGGTACGACCATCCGGACCGTGGGCTAAAGAGCACGGATCCCGGCACGCAGCCCCGCCAGGGCTGAGGTCCATTTCTGCATCTCGTTCAATAGTGCCGCAGCGCCCTGCTCATTGAGCTCATTGGCGGCAAAAACCCCGTCCTTTATCTGAGTGAATACGTTGGGCAGGGCTACGCCTTCCGGAAGCGGCACCATCTTCAGGGTCGAGGCCATGAGCCGGAGCGCCTGGGCCGCCCGTAGGCCGCCTGACACCCCTCCGTAGGACACCACGCCAATCGGCATGTATTGCCACTCCCAAAAGAGGTAGTCGATCGCGTTCACAAGGCTGGGGGGAGGCGAATAATTATACTCGGGACTGACGAACACCGTGGCATCCGCCGCTTTCACCAGGGTGCTGAACGCCTTGGTGTGATCCTTCGTATACTGCCGGCGCATGGGGTGATTGGGCTCGTCATAGAGCGGTAAACCAATATCGGCGAGATCGACGAGGTGGGCGTCGAACTGCCCATGTTTGATGGCAAAGCCATGAAACCAATGGGCTATTGCCGGCCCTATGCGGCCCGGCCGGGTGCTGGCGATGACAATCTGCAAACGGGGAAGCATGAACTCGTCCTTGGTTGAGGGGATTGGGGCCATCCGCTTGGCGCGGCAACCGGTGAGGGGCAAGGATACGCCGGACCCCGAGCCAAGCCCAAGGGGGGCGGCCAATTTTGCGGGCTCATGCAGGCTTTGGGGGGCGCCCCGGACAAAGGCAATGGAGAGCGGCGCGACGCCGCGGCTATGCTTCCAGCCCGCCAGATTGTTGCACCTGACACACCCTCATGCTAAGTGCCTCGCGCGTCGCAGATTACCGATCTGCCACGCAGCCTAAATATTCCAATCAATCCAAGCGTTAGCATCGGCCGCGTGATTCCTGGGCGGCCACCGACAGAGGGGCGCCAGTGGCGACAGAACTCTCACTTGATCAGGGCCTGGCCGGGCGTTACGCCACGGCTGTGTTCGAACTCGCTCAGGAAGAGCGCGTTGTCGAGCAGGTGGAACGGGATTTGACCGCCCTGCGCGGCATGATCGAAGAGAGCGAGGACCTGCGTCGCCTGGTCCGGGCCCCGGTGTTCAGCCGTGATGAGCAGACCAAAGGAATGACTGCCATTCTGGAGCGCATGCAGGCGGCACCATTAACCCGGCAATTTATCCTGACGCTGGTGCGTCGCCGCCGTCTGTTTGCAATTACCGATGTGATCCGTGCCTATGAGGCACGGCTTGCCCGCCAGCGCGGCGAAGTACAGGCGCAGGTTATTAGTGCCCGCCCCCTCAATGATGACGAGGTTGGTCAGCTCAAGGCGGCATTGAGCGCCAAGCTGGGACGGGAGGCCCGTCTTGCTACCCAGGTTGATCCGGGACTGCTCGGCGGCTTGGTGGTTCAAGTCGGCTCGCGGATGATTGATTCAAGCCTGCGCACCAAGCTGAACTCATGGCGCGTGGCGATGCGCGGATAGTATTTGGCTGCGCGTTAGTGCAGCCCCCAATATGGCACGAGGAAAACGAGCATGAATATTCAGCCCGCCGAGATTAGCGCCATCCTAAAGCGCGAAATCCAGAATTTTGGGGCCGAGGCCGAAGTCAGCGAAGTGGGACAGGTCCTGTCGGTGGGCGACGGCATTGCCCGCATCTATGGCCTCGACAACATCCAAGCCGGTGAAATGGTCGAGTTCCCCGGGGGGATTAAGGGTATGGCCCTCAATCTCGAAGCCGACAATGTCGGCGTGGTGATTTTCGGCTCCGACACCCGCATCAAGGAAGGCGACACGGTCAAGCGTACCGGCGCCATCGTTGAGACACCGGTGGGCAAAGCATTGCTTGGTCGTGTGGTTGACCCGCTGGGCAACCCCATTGATGGCAAGGGGCCGTTGCAAGATGTTGCCGAACGACGCCGGGTCGATGTCAAGGCCCCCGGCATCATTCCGCGCAAATCCGTGTCCGAACCGATGCAGACCGGACTGAAGGCAATCGACTCCCTCATTCCCATCGGCCGCGGTCAACGCGAGTTGATCATTGGAGACCGGCAGACCGGCAAGACCGCTATTGCCATCGACACCATACTCAACCAGAGAGCTGTCAATAAGGGATCTGACGAAAGCCAGAAGCTATATTGCATCTACGTTGCGATCGGCCAGAAGCGCTCGACCGTGGCGCAGATCGTCAAGACGCTCGAAGATGCCGGAGCCATGGAGTACACCATCGTGGTCGCGGCCACGGCCTCGGAACCGGCCCCTCTGCAGTTTCTGGCTCCGTTCGCAGGCTGTGCGATGGGAGAGTATTTCCGCGACAACGGCATGCATGCGCTGATCATCTATGATGATCTTTCCAAGCAGGCAGTTGCCTACCGCCAGATGTCGCTGCTGCTGCGTCGCCCACCGGGCCGTGAAGCCTATCCCGGGGACGTGTTCTATTTGCATTCCCGACTGCTTGAACGGGCTGCCAAGTTGAACAAGGACTTTGGCAGTGGCTCGCTCACGGCATTGCCCGTTATCGAGACCCAGGCCAATGACGTATCGGCCTACATTCCAACCAACGTGATTTCGATCACCGACGGCCAGATCTTTCTCGAAACGGACCTTTTCTTCCAGGGTATCCGCCCCGCGGTAAACGTTGGCATATCGGTGTCGCGCGTGGGCTCGGCGGCCCAGATCAAGGCGATGAAGCAGGTCTCCGGATCGATCAAGCTTGAGCTGGCGCAGTATCGCGAGATGGCAGCATTCGCCCAGTTTGGTTCCGACCTTGATGCAGCAACCCAGCGCCTCCTCAACCGAGGCTCGCGGCTGACCGAACTGCTCAAGCAGCCGCAGTATTCGCCGCTTCCGGTAGAAGAGGAAGTTGTGTCACTGTTCGCGGGTACGCGCGGGTATCTTGATCGGCTGGCGCTTGGTGATGTCACCCGTTTCGAGGCCGAACTCCTGCGCCTGATGCGTGCCAAGCACCAAGACACGCTGGGGCTTATCCGCACTGGCAAGCAGCTCACCCCGGAAATTGAAGCCAAGCTCAAGGAGATCCTCGACGGGTTCTCCAAGGCCTTCGCATAAGGACCGGGTATGCCCAGTCTCATCACATTCCGTAAACGTATCGCAAGCGTGAAGGCGATCCGTAAAATCACCAAGGCGCAGCAAATGGTTGCGGCCTCGAAACTGCGCCGTGCGCAAGAAGCGGCCGAAGCAGCCCGTCCCTATGCGCTGAAGCTCGCCAGCGTCATCGCCGGACTTGCTTCGGGGATGCGTGACAACCCGGCAGGTCCGCGCCTGCTGATCGGCACCGGCGCCAGCCAGCGCCATCTGGTCGTCGTTATGACCGCCGATCGTGGCCTCTGCGGCGCTTTCAATTCCAACATCGTACGCCTTGCCCGCCGACAGATCGCCGAACTCGTCAGCGACGGCAAAGACGTGCGCATTCTTTGTGTTGGACGCAAGGGGCGTGACCAGCTGCGTCGTCAGTATGGCAGCATGATCGTGGACACCATCGACTTTATGGGCGTTCGCCGTATCAGCTTCGCCGATGCACAAAGGATCAGCGAGCGCATTCTGGAAATGTTTGACAATGGCGAGTTTGACATCTGCACCATGCTCTATTCGCAGTTCAAATCGATCATGAGTCAGCAACCCATCGCACAGCGTCTTATTCCTGCGCCCATCGATGAGAGCGTGGCAGTTGGACCGGCAAAGGTCGTGTACGATTATGAGCCGGATGAAGCTGCAATTCTCGCTGAACTTCTGCCACGCAATATTTCGGTACAGATCTTCCGTGGGCTGCTTGAGAACGTGGCAGGAGAATTTGGTTCCAAAATGCGCGCCATGGACTCGGCCACGCGCAATGCGGGCGAAGTGATCGACGGACTAACACTGGAGTATAACCGCACGCGCCAGGCCATGATCACGAAGGAATTGATCGAGATCATATCGGGCGCGGAAGCGGTCTGAATAGGCACAGCAGACCGCAGGACCGGCCTTGCCACCGAACACGATGGCAACAACT
>JAKBAU010000153.1 GCA_021808875.1 Pseudomonadota bacterium | reverse complement strand
AACATCGAGCAAATCGTTGATCAGGCTGAGCAGATGCGCCCCCGAAGAGTGGATGTCACCCGCATATTCGACGTAGCGCGGCGAACCCGCCGAGCCGAAGCACTCCTTGGCGATGATCTCGGAAAAGCCCAAAATCGCATTGAGCGGTGTCCGCAATTCATGGCTCATATTGGCAAGAAACGCGGTCTTTGAGGCGTTGGCTGTTTCCGCCTCAAAACGTTTGCGCAAGGCTTCGTCACGGGCTTCCTCGAGTTCGCGCGCGAGATCTTCAACCTCAAAGCGCAATCGTGAGTCTTCGTCGAGGCGATAAGTCAGACGTCGGCCATCGAAGAACATCTGCGCGGTGTAGATGGTGATGCCAACCGCAATCAGCATGTCAATCAGGCTGTCACCTGTCAGGAACCGCACGTCGCTCATGGTCACCATGGGCACCACTGCGGCCATGAAGATGTCAACGTGCCCGACCCGGCTGACAATCAGCCAAGAAAGAATGGCCACAGAGGCGAAGGCAAGAAAGACGTGGTTTATCGGATTGTTGGGTTGCCACAGGATCCAGGTCATCAGACCCCAGGCGAATGAGACAGCAATCTGCGCCACGATGAAGCGGGAGAACCAGGGTCGAAGCCGCTCATAGCTAACGACGGTTCGCGTGGCGGCGCGATAGGCGCTGACAAGACGCGCGCAGATCCCGGTGGCCAGAATCACCGCTGCCGGCAGGACCAGGGCAGTTACGATCGGAACCTTGCCGAAACCACCACGTGATGCGAATAACGCCACGCACACGGCCCAGATCGGGGCGGTATAGCGCGCTGCGTGCAAAATGTCAGCGGTGAGGTTGAGCTGCGCCTTCAGCACGCGCCCATCGGCGTTGCGTTGCATACGCAAGCGTTGACCGTAGCCCAAGGACTTATCCCCCGTTACTCCGCCAGGCGCAGAGCTTCGGAGACTACCCTATCCCTTCTAAGAAATTCTTAGCTTGCGCAATTTAGGCGATGCGGCGACTGCGCTGTGCGCGCAACACAGCTTCGCTGGAGGGTGGAAAGCGCACGCTGACCTTGCACCCGCTGCCGGGGGCAGTCTCAATCCACACGCGGCCACCATGCAAAGCGCTCAGTCCGCGCACGAGGGAAAGACCAAGTCCGGTGCCTCCCTGCTGACGCGAATAGCGCTTGTCGAGCTGGTTAAAGGCCTCAAACACCCTCTCCAGAAGGGCCGGGTCGAACCCGGGCCCGTTGTCGGTAACGCAAAGCTCAAAACCACCATCTTCCAGCACGCGGCCGGTTACGGCGATCTCCCCACCAATCTGGGTGAATTTGGTGGCGTTGCTGATGAGATTGTAGACAATCTGCCTGAAGGCACGCTCGTCAGCATAGAGCTGATCCGCCTCGCCTTCGAAGTTGATGGTGAGACGCTGCTGTTTGGCCTGCAGTTTGGGGCGCAGAACGCGCAGACCATGTTCAATGACCCGGCGGGCATCAAGAAATTCGGGGGTCACGCTCATCTGCCCAGCTTCAATCTTGGCGACATCAAGGATGTCATCGATAATGCCCAGCAGATGCCGTCCGGCCGACTGGATGTCGCCGGCATAATCGCGATAGCGGCTCTGTCCAACCGGACCGAAGGCCTCCTGTTCGATGAGATCGGAGAAGCCAATGATGGCATTGAGCGGCGTACGTAGCTCGTGGCTCATATTGGCCAGGAACGACGACTTGGCGGCATTGGCAGCCTCTGCTTCCGCCTGCTTCTTCAGCGCGGCGTCATGCGCCCGGCGCAACTCATCCGTCAGATCCTCATTGGCAAAGCGAGAGCCTAGCAAAATCTTGCTCTGATGCATGGCGTTGAGGACGACCACAAGGCTATAGATAAAGGCCGTCGTGAGCAGGACTGCTAGCCCCACATTTGCCGGCACACCGCCGCTCATCATGCGCGGCAGCGACAGCCCCATAAGCGGCATCACCCCGGCCACATAAAGGCTCCAGCTGTTGGCTGAGGATGCGTTGGAAATCAACACTGCAACAAGCGGCACCAGGATGAGGGCATGGTTCACGGCATTATCGGGAACCCAGAGCAGCCAGGTCATGGCGCCCCAGCTCAGTCCGATGAGAAATTGCTCAGAAGCGAAAACTGTTTCCCAGAGGCGCACGCGATGTGGTGATCTGCGGTATCGCTGCAAAGTGAGCGCCGCGAGCACGCTGTTGGCCAGATGTAGACCGAGCGCCACCACCAGGCGCCAGAGGGGAACCTGGCCAAAATACGGGAACAGTCCGATGAACGGCACGATGCCGACAGCGGCCCAGGTCGGATTAAGCCATATTTTAAATGGCAGGTAGCGCGCCAGACTCTCGGTACGCGCACACGCGTACCGCTCGGCCTGTCCCGCCACGCTGCGATCAGCTTCCATCAATCCGGTCCCTCGACCCCTCCAGTCGTGCCTTTCATGATCCCCCGAATGTGTTAATAAAACACACCGATTCGGCCGGAGAGAAATCGGCCTACGCCTCTACTGCCTGTTATTTTTCACCATTTGGCTCGGAGCCCCCATTCGATGGCCAAAGCCCCAGATCTGTTTGAAAGTCGTACTGTGGACAAAGCCGCTGGCTATACCGCCAAGGACATCGAGGTCCTGGAGGGGCTGGAGCCAGTCCGCAGGCGGCCCGGAATGTACATTGGGGGCACCGACGAGCGCTCCCTACATCATCTAGCGGCTGAAATCCTCGACAACGCAATGGATGAGGCCGTCGCCGGGTTTGCCACCAGGATCGAGTTCGAGCTTTCGGCGGACGACATCGTCACCGTGCGGGACAATGGCCGTGGTATCCCCATCGATCCCCACCCCAAGTTCAAGAACAAATCTGCCCTCGAAGTCATCATGACCACTCTGCATGCAGGCGGCAAGTTCGGCGGCAAGGTCTATGACACCTCCGGCGGCCTTCACGGAGTCGGCTCCTCAGTGGTTAACGCCTTGAGTGAATGGCTTGAGGTCGAAGTTGCCCGCGAGCGCCAGAACCACGTCATGCGCTTTGAGCGGGGACAACCTGCCGGCAAACTAAGGAATACAGGAAGCGTCAATCGGCGTGGTACGATCGTGCGCTTCAAACCGGATACCCAGATCTTCGGCAGCGAGGCCCATTTTTCGCCGGCCATGCTTTACCGTATGGCCAAATCCAAGGCCTATCTCTTCCGCGGCGTGGAAATCCACTGGCTCTGCGATCCGAGCCTGATCAGGAATGGCAAAACACCCGCTGACGAAGTTCTGAAATTTCCCGGCGGCCTTGCGGATTTCCTGCGGAGTGAAATCGAGGGTGAGAGCACTGTCAGTCCGCGACTGTTCGTCGGGCGCACTGAGAACAAGGACGGCAAGGGCGCTGTCGAATGGGCAGTCGCCTGGGCACCCGAACGTGACGGCTTTCTGCAGAGCTTCTGCAACACCATTCCGACACCTTTGGGCGGCACCCATGAACAGGGCCTGCGCAATGCCCTGACCAAGGCTCTACGTGCGTTTGGTGAGCGAGCGGGCAACAAAAAGACCGCACAGATCACCCCAGACGATGTCATGAGCGCGGCATGCGCCGTTCTCAGCATCTTCATCCGCGAGCCGGAATTTCAAGGCCAGACCAAGGAAAAGCTGTCGACGCAGGATGCACAGCGGCTGGTGGACACGGTGGTGCGGGACCATTTTGATCACTGGCTGGCGGAAAGTCCGGTAGAGTCGGACCGCCTGCTCGCCTTTGTCATCGACCAGGCCGACGAACGGCTCAAGCGAAGACAGGACCGTGAGACCCAGCGCAAATCTGCGACCCGCAAACTGCGCCTGCCGGGTAAGCTCACCGATTGCAGCCGGGACACCCCCGGCGGAACCGAACTCTTTCTGGTAGAAGGCGACTCCGCCGGCGGCAGCGCCAAGCAGGCACGCGATCGCACCACCCAGGCGGTGTTGCCGCTGCGCGGCAAGATTCTCAACGTCGCGAGCGCAACTGCCGGCAAGCTGGCGCAAAACCAGGAATTGTCAGATCTCCTGCTGGCGCTGGGCTGTGGCGCCGGGAACAAATATCGCGAGGAAGATCTGCGTTATGAGCGTGTCATCATCATGACCGATGCTGACGTCGACGGCGCCCATATTGCATCGCTGCTGCTCACTTTCTTCTATCGCGAGATGCCAAATCTGATCGAAGGTGGCCATCTGTTCCTTGCAATGCCGCCGCTCTATCGGCTTTCACACGCTGGCAAGACACTTTACGCCCGTGATGATGCCCATCGCGAGCAGCTGCTGAAGACCGAGTTCAAGGCCAACGCCAAAGTCGAGATTTCACGCTTCAAGGGTCTGGGTGAAATGATGCCCGCGCAGTTGAAGGAAACCACGATGCGCCCTGGTAAAAGGACATTGATCCAGGTTATAGCACCGGCGGACGCTCGAGCGTCGACGGACCGGATGGTCGACGACTTGATGGGCAAGAGGCCGGAATTGCGCTTCAAGTTCATCCAGGAAAATGCCCAATTTGCCGTCGATGTCGATATTTAGAGTCTAGCAGGGCGATGCCCTTTCCTGCGCGCATAGGCCGTGTCTCATGCGCCGTACGTGAAAAATTTGTGACGAGGCCTGCTGTTGGGGAAAAAACGACTCCACATTGCAGGTAAAGTCGGCTTCAGTGGTGGCCCGAGAGGGTCAATATCGAGATCCGTGTCCGTACGCAGTACTGATCACAGGGCCAACAAAATGGCCGTTTTGCCACGCAAGAACTTCACCAGATCCGGACGGTTGTCCGGTGATGACGGTCCAAGCCGTCTGCTACCGGGCCTGACAATCGACGGCCATCTCGAGGTCGACGGCGAGATCTACATCGATGGCCTCGTCAATGGCCGGATAGATGGCGGGATCGTGATCATAGGCCCTCAAGGCACTGTCGTGGGCGACATCGTAGCCCGCGAGGTTCGTATCGAAGGCACACTCGAGGGACGTACTTTCGCCCACCATGTCAGCATTACACAGACCGCGCGGGTGACGGGCCGCGTCTTTCATCATACGATTTCCGTCGATAAGGGTGCGCGCATCGATGCGCGCATGCCCTGGCGCCCGCTCAACTACTTTGAAACGCTCGATCAACTCCCGGAGACCCGATCATGACCATGTTCACCCGCAGCGACAAATCCGCGGACGAGAAGCCGCAAAATACGCCTGAAGCCGCCCGCACTCCGGCCACGCCGCAGCTGCGTCCGTCAGCCACGTCGCCCGCGGCTGCACCAGTCGCGGGCACACGCGCCCACGGCACCTCGGTCATTGGCAAGGCGGTAAAGATCACCGGCCAAATCGAAAGCACCGAAGATGTGCAGATCGAAGGTCAGGTTGATGGTGATGTGCGCGGTCAGACCGTCACCATTGGCGCCAACGCCCGGGTCAAAGGCACTGTCTATGGTGAAACCGTGGAGGTTGCCGGAACTGTCGAGGGCAAGATCGAAGCCCGCAAGGTTGTTATCACGGGCACCGGACATATGACGGGCGACGTGATTCACGCCGACATCCGCATCGAATCCGGGGCCTTCATTGAGGGCCATCTGCGGCCCGAGCACGGCAAGGAGCCCAAGCCGTCTAGCAACAAGTCTGGCACCTAAAACGCGGCAGGAACGGCGATCGGCACGATCTGGAGCGTGCCGTCGCCATAGGTACTGGGCACGGCAGTATCGCCTCGCGCAGAGATCAGGGCCTTGGCCTGCGCCGGCAGCTTGAGGGTGCGGGCCACCAGCGTGAGCATGAACGGTCCCTTCTGAGCCATCACCAGCTTCACTTCTGTTGAGCTGCAGTCCGGCGTCAAGCAGCCAATGGCTACCTCGTTCTGGTGTTTCCAGCTGGCCGGAATGGCAATCGCTGTGTGTCCAACGGTGACCTCCTTGAGACCAACCTGCCCGGGTAGTCGCAATGTCAACATGTCAGCCGATCCCTTCAAGGCTACACGGACAATACGCACCCCGCCCTGCAACCGATTGGCAAGGATAGTTGCGCCATCTGCGGCCAAGGCGAAATGCGGTGCCGGAGCCAGGAACATGCGACGCGGATAGCTCGTGGCAACCAGCTGTGCGTGGTGGGAAAATGGTACCACATCAGCAAGCTTCCTTGGCAGCGGTGCATTCGTTTGTGCCGCCCACAGCGAATGCGTCGGCTCCTGGATGTAGAACAGGTTCACGCGCTGCGGTGCGATGGCGCTGTAGCTCGGCATCAACCCTGCAACCACTGCAGCAATACCAGCAAGTCCTACAACCCCCACCAGAGACCACACAAACCGCCTCCGGGGCCATTGCGCACCGGCCAGCCATGGCAGCAGCGTGGCCATCCCAACGGCAGCAGGAACGGTAAAGAGGGGATGAAGGCGCAATCCCATGAGGCCTTCGCCATCTGCACAGAGCTGCAGCCAGATCACGAGGGACGCCAGCGCGGGGAGAAAAAGCGCCCACTGTCCCCAGCCACGCTCAACCCCACCGACCCGCACGAACGGCAGGGTCACCGCAGCTACCCCTAGTGGCAGCAGAAAATAAGGGCTGAACCCCGGAAGTAGCGCGGCCACAGCAATGCCCAAAACGCCAAACCACAACCAGACACCGACAAGCGCCGAACGTACTGAAGATGCGCGCGCAGCCAGCAGCGCCACTGCCACAATCACAAGCGCAAGGGCAAGACGTAAGACGGCGGGATGGGCATAAGAGGGATCAGGCATGCCCGAGACGGTTTGCGCGATCAGCACCACCAGCCAGCCACCTAGCCCCGCCCCCACCACCATGCCCGGAAACACGAAAATCCCCGCGAACCATTGCAGCGCAGTCAGCCGGCCTGCACCAGCAAGCACTGCCAGCAGCACCACCAGACTGAGTATGATGGCAAGCGGCAGACTGAAACTTTGCGGCCAGCGGGGTAGCCAACGGCCAAGGATCGAGATGTAGTCTTCACTATGACCGTTAAGCGCGGCGAAGCGCACGCGTTGCAGGGCGCGTACGAGACCAAGCAGATTGTCGCCCTGGTCCTGGAGACTGCGTCGGTTCAGGTGCGCAAGGGTATCGAGTGGGGTGTGATAATGGGCTACACGCCGCGTGATAGCAAAGTTGAAGCCTGTGATGTGATGGTACAAGAACACCGTCAGATCGGTGTCGTTTGGCATAAAGCGATAGATCTCGGCATAAAGTGAACTTGTGGCGTAGCTGGGCGCCGTGCGCGCATAAAGAGCGATCAGCCGCGAAGCCTTGGGACTGGTCTGAAACAGAAGACTGGGGCCCTGATTGCCGCGGGCCTCGATATTGATCGCGATGCCCACATTGTGACGCAGGATAGGGTTCTGGAGATATGCCGCGGCTCCCAGCATTCCGTACTCTTCACCATTGGTGAAGAGCGCGAGCACAGGATGACGGCCCTCTTCCGGGGCTGCGCGCAACGCCCGCGCGGTTTCCAGCAGCGCGGCAACACCTGAACCGTCATCCGCCGCACCAGGCCCCGCCGGCACTGAGTCATAATGGGCGACCATGAGGATGGCCTTGCCGCGGCCTGCAAGAACGGGTGCCACGATATCGCTGACTTTGCCACAGCCAATCTGTGCTGCATGCTTGTCGGAAAAGCAGCCCATGCCACGATAGGTGTGAGCTGCGATACCCATCTGCGCCAACGTAGCGATGATGTGGGCGCGCACTGCACGATTTGCCGCCGTACCATCAGGGTGCGGTGTCTGAGGCCCCAGAACGCGGCCAAGCATCGTCGCGGCACGGATCGCCGAAAAATCACTGGCCGCCCCACTGGCGGGCACGACGTCCGGCTCAGCCGTCCCATAGCGGGCCAATGCCCAAAGCCCGACCGCGACCATGACCGCGATGACCAGACGAACCCACCAAGACCGCATCGTCATGCCCCCCAAAACAGCGCAAGGTTACCTTCATGGCAGAGCTTGTCGAGCCGCAAACATGCCCTCATGCGCCCCGGGCTCACGCAGGTGGCAGGAACGTGCAGCTGGCGGCAGCCCGTGCATGATAGACTTCCCCATATTCGCGACATGCCCGCGATCGCGGTGAAAATCGGCCTGCCCGCACCCTGTCATCGGCGTGACGCGCCACTGTTCCAGCCTGATGCCCCATGCTGCCTCGGATTCATGTCAAATGTTGCTATAAGATACATTATTACCGACTAATCCTTGACATTGCGCGCGCCGTCCCTATGTTCGCGGCGTCAGGATACGGCTGCCATCCGGGTAGACCGTCAGGGCGCGACGGACATGCGCCCGACAAGGAGCGTATGACCGAAATCGTC
>JAKBAU010000152.1 GCA_021808875.1 Pseudomonadota bacterium | reverse complement strand
CCGATCTCATAACAAGGCCGGCCCGTACATCACCCCGTACCAATTTTAAGTCCTGCGAACAACTTTGTAAGTATTTGATATTTAAAGATGTAATTCCAATTCTTTGTGCTTTTGTCCTAGTTCGCTTTCTCGTGTGCGGCTTCGTTTGTCCCAGCGCGATTAGGTGGTGAGCGTAAGCGTCTTTCGGCAAGCGTCTGCGCGCTTGGCCAATTCAGCAGCGAGATGGTCGATGACAGGCTGTTTTAGGCCTTCCTCTCGTGCGGTGGCACAGATGGCAGACACTTCATCTGGGAGCCGCTGTGCGGTAGTGCGTAGTCCCTCGATCAACTCATCAACGCTTATGCGCGTTTCTTTGGCCAGTTTCTGCCATTGACGGATGCCAATGTCGTGAAGCTGGTATTGTCCGCCGATCTTCATGGCGAGCATCACCTTGTGAATGTCGAATTGCTCGTAGGGCAGGATGCTTGCGATGTCATAGAGCGGCGCAAGACGCACGCGTGGTCCGCTGCTGATGAGCAAGGAGTAGTTCTTGGCGTGTGCATCGGTGCCCGCGATCAGCCAATTGAAGCCGATGGCGTCAATGAAGGTGCGCACATCCTCGTCGCGCGCGCTGGAATGGGTGCGCAGCAACTCGACGATTTCGGTGACGCCGGGGCCGCCTTGGTTCTGGTATTTGTCGCCGGGAGGGATGCCGAGCGCCTGACAGACATCCTCCTGATGGACACGTAGAATGTCGTTGCCGGAGTGCGCGCGGTCATAGCGTTCGACCGCGATGGCGATTTCATCGCCGAAACGCAGGACTTGCGAGGAGGCGGCAGGAAGGCCGAAGGCGCGCGCCAGCGCGAGGCAGATATGTTCGTTCTCGGCATGCCCGCCGAACTGTCCCGTGGGCGGTTTGAGGATGTGGGTCGTCGGCATCCGGCCCGAGGGAATGCCCCAGCGGCCATTTTCATAGAGCAGAGCCGTCTTAGGCTGGGCACCGGCGAGACTGAATTGCCCGGTGTCGCGTGGCAGCCGCCAGGCCGCGTGGTCCTCTCGGAGCATCCGGAGGCGCTCGGCGATGCTCTTTTCATCGAGCCACTCCACGCTGTCGGCCTCGCCGCTGAGGACAGCATCCAGCCGCTCGGGCGCGACGAACTGCACGGCACCGGCGCAGTCTTCGCCTACATGAGCGAGCAAGGCGAAGACGTTGCGGGCTGAAACATGGAACTTCCGTGCCCAGCGTTCCAGCACCTGCTCATTGTCAGGCAGCAGCCCCCAGAGAAAGGCCTCCACCACGTCGGGCCCATGCTCCGCAGCAGCGAGCGGCATGGAGAGGGAGAGGGGATAGGCGTCCTCGAATTTCCGCCAAGCCTCGTCGTAGGCGAAAGTAATCCGCCCACGCTTGTGGCGGCGCATACGGCCGACCTCACGCCCCCCGAGCAATGCGATGAGTTCATCGGTCATCGCGTCCCCTTCCGTGCGGCAGAGACGATGGCGTCGATATCAGGCCCTGAGGTCTTAGGGCGCGGGTTCGGTAGGAATGCTTCAAGCCGCAGGCCGAGCGTATCAAGCGCGCGCAGCACAAGCCCCAGCTCGGCGCGCGCGCGCCCCTTTTCGACGCCAATTACCCATTGGCGACTGACACCAATACGCTCTGCGAGCTCGGCCTGATCGAGCTTGAGTGTCTTGCGACGCTCCCGGATAACGGCTCCGAGATCGGCTGGGGTACGGATAGACATAGTCGGTCGCTTCAATGTCACTTATCGCTGACATTGTACACATGTCAGCGCTCGATGACAATGCAAAATGTCATCTATCGGTGACATGTCAGCATGCGACGCAGCCCCCCCCTACCTACCCTTGGTAAGAAAAGACTTCTGAATTCGAGGTAAATTTCGCTGAGGTGGGTGGGATGACGGACAAGAGGGCGGTGGCACGTCGCGTCTTGGCTGGCCCCTCTCCGGGACCACTCCGGAGATCGAGTCCGTTGCGAAAATTTATAACCTATTGATACTAAATGAAATATTTATATTTCTTGGCGATAGTGCGCGAATTAGTGTGCCAATCAGGTATTTTGGGGGGCGTCTCAGGACCGCGCTGCGGCCTCCGCTGGTGGCAGTTGTTTCTGCTTGGCTGTTAGCCCCCCGACCTGACCTTGACGGCCATGTGTGGCGCTTCCGGGATGCGCCAGCCCATACTGCCCTGCTCCGCCTTGGTGCTGTCCACGAAGGTATGGCCGCTTTCAGGTCGGCCTCCTCGAGTTCAACGAATGCTTTCCATAACCTCAAGAACGGCGTTTCACCACGACCACCCGCCTCCTGCCGGCCATTTCTTGGCAAACGGGCTGCCGTCGCGCACGGCTACCAGCACGGGCATCGCGAAGCCTGCGACAAATGCCAAGACGTCGGGAAGCGGTTCCGGTGCCATTACCAGACGGGTGCGTTTGAGAAACGCACGCCACTGGGATTGCTTTGAGGCGTCGTTGGCAAAATCCGGCATGAACGCCACCGGCGTTTCGACCGCAATGGGCGTCCGGCGGCGCGCGAAGGTCGCGCGGATCGCCTCGGCCAGGATCGCTCCGTCGAAGGCAAAGGTTTGCGCCATGACCCAAAGGTCGAAGAAATCCTTCCTGCGACTGTTGCGGATACCGAGCGATACGAGCGCCTCAAGTTTCTCCGCCACGACGGTTTCGGGCGTATAGGCGCGCAGCTTGGGCTCAGGAAAATCGAGCAGTGAGGGATAGCTGATGAACCGCGCTTCAGGTGTGACGACATCGCCGAAGCCGATATCGACCTGGATGAGCAGACGGGCACCCGCCAGCAACGCATTCAGTTCGACACGAACGCCTTGATACTCGTCATCGGGCCGCTTTCGTTCGGCGATTACGCTATCGGCGTTGAACGTAACCCCGTCGTCGGATACGGAAAGGTTGCATAACTCGCAGAAAATCGAGGTCAGGCGTTCAGAAGCCGGATCGCCTGAAGCCGTCCGTGTCCACGACGTCGTTGATCCCAAGCTGGGCCGCGCCTCGCCTTACGGCATCTATGACATTGCCGATGACAAAGGATGGGTCAGCGTCGGGATTGACCACCATACCGCAGCCTTCGCGGTGAAGGCGATCCGCACCTGGTGGGCGAACAACGCTCCTTGCCGGACGCACATTGGTATCAAGCGCTGCGAGGAGATCGAGAAAGCCAAGGTGCGTTTGCTCAGAAAGTACGGGACCAACCCGACGCCAGATCAGTTGGTCGCTTCCCTCATGTTTGGGATCTGGGCAGCTCTGACACATCCCAAGCACTGTCGGGTGTGGCCCCTGCGCCGAGCACAAGTTTTCCGGCGCTCCCTGCCCCTCAGTCGATAAGATACGTCTCGACCACAGCCGACGACGTTCAAGCATTTCGCAGCCGCATTTTCCACCATGAGTCCTTGATCAGGCACAATCTGTCTGGAGAGTACGGCCAAATCTGCAAGCTGATAGGCTGGATTTGCCCGGAAACTGTATAGTGGATGCGGGCCAACTCTTCTGTTTCAGCAGTAATCCGTTCTCGGCCGTAACGGCAATTCCTCGTCCCATGTTTGACCGTCAAACCTGGCCATTGCTGAAACGAGGACACCCTCTCGACCAACCTAGGGCACTGAGGGGCTCATTAGGACAGCACCAAAAGCTGGGTAGGCGCGCACAGATCCGCGTGCTAATTTAGCGCCATGCACTGGCTCTGGATCGTGTCTTATTTTTTCGGCGGCGCCTTTTTGGCCAACGCCATACCTCACAGCGTCAGCGGCCTGTTGGGCCAGGCGTTCCAGAGTCCATTCGCCAAGCCGCCGGGTAAGGGCCGGTCGTCAGCGACCGTCAATGTGCTCTGGGGCTTTTTGAACCTCGTTATCAGTTACCTGCTTGTCTGCAAGGTGGGAGCCTTTGAGCTCAGGAGCGCGACGGACATCATTGCCTTCGGTGCCGGCTTTTTGCTGCTTGGGGTCATGCTGGCGCGCCATTTTGGCCGCTTCAATGGCGGAAACCTGCCTGAGCACGACTGAGCATGTGACCCGCAATTGCGCGTGTCAGGCCTTACAATCCTCCCCTCAGCACTCCGCCGGCATCACCCCTATCTGCTGCGGGCCCAGAATATTTTCTGGCCCGGCGCGCGGTGATCCATAGCGGACAGCACTTGCTCTGGTACCGGTGGCGCGGCGCGCTTTGGGGTCCAGGGCAAGTTACCTCATGGTGCCCTTCGCGCCGGTCAACCCTGAACGACCGCCCCGGTTCAGTGCGGGCGTCTATGGCGCGCTCTATGCGGCGCAGGCGTTCGAAACGGCAGCGATGGAGCCCCCTTACCATCATACCCGTCTCATGGCGCAACCCGATCTGCCGCCGGGCTGGCCATCGTAATTCCGGGACCTTGTGCTGGATATCCGAGCTTCCCTCTATGACCAGTGCGGCGGACTCGCGGCATTTCTGCCCGCGCTGGATCCGGATGATTACGCGATGGCTCAAAATTGGCTGCGGCGTTGCGGAACAGTGGATCTGAAGGGCTGATCTGCCTTAGCAGGCGCGATCCGGATGGGATTTGTGTGCGGTTGTTTTATCCGGACCTTGCATCGGCGCCGATGCAAGGGCGTCACCCTGATTGTCGCTGGCATGGCGCGCGCAGCCCAGTCCATGGCGAGTGCAGCGTAGCGGGCGGGCGTGCCTGGCCCAATATGGGTGGGACGCGCAACTGCCCACCCGTCCGCGTGATCGCACCAGCATCTTCAGGATCAACTTTTCTGCTCCGTCGTCTGATGGATGACGTAGAATTTGAGAAGCCCGAGCAGAACCGTATCGTCGCTTCTAGACCTGAATGCGGACACCAAAGAGGGCATGAAACGGAGCGGCCGGACTTTCAAAGCGATAGTCGATGGCCTGAGCCGGAACACCAGCAGATCCAGGGACGCCCGGGGCGCCAACGCCAGTGGGATCACCGAGGACGCCAAAAGTGGCGTAGCGCGCATCAGTGACATTATCGAGGTTGAGAAAGACCGAGACGGCGTGGCTGAGCCGGTAGGAGGTGTCGAGGTTCAAGACCGCAAAGCCCGCCAGCGGCTTCATCAGATTGGCCTC
Organism: Pseudomonadota bacterium; assembly: GCA_021808875.1. The sequence continues at coordinate 3,209 of JAKBAU010000152.1, read as the reverse complement.
ATCGCCACGAAAATACTGATCGCCTTCATAGAGTGCGGTGGCTCCCAGATGCCAACGCGATGTCGGGCGCCAGAAGATCGCCAGCTTGACACGGTGGGCGGGGATACCGGGCAGGACGTCACCCTTGTGTATCGGGATGTTCCCGTGCGCGTTGGCACCCGTATTGAGTGGCGAGGGCAGAAGAAAATTCGACTGAAAGGTTGCCGCCAGATAGCTGTAGCCGAACGAAACCGCCCACGACCGCCATTGGTAGTTGAGGCCAAGATCCAGACCCTGGCGACGGGTGCCGCCGATATTCTGGAAATATCCCGTGCTGAGCGAAGTTGCCACGGCGTAGATATCGTGGGTGACATCGGTGCGGAAGAGACTCAAGGTCCAGTCGAGCCTGCCCGTGTTCAGGGGCAGAACCTGACCGCGCAAGCCCGCCTCATACGTATGCGAGACCACCTGGCGCAGATTGGGCGGATCGCTCGACAGGCTCGAGGGCAGGAGGCAGGGCGCGCTCGGGTTCGAACATTCGATCTCGGCTGGCGTCGGTATGCGGCTGCCCTCGCTATAGCCGGCATAGACATCCACGCTGGGCGTAACGGCATAGCTCATGCCGATGGCCGGGTTGAAGCGGCTGAAGCGGCTCGTGCCACTGAGGGCCGAACCCAGCTGATCGGCAAGACGGATATGAGCTTCATTGAAACGCCCACTGGCAGTGAGGGCGAGGGCGGGCGTCAGGTCCAGCGTGTCTGTCAGATAAAGCCCGTAATAGGTATTGCTTGCCTGAACCCCCACCGGCGTTGCCGTAAACGGCGTCCCCTCCGGAGTGGTCACAAAATACCCCGAACTGGCAACCACGAGTGCCGGATTGATCGTCCCCACCTCGGCCCGCGCACCATAGCGGGTAACGTCGTGATCGATGCTGCCGCCAAGCGTGAAATTATTGCCGTGACCAAAGACGCGAGCAGTATCGGACAGCTGCAGGCTTGCGCCGGTCGAGCGGCTGCGAATGCTCTCAAAGTCGAGCTCGCCAAGAGGATGGCTGCCGCCGGCAGAGAGGTCCGGAACGAGGCGTCCTGCCTGGTCATGGATGGGCGTCATCCCATCGTTCTGGCACAGATACCCAAGGACATTTGCCGCCGTGCAGGCGACATAGTTTGTCGTATTGCCGTTGACCACGGACTGGTGGAAAACCCGGTCATAGACCGTCGCCCCAAGGCTGAGGTTATTGGTGGCGGCATAGGTGGCGTTCAGGGTCAGAAACTCTAGCCGGTTCACATTCAGCTGCGGGCTGGTGAAGATCAGCGCGCGGCTGATGGCGAGCTCCTGGACGGGAGTTGCGGATTCGCCGGCCAGACTGTTGTCGGCAGCAGAATAGCTCAGATCAAGGCCAAGACGGTGACCGCGGTAACTGAGATCGCTAAAGAGCTGGCGTAGCTTGTCCGGTGAGTTCTGACGCCAGCCACGATCGTTGAGGGCCCTCGCCCCGACATAGAGGCCAAACCTGCCGTCATGATGCGCATATTGGAGCGTGGCCTGGCGTCGCCCGTAAGAACCGGCGGCAAGCTCGGCCGTTGCCCCCGGTGCTGAAAAGCCGTTCTTCATGGTAACGATCACCGCACCACCAAGGGCATTGAGGCCATAGACGGGGTTGGCGCTCACCACATCCATGCGGGCGATGGCGAAGTCCGGAACAAGGTCCCAGTTGAGCGTGTCACCAAAGGCCTCGTTGATGCGCACACCGTCTTGATAGACAGCAAGCCCGGCAGGGGTCCCCAGGACCGGCGAGGCCTCAAAGCCGCGATAAAGCAGGTCCGGCTGAAACGGATCATCAAGATTGTCATTGATATTGACGTCGGCAAAACGCGCGTTGAGCGCGGTGGCAGCGTCTGCCGTACCCAGGCGCCCGATGGTGCCGGCGGTGATCGTCTGGATGGTCAGCGGCAGCTTGTTGGGATCAATGCCGGTCCCTGGAAGGGGCGAGGTGCCGACAACCACCACAGCTTCGGGCCGGGCGGGTTTGTGGGGTGCAGCAAATGCCGGTGGGAGGACAGCTGCGGCGAGGATCAGCCCTGAAGCGAGCAGGCGGCCCGGCCTCGCCCAAGGGCGCGACGCGGCGTCACCTGCACGCGGCCAAGGCCAACGCGTTTTCGTCCCGCCGTTCAACTTCAGTCCTCACCCCAGCCACGCTCAGCCTTGGCCAGTATGCCAGCCGCGTCGGAACCCTTGCGTTAAAGTTCTGCCGGACAACCTGCGACCGGTTGCCCCTGAGGGCAGGGGTTGGGAATTTTTCGTGGGCCCAGGCCTGGGACCGGCAACTCTCGAAGGCTCGCCTGAGGGAGCAGCGCGAAGGCTGAGCTCGAAGACTTGAAGTTCATTGGAACCATGAACTGCCGGCGCGCAGCAGAGCCTTCGGCGTGCACAGCGCGGAATGCCTTCAGGATAAAAGGCTAAATGATACCTCCCACCATCCCCCTTCCTGGTGACGGCCCCTTAAGACAGGTTGCTCAGACACCTCGCGCCAGGCTTTCCAGCACACGTCGCCATGCGAACTGAAAGTAGGGTCTTTTGGCGTAGGAAACATAGTGATGCAAAACAGCGGTGGGATGTTTGCCTTCGTCAAGATCCGGCAGAACCCGGTAAGAGCTTGCTGGCAATGCTCTGGTCTCGCTCTGCGCGAGCAGCATCGCCGTCAACGCCTGCTCCTGCCAGAAATCCCCGCCATATTCGTCGAGCTGACGGCCACACCAGTACTCAACGGCATCCCAATCGATGTGCGGTCCGAACAGGCTGTAAAGCCCGGCATTGACGCGTTCCGGAACCGGGCGGCCGGCAAGGACCGAGAGATATGCGTAAGGGTAGCCATACGAAGTCCTGATGTCCTGCAAATAAAGTTGGTGCGGCTCTTCGAACCAGGCGATCAGCTCATCAGGACGCCGGAACGTCAGCATGTCGGAGTCGAACACCAGGTTCCAGCCCACGGCATCAAGATGGATATCAATCAATTTCCGAAGATGAGGATATTCCCGCCGGCGCGCACGAAGGCGCGGGAATCTAGTCTCGGGCAAGGCGCGATCGAGCTTCTGTTCGATGTCGCTGGCAGCGACGAACTCAGCCCACGGAATGACGCGGGAGATCGCCGCGCGGACGGTGTTGTCCACTGAGCCGTCATCAAAGATCAGCGGTGTGATGCGGAAGGGCACATGAATTTGCAGGGACGC
>JAKBAU010000151.1 GCA_021808875.1 Pseudomonadota bacterium | reverse complement strand
AGCTGAACGCAAGAGGATAGGAACGACGACAAAGCCCGCGGCGAAAAGCGTAAGGCCGGAGAAAATGAGGATCAGAACTGCCATCATGGGGCTGCCACTAGCATGGGACGCGGGCGAATGCGACGCTCAGCGCTGTCACATGAGGACTATCCCCATGATTGCCTTTTCTGGAAATACCCTTGACCGGGTCAGTCTCCGGCGCGCGGACCCGGCCTGGCTGGCCGAGCAGTGGATCCATCCGGGGGCCCGCGTATTGCCGCTCTGGCAGTTGCGGCCGCTCGTCGTGGGGGCCTCGCGGGGTCCGCAACAGGCCGGCTTTGTCATTCCAAGGGTGGCGCAGGATCTGGCCGGGTCCGAGGCGCCGCGGGTGTTTCTGGGTCTCGATGGCCAGAGCCCGCTTTTTGCCCTCGACGTTTCGGCTGCGCAGGATCCGCGGGAACAGGGGCCTCTGGCCGGGCTTGGCGAATTTGTCGAGCTGCGTGCACTGGCGCTGCGCGGTGAGCTTCCGCCTGAGGAGCTTGCCATCTGTGGTACCGCCAAAGCCATGATCGACTGGCACCAGCGTCATGGCTTTTGTGCGCGCTGCGGGGCTCCGACCAAACCGGTGGATGGCGGCTGGCGTCGTCGTTGCGGCCAATGCAGTGCCGATCATTTTCCGCGCACCGATCCGGTGGTGATCATGCTGGCCAGTCTTGGCGAACGCTGTCTGGTTGGGCGTGGCCGTCAATTCCCGCCGGGCATGTTTTCGGCGCTGGCGGGATTTCTCGAGCCGGGGGAGACCATTGAGGAAGGTGTCCGTCGGGAAATCTTCGAGGAGGCTGGGATCCAGGTGGGAAAGGTGCGCTATCATGCCAGTCAGCCCTGGGCGTTTCCGTCGTCGCTGATGATCGGCTGTCTTGCCGAGGCCCAGAGCGAAAAGATCTGCCTTGGTGACGACGAACTGGCCGAAGCACGCTGGCTGGAGCGCGAAGAGGTGCGCGCGCTGCTCAGTGGCGGACGGCGCGAGGGACTGTTCCTGCCGCCGCCGATGGCTATTGCGCATCATCTGCTGCGCGATTGGGCCTTTGCCAGCTGATGGGCCTGGCGCAGCGCCTGCGCGCGATCACCGCCGATATCTCAGGTCTGGATGTGGATGCGATCGTCAACGCGGCCCCTGAAACGCTGGCGCCTGGGGCAGATGTGGATGGTGCGATCAGGCGGGCGGCGGGGCCTGAACTCACGCGTGCCACAGCGGTCATCGGCGGCTGTCCCACGCCTTCCGCAGTGATCACCCCGGGGTTCAGGTTGGCGGCGCGCTATGTGGTTCAGACCGCGGCGCCCGTTTATGCGGCTCGCCCCGCAGATGATTTGCTGTTGGCCGATTGCGATCACAACGCTCGGGCGCGGGACTATCGGTTTGAAGAGGTCGCGTTTCCGGCCTTGGGTACCGGGATTTACGGCTGGCCTGCGGCGCACGCGGTACAGATTGCCTTTACTGCGGTGGTGTCAGCGCTGCGGGTGTACGAACGGCTCGTGCGCGAGGTGTCCTGCTGTTTTCGTGACGCAGACTGCCAGCGCTATCAGGCGTTGATCGACGGTTTGGCAGCTTAGACTGTTTGCCGCCGGCGTGGCCGCTCAGTGCGGAAAATGTGGGGCATGGTGATGGCAGATCAGGCAGACGCAGCGAGAGGATGGGTCTGGCGCAAGCTTGCCTGCGGGTTTGCTGCGCTGATCGCGCTTGGGCCCCTGGCGGCCTTCGGGGCCACATCACCGGCCTGCATGGCGCTCACAAGGATGATGGCACAGCAGAAGCCTGGTCCGGTATTTCTTGCGAGCTATCCCACAGCCAGCGCAGTCCAGCTCAAGAACGCGGCCTATCTCTATGACAACGCGATCGCTGCGCTTGCACTCATCGGCTGCGGACAGCCTGGTCTGGCCGGGCGCATTGGCGCGGCCATTCTGATCGCCCAGGCGCATGATCGCTTCTGGCATGATGGGCGGCTGCGCAATGCCTATGTCGCCGGACCCGTGCGCGAAGTCCCGGTCAAGCTGCCGGGTTGGTGGGATGGGAAGGAACAAAGATGGGTGGAGGACGCCTATCAGGTGGGAAGCGACAGCGGCAATCAGGCCTTCGCCATGCTCGCGCTTGTGGCCTGCTACCGGGCAGGTCTTGGTCGCAGATATCTTGCTGGTGCCAGGCGTCTCGCGCGCTACCTCACGCATTCCTATGGTGCCGGTGCGCCGGCTGGCTTCAGGGGTGGCACCTTTGGCGATGAACCCAACCCACAGATCAGCGCCTGGAAGTCGACCGAACACAACGCGGACCTGGCAGCGGCCTATCAGCGTCTTGCGGCGGCGGCAGGCGCGGCCAGCTGGCAGCATTGGGCGCTCCGTGCGCGCCGCTTTGTGCAGACGATGTGGCAGCCCGGCTGTGGCTGCTTTGCCGCCGGCACGGGGCTGCAGGCCCATGAGCTTGACCATCTTGTCGCCACGGATGCGCAGCTGTTTCCGCTTCTGGCAATCGCTGGCTTCGCGCATCACTATGGACCGAAACTGCACGGGATTTTGCGTCGCCTGCGAGATGACGGAGGGATCACTTACAGCGTTGCGGCCAAGGGTGTGTGGACGGAGGGAACGGCGCAGCTTGCCCTTTATCGTCGGCTTTCGGGGCAACAGACACGGGCCCGCGCCTTGCTGCGTGTGCTTGCCCGGGCTCGCGCTCCCGACGGCAGCTACTACGCAACCGCGAGCGGCTCGCTGGTAACCGGCTTTGGTCTTTCCACCGATCCGTCCAAGTCACGGGTATACTTCCATCTGCCGCATCTGGGCGCGCTGGCATGGGTGGCACTGGCCCAATGCGGGTTTGACCCATTTACGCTGCGGCGAAGCCTGCCCAAGGACAGAGCACCAGACTGAACGATCAATCAGTCGGCATCACTTTGCGAAACGCACTGGCGTGATAGACGCCAAGGATGGTCAGCCGGGTGGAAAAGAACTGCAGTTCTTCGAGGGCAAGGCGCACCAGGCGGTCTTCCGGGTGACCCTCGATATCGACGTAGAACTGTGTAGCGTTGAAGGAGCCACCGAGCTGGTAGCTCTCAAGCTTGGTCAGGTTGACGCCATTGGTGGCAAAGCCGCCCATGGCCTTGTAGAGCGCGGCGGGCACGTTGCGGACGCGGAAGATGAAGGTTGTGACCACGGCGCGGCCGTCATGCGGAGCATCGTCGGCTTCGCGCGCCATGATGAGAAAGCGCGTCATGTTGTGGCCCGCATCTTCGATGTCAGGCTTGAGGATTTCAAGGCCGTAGAATTCGGCGGCCAGCGACGAGGCGATGGCCGCAACACTGGGGTCCTTGAGTTCGGCCACATGGCGTGCGGATCCGGCCGTATCATGCCAGTTCTGGGCCGATAGTTTGAGTTCGCGGATAATGCGCCGGCATTGACCAAGGGCCGGTCCCTGGCTGAGGACGGTTTTCAGCCCGTCAATGGTCGCTCCTTTGATCGCCAGCAACTGGTGGCGCACGCGATGAAAGTGCTCGCCGACGATGTAGAGGCCGGCTTCCGGTAACAGATGGTGGATGTCAGCTATACGGCCATGCAGGGAATTCTCGATCGGGATGATGGCCAGATCGGTGACGCCGTCGCGCACGGCATCGAGTGCCGCGTCGAAGGTTGGCATCGGCACGCATTCGCACTGTGGCAGGGCTTCGCGGGCGGCAAGATTGGCATAGGCACCAGGCTCGCCCTGGAAGGCCACGCGGCGGGCCCGGCTGAGGATGGTTTGGGTCATGGGCGGCTGAAGTGAGTTCGTACTTTTGCAAGATCGGCCTCAGTATCAACGCTCAGAGGCACGCTGTCCACGCGGGCAATGGCGATATGCATGCCGGCTTCGAGCGCTCGCAGCTGTTCAAGTTTTTCGCGCTGTTCGAGAGGCGAGGGAGGCAAGGCCACAAAGCGTGACAGCGCTGGCCGGCGGAACGCGTAGAGGCCAATATGGTGATAATAGGGACCTTCCCCATACGGTACGCGCGCACGGGAGAAGTAGATCGCCCGGCCGCGCAGGCCAGTGGCATCCCACACGATCACGGGTTTGACCACTGCAGGGTTATCCGCCTCAGCCTCATCCTCGATTTCCGCGGCAAGGGTCGCGATATCCGCTCCGGTCGGCGCCAAAGGCTCGAGCACAGCGCGGATAAGGGCAGGATCTAGGCTCGGCAGATCGCCCTGGAGATTGACCACGACATCATGGTGTCCCTGAGGATCGATCTCGCTGACAGCGGCATGGACGCGATCGGTACCGGAGGCGAGCTCCGGGGCGGTGAGCACGCAGCGACCACCGGCCGCGCTCACCGCGGCGGCGATTTCGCGCTCGGCGGCGGCGACCACGACCGGTCCGATCGCCGCGACCATCGCCTGACGCCAGACCCGCACGATCATCGGCGTTCCGCCGATATCGGCCAGGGGTTTGCCGGGCAGGCGGGTGGATGCCATCCGTGCCGGGATCACAATGAGCGGGTTCATGCGGGAAGCCTCTTACGCACGCTTTTGCTGTATCTTAGCCTTGACTTGCGACGCTTCGCCGCACTGACCTACTCCTATGCCCGGGTAATGTCCGAGCGGCCTAAGGGGGGTGGTGCAGTGGGCCAAGCGTCATCTCTTTCGCTGAAGACGGCCGTAACACGGCGTCTGCCGTTTTGAAATGGAGCGCGACGACATGAATTCCTGGGAGTGGAACAAGATCGCAGGGGCCATCCTCGGTACGCTGATCTTTGTCATAGTCTTAGGCATGGTTGCCCATGCGGTCTACCAGGTGCCTCAGCCGACCAAGCCGGGCTATATCGTGCCGGGAGTTAAAGTTGCGGCGACCACGACCAAGGCCAAGGCCATGCCCAAGGCCCAGCCCTTGCCCGATTTTGCCACCGCAATTCCTGCGGCAAGCCTTAAAGAGGGAACGAAGCTCGCCCAGGCCTGCGCAGTTTGTCACGATTGGACCAAGGGCGGTCCCAACAAGATCGGCCCCAATCTGTGGAATATCCTCGGTAACAAGCGTGGCGTAGGCCGCAACAATTATGCCTTCTCCTCGGCTATGAAGGCCAAGGGCGGCACTTGGACCTATGCCGAGCTCTTTCATTTTCTGCGCAATCCACAGGAATACATCCCGGGTACCAAGATGGGCTTCCCTGGTTATCCGAAGCGCCAGGACCGGCTTGATGTGATCAAGTATATCCGGACCTGGTCTGACACCCCCTATCCCTTGCCGGCTGCCACTGCCAGCACCAAGGCGGACGCAAAGCCGGATGCCAAGACACCCGCCACCAAGGCACACTGATGGGCCGCAGCCGGGGCCTGATGACTGGCTCCGGCTGCCGCTGGCTTATTTGGGCTTGATTGACATGGGCTTTGCGGAGAGTCTGGCGCATGGCCGAGCCCGTCACACTCTTGCTGGATGTTCCATCGGGCTGGTCCGGTCATTGGGCTGGTCCACTGTCCGAGTATTTGCCCCAAGCCCGCCTCCTCGGTCAGGATGACGCCGCGGTCGAGGCAGGCCGCATCGATTACCTGATCACCTTTCGCCCGCGCAAAGGCCTTTTGGCCTCGCTATCCAACTTGAAGGCCGTATTTTGTCTGGGGGCGGGAGTAGACGGCATTCTCGCCGATCCCGATTTTCCCCGCGACCTGCCACTGATGCGCTTTGTCGATCGCAGCTTGAGTCGCGAATTGGCACAATATGTGGTCCTACATGTCCTCATTTTTCACCGTGGCCAGCGCTACTTTGACGCCGCCCAGGCGATGAACAAATGGCGCCAGCGACCCCTGCTCCGGCGCACAGAGGACACGCGCATTGGCATTTTGGGGATGGGTGAGATCGGCACGATGTGCGCCGAACGCCTGCGCGATCTGGATTTTCCGGTGACTGGCTGGTCTCGTTCGCGCAAGGCTGTCAGCGGGGTCGAGAGTTTTGCCGGCGCAGGGGAACTGGCGCCGTTTCTGGCCCGCAGCGATATTCTTATCTGTCTTTTGCCTTTGACCTCTGCGACCCAGGGCATTCTCAATGCCAAGACGTTTGCACTGCTGCCCAAGGGCGCCTTCTTGATCAATGCCGCGCGGGGTGGCCATCTTATTGAGGCGGATCTGGTTGAGGCCATCGACCGGGGACATCTGGCGGGTGCGACACTCGATGTTTTTCAGCATGAGCCATTGCCGGCAGATTCGGTGTTGTGGAACCACCCCAAGATCACCGTGACTCCACACGTCGCCGCGATCACAGATCCGCGTGCTGCAGCCAGGGCCATCAGCGAGGGCATTGGCGCCCTCGAGCGCGGTGAACCTGCGCCGTATCGCGTCGACATCGCGCAGGGCTATTAATCGTTCCTTAAGCGGGGACGGTCACATTTATCGCTTACACACCATAACACTATAATTCTCACCGGAGAGCATCATGACCGACATCGAATTTGCGGCGCTTCTCGTGAGCCGTGTCTGCCATGATCTCGTCAGCCCTGTGGGGGCGGTGGTGAACGGGCTCGAAGTGCTGGAAGACGAGCGCGATGCGACGATGCGTGCTGATGCGCTCAAACTGGTGGCGTCGTCGGCCAGTCAGGCGGCTGCGCGCCTGCAATTTGCCCGTCTGGCTTTTGGTGCGGCAGGTTCGGTTGGCGCACATCTGGATCTCTCCCAGGTCGGCCGCGTTGTGCAGGGGCTCGTCGATGGAGGCAAAATCAGCGTTGACTGGCGCGCGGCACCCCTCAACTGGCCCAAGGACTGGGCCAAGCTGTTGATGAACGCGACGCTGCTGGCGAGCGATTGCCTGCCGCGCGGCGGCCGGATCACGGTTGAGACCGCATCGGATCCTGACGCGCCGTCCTTTCGGGTGCAGGCGCAAGGACAGAATGCGCGCTTGAGCGCGGACATCGAGCGGGTGGTACGCGGTGAGCAGCTCGCCGAGCTGGATGGGCGCTCGATCCAGGCATTCCTGTCCTATCGGTTGGCTGATTCGCTTGGGACCGCTCTGGTACTGCGCGTGGCGGAGGGTGAGGCGGAGATCCGCTGTGACGGCGGACCTGTGCAAAGTTAAGCCGGAGATTTAGAGGCTGTTTACAGCCCTCGGCTAGGCTTTGCAGCGGTGCGCGCCAACTAGAGGCCCCAGGGGGCATTGCCGTGAAACATTGTTTGGTCGTCGATGACAGCCGCGTCATTCGCAAGGTTGCGGCCACCATCCTGGCCGAGTTTGCCTTTGAGAGCGAGGAGGCCGAAGACGGCACGCAGGCCTTGCAGGCCTGTCGGGCCCGCATGCCCGATCTTGTGCTACTGGACTGGAATATCCCGGGTACCAATGTGCTTGAGTTTCTGCGCGGTCTGCGTCGCGAGCCCAATGGCAGTCGGCCGTTCGTCCTTTATTGCACCACCGAGAATGATGTCGGCCGCATCCAGGAGGCTCTTGTCTGTGGTGCCAATGACTATCTGCTGAAACCCTATGATGCGCCGTCGCTGCACGAGCGGCTGAACAGCGCCGGATTGGGTTAGGACAGTCTGTGTCCACGCCCTCCGCCGCGCCCGCGCAGTTTTATCATCTCGCTGATCTTGTTCGGCGCCGGAGCGGGTTGCGCCTTACCGTTGATCACGGCGAGCGCATCGCCTCGAAGTTGCAGCCGGTGGCCGCCCGCTTTGGTTTTCGCGAACTGGGTGCCCTTCTGGCCGAACTCGAAGATGAGCCCGAAGAGTTATCACGTGCGGTGGTTGAGGCGATGGCGACCCACGAAACCTCGTTCTTCCGCGATCCGCAGGTATTTGAATTTTTGCGCAATACCGTTCTGCCCCAGCTGATGGCGGCGCGCCTGGTTCCCCGGCGTCTGCGCATCTGGTGTGCGGCCGCTTCGACCGGTCAGGAAGCCTATTCCTTGGCCATGTTGCTCGACGATGCCGGTCTTTTTGCCGAGGGCTGGAAGATTGATCTCTTCGTCAGTGATTTCAGCCGCGATGCGGTGATGCGCATTACCGAGGGCGCTTATAGCGCGTATGAGCTGGAGCGCGGACTGCCGTCCTCGTTGCGCTCGCGCTATTGTGTGCCGAGCGAAAGCGGGCGTTGGCACATGGTTGACGGATTGCGCCGTCGTCTGCGGGTTCATTGCTTCAATCTTCTCGACAGCCTTGGCTGGCTTGGCAATCTTGATCTCATTCTTTGCCGCAATGCACTTTTTTATTTTGCGCCGGACGTCCGTCTGGAAACCCTGGCGCGGCTGTCGGGGGTTCTTGCCGGCGATGGCTGGCTCATTCTGGGTACAAGTGAAACTCCAGTGGATGCCCGTCTCTATCTGCCGGTAGCTGGGGCGCCGCGTGGCATCTTCAGCAAAAATTCCGCGCTGATGCGCCGGGCAGGCTGAG
>JAKBAU010000150.1 GCA_021808875.1 Pseudomonadota bacterium | reverse complement strand
AGTACCGCTTCAAGCCCCTGGGGTGAGATGAGAAGATTGCCATGGCGGAAATCACCATGGACGAGGGCGATCTCAGCCGGTGGCTTCAGGCGCGGCTCGAGCCAGCGAAACGCCATCTCGAACACGGGGTCAGGATGATCATAGCCGTCATAGATGGCGCGATAGCGCGCCAGCTGGGTCGGGCCATCCACCGTCGGGAGAACTGCCGCGAGGGCCCGTGTCTCGACCCTGTGGATGCGTGCGAGCTCCTGGCCACAGGCCGCAGCAAGTTGCGGGCGGATGACGGCAAATTCGGCCTCGCGCAGGATCTTGCGGGCGATGGTCTCGCCCTCAAGGCGGTCCATCACATAGCCCTGACCGGCGCCGTCCTCTTCCTTGAGCACATAGCGCACACGCGGCACCTTGCCGCCCGCCTCGCGCACCGTCTCAATGACGATGGCCTCGGTAGCTAGCGGCACGGCGGTGGGGGAGGAATGCCCGCCAGGAGCCCGGCGCAGGATGAGACGCTCCGTTGCGCCAGCGACCTCGGCATCGAGCGCCCAGGTTTCCTGGCTCGCGCCTCCCGACAGGCGCACCGCATCGGTGATCTGACTAAAACCCGGCCAGGCTCGGGCCAGTGCCCGGCTCAGGGGCTGGAAAAATTCAGCTTTCATGTCGCCACCAAATCACGAACCGAGCCCGGCATCTATCCTGTCGTTAGGTAACGGGCCGCTTCGTCACGACCAAAAAGATATAGTAGTACTCTGAGGGCGGTGCCGCGCGCTGATTTCAGCTGCGGGTCCTTGGCGTAGATGAGCCGTGCATCATCATGGGCCGCAGCCAGAAGCTCGCCATGGACAGGAAGCTCGGCGAGCCGGAAGTCTGCGAGTCCGCTCTGGCGGACCCCGAGGAGTTCGCCGGCACCGCGCAGGCGCAGATCTTCTTCGGCAATGACGAAGCCGTCATCGCTCTCGCGCAGCACCTTGAGGCGCTGCCGCGCGATCTCGCCTAAAGGTCCATGATAGACAAGAAGGCAGGTCGACTTACCACTGCCCCGACCCACGCGCCCACGCAGCTGATGCAGCTGCGCAAGACCAAAACGTTCGGCGTGCTCCACTACCATGATGGTGGCCTGCGGAACATCGACACCGACTTCGATCACGGTGGTGGCGACAACGAGCTTGATCTCTCCAGATTTGAAAGCCGCCATGGTGGCGTCGCGTTCGGCTGTTTTCAGACGGCCATGGACAAGGCCAACCGTTGCAGCGCCGAGGGCGTTCTTGAGCATGGCATAGCGCGCCTCTGCGGCGGCAAGGTCGCTGTTTTCCGATTCTTCAATCAGGGGGCATACCCAGTAAGCTCGCGCACCGGCGGTGATGGCACGCCGCAGATGACTGACGACTTCATCCAGACGCTCGGCACTCAGAACGCGCGTATCGACCGGCTTTCGCCCCGGTGGCCGGCCCGTCAGCCGCGTTACATCCATGTCGCCATAGGCGGTCAGGGCAAGGGTGCGCGGAATGGGGGTTGCCGTCATCACCAGCACATCGACCGGCGCATGGCCCTTGCCCTGCAGCTGCATGCGCTGATGTACGCCGAAGCGATGCTGCTCATCGATGACCGCAAGGCCAAGATCAGCGAACGCGACCTCCTCGCTGAAGAGCGCATGGGTTCCGACCACGATGTCAATGTCCTGGCTCTTGAGCGCGGACAAAAGCGTATGGCGGGCGGCACCGCGTTCCCGGCCGGTGAGCAGGGCAAGCCGTATTCCGGCCGCCTGTGCCATTGCTGCCAGCGCACCCATGTGCTGACGGGCGAGCAGTTCGGTCGGCGCCATGAAGGCGCCCTGCATGCCGGCTTCGACCGCGCTCAGCAGCGCCAGCATCGCAATCACCGTCTTGCCCGATCCAACATCTCCCTGCAGAAGCCGCAGCATGCGTAAGGGCGAAGCCATGTCGGCGTCGATTTCGGCGGTAGCGGCCAGCTGCGCTGGCGTCAGTGAAAACGGCAGGGCCGCAACGGCCTTGCGGCGTAGCCGGCCATCACCCACCACCACCCGTCCTTTGCGACCACGCAGCCGCTCCCGCATCATGATGAGTGCCAGCTGATTGGCGAGAAGTTCGTCATAGGCAAGCCTGGCACGTGCCGGCGTCAGCGCTGACAGCTCGGCTTCTCCCCGTGGCGCATGCAGCGCCGCGAGCGCTTCATTGAAGCTGGTCCAGCCACGCGCGCGGAGGAAATGCGCATCATTCCATTCTGGCAACTGTGGTACGCGTTCCAGTGCAGCGCGCACGGCTCGTCCCATGATCTTTTGGGAAAGCCCTTCTGTCAGCCGATAGACAGGCTCGATCGCAGGCATCGTCGCCGCCTCGTTCACGCTCAGCACATAATCGGGATGGGCCATCTGCACCCGGCCATTAAAGTGCTCAACGCGCCCGGAGATCACGCGGGTCTGGCTCGGCGGCAATTGCCGTTCGATATAGTCCTTGTGCGGATGAAAGTAGACAAGGTCAATGGTGCCGCTGTCATCAGTGCAACGCACGCGCATGGGCTGCCGGCGGTCGCGCGCGGGTAGATGGGACTGCACCGTCACAGTGAGCGTGGCGATGCGTCCAGGTTCTGCTGCGGCAATGCTAGGCCGATACCTGCGGTCGATGACACCCACCGGCGGGGCAAAGATGAGATCGACGAGACGAGGGCCGGCCGCCTTGGCGATCAGCCTTTCAAATTTGGGGCCGATGCCCGCAAGGCTGCGGGACTCGGCAAAGAGGGGAAACAGAATCGCAGGGCGCATCACGGCCCAGAATACAGGACGAGCAATGACATCGACAATTGCGGGCTGTCAGCCGGCGGTCGTCACAAAAAGCCGCGGCATTGCCGCAGATCCGCATGGCTGTGGTGCCGTACGCTATCGCCCAGGCTATCGGCTAGCACCGTGATGGAGCAGACAACGCCATAAAGGCCACTTTATCTGCTCGCCTCGAAATGGTTTGTGCGCGCGCTTTGACCGCCTGCCGCGTCGCGGCCTTTGCACCGTTGTGGCGGCTAAACCGGGCCGCGGGAGCACGCGTCACTGGGATCTGCTGGCTGTCGCGCCAGGGGCGCGGATGCGGGCGATGCCGGACATCGGATCAGTGTTCTGGGGGATACTGATGGACGAACCATGGCTTACACGGCTGAGGCCGGGCGATTATTCGGGCGTTCAGGCCTGGGCCGAGGACATGCGCCAACGCGCTACTGGAATGTCAAACGCCAAATGGCTATATCGCAGCCATGAACGGCTCTGATCTCGACGATGCGCCTGAAAACGCCCGCCGCAAGCGGCTTTATTTTCGTAGCCTGCGCCGTGGCTTCAAGGAGGTCGACCTCGTTTTCGGTACCTTTGCCCGCGATCGGCTGCCTGGGCTGAATGCCGCCGAGCTCGATGCCTATGAGGCCCTGCTCGAGGCCCCCGACCAGGATGTCTGGCTCTGGCTGCAGGGCATGAGCGAGGCGCCGCCATCCTACCAAACCTCCGTCCTTGAACAGCTGAAGGCCTTGTGCCAGAGGCAGAGCCCCGACTGGATCCGCTAAGCTTTGGAACGCATCTCGTATATTGCGCGCGCAGAAGGCCGCTTCGTCGTCTCCGGCGCCCCGGAAGGCTTTGATGCCTATCTTGCCGCAGAGAGCGCCAAGCGGGCGGGTGCAACCGTGCTTCTGGTGCTGGCCGATGGCTCGCGCGCGGAGGCGGCCCTAAAGACGATCGCATTCTTTGCCCCCGATGTACCGCTGTTCCATTTTCCGGCCTGGGACTGTCTTCCCTATGACCGGGTCTCGCCCAAGCCGGACATCACGGCGACCCGTCTTGCCACCCTGTCACGACTGGCGCGCAGGGACGAAAAATCGGGCCCAGGGGTGGTGGTGACCACCATCAATGCCCTGACCCAGCGTGTGCCGCCGCGTGCCACCATCGCCGAGGCAAGCTTCTACGCGCATGTTGGCAATTCCATCGCGCATGAGGAGCTGACCGGATTTTTGGTCCGCAATGGCTATGTGCGCAGCAGCACCGTGCGCGAGCCCGGCGACTTTGCCCTGCGTGGTGGCATCGTCGATCTCTGGCCGCCCGGAGCCGAGATGCCGCTGCGGCTTGATTTTTTCGGCACCGCCCTTGATGCCATTCGTCGCTTTGATCCCGACACACAGCTCTCCAAGGATCAGGTGACTCAGATCGAACTTCTGCCGGCAACGGAGGTGGCACTTGATCCGGCCTCGATCAGTCGTTTCCGCACCGGCTATGTGGCCGCGTTCGGTCCGGCGGGCGATGATCCGCTTTATGCCGCAGTGTCGGCCGGGCGCAAGCATCAGGGCATGGAGCACTGGCTGGCCCTGTTCCATGAACGGCTCGACAGTCTCTTCGACTACATCCCCCGCAGTCTGGTGCTCCTATCCCACCAGACCGAGGAGGCCCGCAAAGCCCGCAATGAGCTGATCGAAGATTATTATGAAACCCGCAAAAGCATGCAGAATGCGCGGGCCGAAGGGTCGGCACCCTATCGGCCATTGCGGAGTGCGGCGCTTTATCTTTCTGATGACGAGTGGGCGTCCACACTCTCCCGTCATCGCGTGCGCGAGCTCTCGCCCTTTACCGCGCCTGAATCGAAAACCAGCGTTGATGCCGGGGCTCGGCGCGGCCGTGACTTTGCTCCCGAGCGTACGGCCGGCAACGTCAATGTGTTCGAGGCGGCGGCGGCCCATCTGAAAACATTGCAGCAGGCCGGCAAGCGCGTCCTCGTTGCCGGCTTCAGTGAAGGCTCGGCCGATCGCTTGGGTGGGGTTCTCTCCGACCACGGCCTTTCGCCTATTCGCGCTATCAAGGACTGGCCCGATGCCGGCAAGCTTCACACGGCGGCGGTCGGTATGGCGGTGTTGCCCCTCGAGCATGGCTTTGAGGCCAGTGATTTTGTGTTTCTGGCCGAGCAGGACATTTTGGGCGACCGTATGGTGCGCCCGCGGGCGCGCCGGGCGCAAAATTTTCTCCAGGAAGCTTCGAGCCTCGCTCCAGGCGATCTGGTTACGCATATCGAACACGGCATTGGCCGCTATCTCGGGCTCAAGACCATCGATGCGCTGGGCGCTCCCCATGATTGTCTCGAACTGCAATATGATGGCGGCAAGCTGTTTCTGCCGGTCGAGAACATTGAGCTTTTGACCCGCTACGGCGCGGATGAAGGCACCACTGTCCTTGACCGTCTGGGTGGTGCGGGCTGGCAAAACCGCAAGGCCCGAATGAAGGCGCGGGTACGCGAAATGGCGGCCGAACTCATCCGCATCGCGGCGGCGCGTGAACTCAAGCACCTCGACGCCATCGAGCCTCCTGACGGAATTTACGCCGAATTTGTCGCCCGTTTCTCCTACTCGGAGACCGACGATCAGGAAAAAGCCATCGCGGATGTCATTGAGGATCTGGGCAAGGGTCGGCCCATGGACCGCCTGGTGTGCGGCGATGTCGGCTTTGGCAAGACCGAAGTGGCCCTGCGCGCGGCCTTTGTTGCTGCGATGAGCGGTCTTCAGGTTGCGGTCGTGGTGCCAACGACCTTGCTGGCGCGCCAGCATTTCAGGAATTTTGCCGAACGTTTCGCAGGCTTTCCGCTCAAGGTGCGTCAGCTGTCGCGCTTCGTCGAGGCCAGGGAAGCGCGCGAGACGAAGGCGGGGCTGGCCGACGGTAGTGTTGATATTGTCGTTGGAACCCATGCCCTGCTCGCCAGGGCGATCGAATTCCGCCGTCTTGGCCTCGTCATTGTCGACGAGGAACAGCATTTCGGGGTTGGCCACAAGGAGCGGCTGAAGGCGCTCAAGGCGGATGTGCACATGCTGACGCTCACCGCAACACCAATCCCGCGCACGCTGCAGCTCGCGCTGTCAGGGGTGCGTGATCTTTCGCTCATCACCACACCGCCGATCGACCGCCTGGCGGTGCGTACCTTCGTGACGCCTTTTGATCCTCTGGTGATCCGCGAGGCGCTGTTGCGCGAGCATTACCGCGGTGGTCAGAGCTTCTATGTCGCACCGCGCATTTCCGATCTGCGTGAAGCCGAGGAATTTTTGCGGGAGACCGTGCCCGAGGTGCGCGCGGCGGTTGCGCACGGCCAGATGTCACCCACGGCACTAGAAGAGGTGATGACGGCATTTTATGACCGCAAGGTGGACGTGCTGGTGTCAACCAACATTGTCGAAAGCGGGCTCGATATTCCCACCGCCAATACGCTGGTTGTCCATCGCGCCGACATGTTCGGTCTGGCACAGCTCTACCAGCTGCGCGGACGCATCGGCCGCGCCAAGCAGCGGGCCTATGCCTATCTCACCACTCCGGTTGATCAGAAGCTGACCGAAGCAGCCGAACGGCGATTGCAGGTGCTGCAGTCGCTCGACCAGCTGGGCGCAGGGTTCTCGGTGGCGAGCCACGACCTCGACATCCGTGGCGCCGGAAACCTGCTGGGCGAAGAGCAATCGGGGCATGTGCGCGAGGTGGGCATCGAACTCTACCAGGAAATGCTCGAAGAGGCCGTCGCCAGCCTCAAGACCGGCGACGAGGCAGCCGATGCGGGCGAACAATGGTCGCCTCAGATCAATATTGGCGCCGCCGTGCTCATTCCCGAGGACTATGTCCCGGACCTCAATCTGCGCATGGCGCTTTATCGCCGCCTCGCCGAAATCGAGGATCGGGCAGGGATGGAGAGCTTCGCGGCCGAACTCATCGACCGCTTTGGTCCCTTGCCAGACGAGGTCAAGTCCCTACTTGAGGTTGTCGCCCTGAAGCATCAATGCCGCGCAGCGATGGTGGAAAAGATCGACGCCGGCCCCAAGGGCGCCACGCTCTCGTTCAAGGGCGGCCTGTTCCCCAATCCGCTCGCGCTCGTGAAACTGATTTCGGAAAATGCCGGTATCATGAAGGTTCGCCCGGATCAGAAAGTCGTGATCACGCGCAGCTGGGACACGCCGGAGGCGCGGCTGAAGGGCGTGCAAAACCTGGTTGGCCACCTTGCCCGCCTGGCACAACAGGCCGCCTGACGGGCCGAAGGGCGAAGACCCTGCTCGACAGGGCAACAGGATCCGCTAAGCTCATCCGAGATCGGTGGCGCGCATGATGCGCGGGCTGCCTCACAAGACTGTGCACCAACCTTCTGTCGCGGCAGGCAGACCCATGATGATTGGCAGCGATCCTACCTCCCCGGAATCCGCGTTCGACTACCGGCGACCCTCTGTCGTCCTCGGGCTTCTTGCCCTTTTGCTTCACCTTCTGGCCAATGGCCATTACGGCTACTTCCGTGATGAGCTTTATTTTATCGTCTGTGGCCGCCATCCGGCCTTCGGCTATGTCGACCAGCCACCGCTTGTCCCCCTGCTGGCTGCGGCGGCCTACTGGCTAAGCGGCGGTGTCCTTGTGCTCTTCCGGCTGCTTCCCGCGCTGGCGCATGCGGCGACGGTGGCGCTGACGGCGGAATTCACCAAAGTGCTCGGTGGCAGAAGGTATGCCCAGTGGCTCGCTGGGCTCTGTCTGCTTCTTGCACCCTACTTCCTACTTTCCGGCGTCATCTTTACCACCGATATGTTTCAGGCGTTGGGCTGGCTTGGCATTGTCTGGATGCTGGTGCGTCTGGAACAGACCCAAGAGCGACACTGGTGGCTGCTCATCGGACTTTCGACAGGTCTTGTCCTGCAATCCAAATACGCCATCGCCTTCTTTGTCGTGGCGTTGATCATAGGTTTGCTCGCGACCCCGCAGCGGCGCATCTTCCTGCGTCCCTGGGTGTATGTGGCTGCCCTCATTGCCAGTGTCATGATTCTGCCCAACGTACTCTGGCAGGAGGCCCATCACTGGCCCTTTCTCCAGTTGGCGCAGGACGGCGTACATGGCAAAAACAAAGTACTGTCGCCGCTCGCGTTTTTTGAGCAGCAGGCTTTTCTCATGGGGCCTTTGGGCCTTTTGGCGGCGCTGTGCGGTCTTTGGGCCGGCGCCATCAGGCCGGCGTTTGCGACCGCCCGTGCCGTAGCCATCGCCTGGGTGATTCTGTTCGTGACCTTCGATGGCCTGCACGGCAAATCCTATTATCTCGCGCCCCTCTATCCTGCGCTGGTGGCGCTCGGTGCGCAGCGTCTTGAAGCCTGGTTTCGTGGAATTCGCCCGCGGGCTCTCCTGCTCGGTGCCGTAAGCCTTGCGGGCTGCCTGACCATGCCACTGGCCCTGCCGATCCTTCCAGTGACGCTTTTGATCCCTTACATGCGCACGCTCGGTATCATGCCGTCCTCAGGAGAACGCCTGAAGCTCGGCGCGTTGCCGCAATTTTACGCCGACATGTTTGGCTGGCGGCAGATGGCGGCCAAAGTGGCGAAGGTCTACTGGTCGCTGCCACCACGGG
>JAKBAU010000149.1 GCA_021808875.1 Pseudomonadota bacterium | reverse complement strand
ATCAACGGCTTTCTAGAGCTTGTGCGCTGCACAGTGGGCCCACGCACGGATCATATTGCAGGAATGAGCTTCTTTTGCTGCTGGCACATGAACTCAAATGAATCTGATGCAATGTGGAAGGTTTATGCGCGCACCTCTGGATGCGCGTTTGTCTCAACAATAGGCAGATTAAAGGAGGCTTTGCTCCTATCATCACAGAACATTTTCTTATCCCGCATCGAGTATATTGACTTCGATAAGCACGCTCACCAACGTACCGATATGGATGTGGTTGTCCAAGATTTCCTGAGAAAGAAGCGGTCTTTTGAGCACGAGCGAGAATTGCGCGCGCTAGTCTATGACGTGACATCTGCTGACGTGAATGGGATCAGCATCGCTATTGATCCGGAAAAGCTGATCGACCGGATAGTTGTCTCTCCTTTTGCCTGCGACTGGCTGAAAGCGCTGATCCAACAGACGACAGCCCGTCTTGAATATGATCTTACCGTCATTGAATCCGACGCGCGTCGCCCGACGCCGCTGTCGCTATCCGGAGTCGCGGGCCATCATTTAAGTTGAAGAAGCCAAAGCATTACGCGGCTCTCAATGCCCGTTCCACTGCCGCCGGGTCTTTTTCGATAACGCGGAGCAAGATGCGAGCCGACCGCTCGGGTTATCGACGACCTTGTTCCCAATCCTTCACAGCGCCTTTGGCAAAACCAAAACGCGCAGCGCATTCTTCGCGCGTCAGTTTGAGGTTGCTGCGGATCGTGCGCACGTCAACCTCTTCTGGCACATGCACGACGAACCCGTCGGTTTCCTCGCCGCGCGCGAAGGCGCGAGCGCGCCGTACACTCTTGAGAATCCGCTCACCGGCCTTTGACACGGCGCCTTACTCCTTTCCGATAATCATCTGCCAATCCACTCAATTCACGCCACAATTCGTTGACCTCCGCCTTGCTCAGATTCACTCGGTCACCCTTGGCGAACACGTTCAGAAGAAACACCGGGATATCGTCGCCACCAAAATTATGTGATGACCCGATAGCCGCCGCTCTTGCCTTTGCCGCGTCCAGCAACACGAAACTTCCTCGCGCTGCCGGCCCCCGGGATGAGATCGTCCGCCTTTGGGTTCTCTGCCAAAAAGTCAACGACCGCTTCGCGTTCGTCGGGTGTCATCCCGGCATCGTCCGCATCGGCCAAGTAATCCGGGGCCTCAGTAATGGCGCGTTTATAGTGTGGCATTGCCGCACTATCGAGTCGTCCTTTCATGCAGCCTACCACCTCCTTGAACCCGTCGCGGCCTGCGGCACACGGATCCTTTCGGCCGAACCGGCAAACGCGAATCACGGCACAGCCATTTCGCTTCCCGCGGCTGCATCGGTATCTCGCGACGGACGCGCAGACTTTCTTGTGGATTGAACTTGGGAGGTCAGAGCCGCAGCGATTTGGTTGCTGGCTGGTAGCTATGGATTTTTGAGGATCGCGGCAGAACAATAACACATTGATTTTATTGGCGCTCCCAAGGGGAATCGAACCCCTGTTTCAGCCTTGAGAGGGCCGCGTCCTAACCGCTAGACGATGGGAGCCTAGCCGAAGGCGGGGCTTATAACCTTTCCGCAGCCATCTGGGCAAGCTTATGTCGTCTGGTGCGCAGGGTGATTGGGTGAAAAACTGCGTGACATCAAGATGATGTGCTGGATCCCAGGTGCTCCCCTGATTTGATTGGTGGAGGCTGGCGATGGAAGAGGCGACGACGGATCTGGCGGCGCTCGGCGAAACGGCCTTTCTCTGAATCATTTCAAGGAAATGCCGACCGGCGGCAGCGCGGCAAGGTGGTTTATCCGCTGGACGAGGTGTTGCTGTTGGCGCTGCTTGCCGTGCTGGCCGGAGCTGATGGCTTCACCGATTTCGCCTGGTTCGGCGTCAAGACACTCGCCCTGTTGAGGCGCTTCCGCCCCTTCGCTGATGGAACCCCTCCCCATGATACCCTGGGCGATATTTTTGCCTCGCTCGACCCTCGCGCCTTCCAGCGCTGCTTTGTGCGCCGGGTTGCGGCGCTGACCAAAACCCCGGCCGAGGTCATCGCGATCGATGGCAAAACCTTGCGTCGCTACTATCAAAAGAAAGGCGCAAAGGACCCGATCCACATGGTCTCGGCCTTTGCCGCGCGTCAGCGCCGGGCGCTGGCGCAGGTCAAGGTGAGCGAGAAGTCCAGTGAGATCGTTGCCATTCCCGCGCTGCTCGACATGATGCAAATCGAAGGTGCTGTCATCACTATCGACGCCATGGGATGCCAGCGTGCCATGGCGAAGAAAATCAGAGACAAGAAGGCGGATTACATCATCGCACTCAAGGGCAATCAGGGGACCTTGCGCGAGGATGTCGAGATCTTTGCGGCGGAGCAGAGAGCCAATGGATTCAAGGAGTCCAGGGTTAGCCGGCACGAGACCGTCGATGGCGACCACGGACGCATCGAAACACGGAAATACACCATGATCCATGATGTCGGATGGCTGCAGGTGCGCCATAACTGTCCCGGATCGGAGAGCGTCGTCATTGTTGAAAGCCAGCGCGAGAGCGATGAAAAAATCCTGCGTGAAACGCGGGACTACATCACCTGGCTGGCCTTACCGGCGAGCGCTCTCGGTCCCATGATCCGCGATCACTGGATGGGAGAAAATGGTTTGCACTGCTATGGACATGATGTTCCGCGACGACGAATGGCGGATCCGAGCCGGGCACGCGCCCGCCAACGTCACCACCCTGCGCCACATGACGAACAACCTCTACCGGATGTCGCCCATCCAGGACTCCATGCGCCTCACGCGGAAAACCGCCGCCTGGCACGACGAATACCTCCCAAGCCTCATCGCGGCATGAGTTTTCCCTGGTCTGGTGCGCCAATGATTGGCTTGGCGTGGCCTTGAGTTTGCCGTTGAGGCCATGGTGTCAGCGCCGATCGGCAATGCAGAGAGCGTGAAAGCGATTCTGGCCGAACACAAAGGCACCGAGCTCACCTGCGCCATCGCACCGAACCGCCTGAATGAGCCACAGGAAGTCTTCTTCGCTTGCGCCCAGGGTGTCGCGCGCAGACGCGGCTGCCTGGCCATTGGGGTGAGAGTGATAGCAGCCGATGAGGCTGTGCGGACTGCCGCGCAGCTGACGCAGCAGCCTGATGTGGTCGCGCGGGTCAATTTCAAAGCGGTCTGGCTCTTTGGCCAGATTGGCGCAGGGATGCAGGGAGACGGCCTGGGCGGTACCATCCGAAAGGGTTCCCTCGACCAGCCCGCAGCATTCGCGCGGAAAGCTCTCCTCGGCTTCGCGGGCGATCTGCTCCCTCAGGGCATTGGTCAGAACCAGTCTGTCGATCATGGTTTTGCTGCGGGTGCCAGGATCCGTGCAGCCAGATGCCCATCCTTGAGGTCGAAGATGTCGACTTCCTCACCGCGTCCAGTTTCAAGCGTGAGGACAAGGCGGTTCTGCGCAACGCTCACCGTTTTGATGACCGCGTGGCCGGGCAAGACGAAGGTGTGCGTGGCCTGAGGTGCGGCAACCCTCACAGGGGCGGGTTTTGCCGGTTCACTGCGACGCAGGAAGCCATAAATGAGCAGCCCGACGCCGATCACGATCAGCGTGGAAAGCACTACCACGAGGCTGACCGCGAAGGTGTGCAGGGCACCCCTCTCAACAGGTGGATTGACCTTGGCGGCGCTGCGCGCCACATCATCGTTCATGTCGCGATCCGAAGTGCCTGACATTTTAACCTCCGAGCCAGAGCGGCGCTGCGCCCGTGCCAACGTGGCGGAGGCTGGCTGGCGCCTCGACCGGTTTCTTGCTGCTAAATTTCCCGAACTCAGTCGTGCCCGTCTGCAGGCTCTGATCGCCAGCGGACGGGTCACCTCGGGGCGCGAGACCATAAAAGACGCCAATTATCGAATCAAACCCGCGCAAGATTTTGAGCTGACGATACCTCCACCTGTTGCGGCAGAGCCGGTTGGGCAGGCCATCCCCCTCAAGGTGGTCTACGAGGACGAGCATCTCATCGTCATCGACAAGCAGGCCGGCCTCGTCGTCCATCCAGCAGCCGGCAATCCGGACGGAACCCTTGTCAACGCGCTTATCGCTCATTGCGGAGAGAGCCTGAAGGGGGTGGGCGGGGTTGCCCGTCCAGGCATTGTCCACCGCCTGGACAAGGACACAACCGGCCTTCTGGTGGCCGCCAAGACCGAGAAAGTGATGACGAGCCTGGCCAAGCAGTTTGCCGCCCATGCCATTGAACGGGCTTATCACGCGGTGGTGTGGGGCGCCCCCCGCCAGGCGGAGGGCCGGATCGAGGGGTTGATCGCTCGCAATCCGTTTGATCGCAAACGCATGGGAGTGGTCCGTGGCGGTGGCAAGGAGGCGCGCACGCGCTATCGCACGCTGGAACGTTTCGGGCCCACGAGCCAGCCCTTCGCGGCGTTGGTCGAATGCCGACTTGAGACCGGGCGCACCCATCAGATCCGCGTCCACCTCACCCATCTGGGGCATCCGCTTATCGGGGACCCCACCTATGGGCGTGCCCGCGGTACCCCCCGGGGCCGCAATGACGCGCAGATCGCCGCCTATGGTGCTGCGGCCGGCTTTGCGCGGCAGGCTTTGCATGCCCGCCTGCTTGGCTTCCATCACCCCATACTCAACCGCACACTGCGGTTTGAATCAGACTGGCCGGCTGACTTTGCGGGCCTCATCGAGTCCCTTCGTCTGCTGAACGGGCCGTGACGCGGCAGGGCGAGACCATGCCCTTGATTTAGGGCTCGAGGCTTCCCATTTTACACAGACCGCTTCGGCTATTTTGGCGGAGCGTTAGGTCCATTTTGCTCTCTGGCGCGTTATCGAAGAAAGCGGAGGGACGTCATTGCCCGGCGGCTGAAGCGCCGGGGAAACCAGGGCCAAGGGGGCCTGATTTGATGAGCAGCCGAGGAGTGCCGGCGCTGGCAGGCGAGAGCGGCCTGTCACGTTACCTGTCTGAAATCCGCAAATTTCCGCTTTTACAACCCGAAGAAGAATACATGCTGGCCAAGGCCTGGAAGGAACACCAGGACCCAGAAGCGGCCCGTCGCCTGGTGACCAGCCATCTACGTCTCGTGGCCAAGATCGCCATGGGCTATCGCGGCTATGGCTTGCCGATCTCCGAGATCGTCTCGGAGGGCAATGTCGGGCTGATGCAAGCGGTCAAACGCTTTGAGCCCGATAAGGGCTTTCGTCTGGCCACCTATGCGATGTGGTGGATTCGGGCAGCGATTCAGGAATTCATCCTAAGGTCGTGGAGCCTCGTCAAAATGGGCACGACGGCCAATCAGAAGAAGCTGTTTTTCAGCCTGCGCAAGGCCAAAAGTCAGATCAATGCCCTTGAAGAGGGTGATCTGACACCCGAGCATGTCCGCGAAATCGCCCACAGGCTTGGGGTTCCCGAGCATGATGTCGTGGACATGAACCGGCGCTTGTCGGCACCGGACTCCTCGCTCAACGCACCGGTGAAAAGCGAGTCTGACGCCGAGTGGCAGGACTGGTTGACCGATGATGGCCTTGACCAGGAGGCCATACTGGCAGGCAGCGAAGAGCTTAATGAACGGCGTGAGCTGCTCAGTACGGCCCTGGAAGAACTCAATGAGCGTGAGCGTGAGATCATCGCGGCACGGCGCCTCCAGGACGAGCCGTCGACGCTCGAGGAGCTGTCGCAGAAATATGGCATTTCCCGAGAACGGGTTCGTCAGATCGAGGTTCGTGCCTTCGAAAAGCTGCAGACTCAGATGAAGCGCACGCTTGCAGAGCGCCGCAGTCATATCCGTTCCAGCGCGGCAGTTACGAACCCCGCGGCGACCCCCTGAGCCGCTAACCGGCCGGTAACGGGGCCAAAGGTCGCGTCTTGGGGTGGCATCACTTGCTTTGCCTGACGAGCGGCGGCAGCCTTTTGCCATGCTCGGCGCGACCCATGTCAGTTCTGATCTTTTGCTCTTCCTCGGTGTTGCCGCGGTGATCGTGCCGCTGTTCGCCCGCTTGCACCTTTCGGCGGTGCTGGGTTTTCTCGCCGCCGGGGTCCTGCTTGGCCCTTTTGGCCTGGGTGCTCTGGCCCATGCTCTGCCAGTTCTCAGCTATGTCAGTTTCGATGATCCGGTCCGCATGGCCGAGTTGGGAGATTTGGGGGTTGCCTTTCTCCTCTTCATGATCGGTCTTGAATTGTCGTTCGACCGCCTGCTGCGACTTCGATCGTTCGTCTTCGGGCTAGGGCCTGCCCAGGTGACCATCTGCTCAGCTGCCATCGGCTTGATCGCCTATCTCCTCGGAGCACAGCCGCGCTCGGCGATCGTCTATGGCACGGCGCTTGCTTTGTCTTCGACGGCGATCGTTTTGCCGGCATTGTCCGAGCGCCGCCGGCTCAATTCCGCAGCCGGACGGACGAGCTTCGCAATCCTGCTGTTCCAGGACCTCGCCGTGGCTCCCCTGCTGTTCATGCTCACCTTGTTGTCACCGGACAACGTCAGACATTCGGGCTGGGCGGCGCTCCTGGCGCTGGCGACAGGTCTGCTTGAGTTTGCACTACTGGTTGGTTTCGGGCGCCTGGTATTGAAGCCGCTATTCCGGCTGGTGGCACAGACCCGGAGCAGTGAACTTTTTGTTGCGGCATCGCTTCTGGTGGTGATCGGTGCGGCGGCGGCCACGGCAGCCTTGGGCCAATCCATGGCGCTGGGGACCTTCATTGCTGGACTGCTGCTTGCGGAAACTGAGTTTCGGCGGCAGATCGCCATGACCATCGAACCCTTCCAGGGATTGCTGCTTGGTCTTTTCTTTACCGCCGTAGGGGCTCGCCTTGATTTCGGGCAGATTGCGGCCGCGCCCTATCTGCTGCTCGGTCTCGTTGGCGGCATTCTGGCTATCAAGGTCCTCGTGATCGCGCCCTTATGCCGTCTGGCAGGACTGCCCGCTGCGGTTGCGGCTCAGACAGCGATGATACTGGCGCCGTCCGGAGAGTTTGCCCTCGTTCTGATCAGCCAGTCGATGGCCGGTCATATCGTTACGGTCGCAACCGGGACCAACGCCCTCATTGCTGCCACCATCACCATGTTTGCCATTCCGCCACTGGTCCACCTTTCTGAGCGCTTCAAGGTGGGCTCGCGTGAGGAAACGCTGCTGGCGGACATTCTGCCTGCTCCGGAAGACACCAGAAATCATGTTCTGATTGTGGGGTATGGGCGTGTCGGTGAACTGGTTGGTCAGATGCTGAAGCGTCACAATATCGACTTTATCGCGATCGATGCCCATGCGGGGCTTGTCGCGCGTGAACGGCGCAGAGGAAGTCCGACCTTCTTTGGCGATGCGCGCCGGATTGAGCTGCTGCGCCATTGCGGCGTCAAGGATGCAAGAGCCCTGGTTGTGACCATGGATGACGCTAGCGCCGCCGATGCTGTGGTCGTGGCGGCGCGGGCGGAGCGGGCTGATCTGATCATTGTCGCGAGAGCGCGTGATGCGGAACATGCCAAGCGACTTTACGCACTGGGAGTCAGCGATGCGGTTCCAGAAACCATCGAATCGAGCCTGCAGCTCAGTGAAGCGCTGCTCGTTGATATAGGCGTGCCTAAAGGGCTGGTGATCACCTCGGTGGATGAACTCCGCGACGAGTTCCGCGCGCTTTTGCAAACCCCGACAGGCGGATAAGCTTGTTCAAGACGGGGTGAGCCCCGTATGGAGGGCTGGTGACGGTATTGATCCCAAGATGGGCATATGTGCCCACACCATCAAAGTACGGAGATTGGCGATGAAGCTGAAGATGTGGCAGGTCGATGCCTTTGCCCGGCATCCATTTGAAGGCAATCCTGCCGCGCTGGTGCCGCTCGAGCGGTTTCCCGGCGCAGAGTTGATGCAAAAGATCGCCAACGAAAACAATCTCTCTGAAACGGCATTCTTTGTTCGTACAGCTGCTGGACAGTACGATCTCAGATGGTTCACGCCGCAGGCGGAGGTCGATCTCTGTGGTCACGCGACCCTGGCGAGCGCCCATCTTATCTTTACTGAGCTTGAACCAGATCTCACAGAGGTCAGCTTTGAAACCCGCTCGGGCAAGCTCTCCGTTTGCCGTGGCGACGACGGCTGGCACGAGATGTCACTGCCGTCCGATCCGCCAACACCATGGTGGGACAAAAGCTTTGCCGAGGGGCTTGCCGCGGCCTTGGGTACGCCGCCGCCGCAGGAACTTCTCAGAGCGCGTTACATTACGGCAGTGTGGGACGACGCCGAGACGATTGCGCGCATCGAGGGACCTGGAAAGATCGCGCCCTTGCTGCATGCGCAGGGAATGTGGGGGCTCATCACTACCGCCAAAGGTTTTGACGATTATGATTTTGTCTCGCGCTTCTTCG
>JAKBAU010000148.1 GCA_021808875.1 Pseudomonadota bacterium | reverse complement strand
CGAGGCCGACATCCCGGCCTTCACCCTCGCCGTGCCGGGAGCCCTGCACTGATGGCGCGCTACCTCGTCGGCGATCTGCAAGGCTGTCACGCCGCCTTGCGCGCCCTGCTCCTCCGTCTCGACTTCTCGCCGAGCCGCGACACCCTGCTTTGCGCCGGCGACCTGGTCAGTCGCGGCGAGGATTCCCTGGCCACCCTGCGCCTGCTGCGCGACTTCGGCAGCTCCGCCGACAGCGTCCTCGGCAATCACGACCTCCATCTTCTGATGATCCTCGACGGCCAGCGCCGGGCGGCGAGCAAGGATCGCCTCGACACCCTGCTCGCAGCTCCTGATCGCGATGAACTGGCATCCTGGCTACGACAGCGTCCGATGCTGCTCGATCTCCCGGATGATCGCGCCGTCCTCGTCCACGCCGGCATCCCGCCCTGCTGGAGCCTGGCTGACGCCCGCCGCCTGGCGCGTGAACTCGAGAGCGCCTTGCGCGACGACGACCACCGTCAGCTCCTGGCGGCGATGATGGGCGACACGCCGGAGCTCTGGCAGGAGACCCTGCAGGGCTATGAGCGACTGCGCGTCATCACCAACTACCTCGTGCGCATGCGCCTGTGCACCGCCGCCGGCCGACTCGAATTCCGGCACAAACTGGGTGAGACGGACGACATGCCGGCGGGCTTCGCTCCCTGGTTTCGCTGGCCACACGCCGACTGGGAAGAGCGCCGCATCTTCTTCGGTCACTGGTCGACGCTGGTCGATGGCACCGGCTACAGCGACGTCGTCGCCCTCGACACCGGCTGTGTCTGGGGAGGGGCGCTGAGCGCCTACGATCTCGAGCGCGACGAGATCATCGCACAGGCCTGTCAGCCCGGTGGCTGGCCCGTCGCTTGAAGGCGCGTGCCGAAAAATCAGCGCCGGACGTATCCATCCCCTGATTTTCGGTCTAGTCTGAAAGTGCGAGTCCGTCGGGAGAGAGCCATGTCGATTTTTACCCACGTGCAGCATCGCTATGAGCAGTCGCGCGAAGACGTCATCAGCCTGCAGGACTATCTCGAGGTCTGTCGCCGAGATCCTGCCGCCTATGCCAGCGCCGCCGAACGCTTGCTGCAGGCCATCGGGGAGCCCGAACTCGTCGATACCGCACGCGACCCGATCCTGTCGCGCATCTTTTCTAACAAGATCATCAAACGCTACCCGGCCTTCGCCGAGTTCTACGGCATGGAGGAGGCGATCGAGCAGATCGTCGCCTATTTCCGCCACGCCGCCCAGGGGCTGGAGGAGCGCAAGCAGATCCTCTATCTGCTCGGACCGGTGGGCGGCGGCAAGTCGTCGCTGGCCGAACGCCTGAAATCGATGATGGAAAAGACGCCTTTCTACGCCATCGCCGGCAGTCCGATCAACGAGTCGCCACTGGCGCTGTTCGACGCCGACGAGGATGGACAGATCCTGCAGGAGGAGTACGGCATTCCGACACGTTATCTGCGCGGCATCATGTCGCCCTGGGCGATGAAGCGCCTGCATGAATTGGGCGGCGACATCAGCAAGTTCCAGGTGGTCAAGCGCTACCCCTCTCTCCTCGATCAGATCGCCATCGCCAAAACCGAGCCCGGCGATGAAAACAACCAGGACATTTCGGCCCTGGTCGGCAAGGTCGACATCCGCAAACTCGAGTCCTACGCCCAGAATGATCCAGACGCCTACGCCTACTCCGGCGGCCTGTGCAAAGCCAACCGCGGTCTGCTCGAGTTCGTCGAAATGTTCAAGGCGCCGATCAAGGTCCTGCATCCCCTGCTGACCGCGACCCAGGAAGCCAATTACAATGGCACCGAGGCCATCGGTCCCATCCCTTTCGATGGCGTCGTGCTCGCCCACTCCAACGAGGCGGAATGGCAGGGCTTTCGCAACAACAAGAACAATGAGGCCTTCATCGATCGCATCTACATCGTCAAGGTGCCTTACTGTCTGCGCGTCAGCGAAGAGATCGCCATCTATCGCAAGCTGCTCGAGGGCTCCTCGCTGCGCACCGCCCCCTGCGCTCCCGACACCTTGCGCATGCTGGCGCAGTTCTCCGTCCTGTCGCGCTTGAAGTCACCAGAGAACTCATCGATCTATTCGAAAATGCGTATCTACGACGGCGAAAATCTGAAAGACACCGATCCCAAGGCCAAGTCCTACCAGGAGTATCGCGACGCCGCCGGCGTCGATGAAGGCATGACGGGACTGTCGACGCGCTTCGCGTTCAAGATTCTCTCGCGCGTTTTCAACTATGATCACAGCGAAATTGCCGCCAATCCCGTCCATCTCTTGCATGTTCTTGAGATGCAGATCGAGCAGGAACAGTTCGGTCAAGACGTCCAGGATCGCTATCTCGGCTTTCTCAAGGAATATCTGGCGCCGCGCTACGTCGAATTCATCGGCAAGGAAATCCAGACCGCCTATCTCGAAAGCTACTCCGAATACGGGCAGAACATCTTCGACCGCTACGTCATGTACGCCGACTTCTGGATCCAGGATCAGGAGTTCCGCGACCCCGACACCGGCGAGATCCTCAACCGTCAGGCCCTGAACGAGGAGCTGGAAAAGATCGAGAAGCCGGCAGGCATCTCCAATCCCAAGGACTTCCGCAACGAAGTGGTCAATTTCGTGCTGCGCGCGCGGGCCAACAATCAGGGCAAAAACCCAAGCTGGCTCTCCTATGAGAAGCTGCGCGCCGTCATCGAAAAGAAGATGTTCTCCAACACCGAGGATCTGCTACCGGTGATCTCTTTCAATCCCAAGGCGTCCAAGGGTGACCAGCAGAAGCACCAGGACTTTGTCCGCCGCATGGTGGATCGCGGCTACACCGAAAAACAGGTTCGCTTACTCTCCGAGTGGTATCTACGCGTGCGCAAATCACAGTAAGCAGCGGATTCCCTGACCTGGGGAGGAGGTGTCGTGAGCTATATCATCGACCGTCGTCCCAATGGACGGCATCGCAGCGCGGTCAATCGGCAACGCTTTCTCGAGCGCTATCGCGAGCAGATCCAGCGCGCCGTCGGTGAGGCGGTGACGCGTCGTTCGATCACCGACATCGAACGTGGCGATCATGTCTCGATCCCGACGCGCGACATCGCCGAACCCGTTTTCCGGCATGGCCAAGGCGGCGAGCAGCAGCAGGTGCTGCCGGGCAATCACGATTTTCAAAGCGGCGATCGCCTGCCGCGCCCAGACGCCGCCGGCCAGGGGCAAGGTACGGGCGAGGCCAGCGACCAAGGCGAAGGCGAGGATGACTTCGTCTTCAACATCTCGCGCGACGAGTTCCTCGACTTCCTCTTCAGCGACCTCGCCCTGCCGCGCATGGTCAAACGCCGCCTCGCCGGCGTCGAGACGCGACAGTGGCAAAAGGCGGGTATCGTCAGCAGCGGTCACCCCGCCAAGATCAATATCGTGCGCAGCCTGCGTCAGGCACAGCTGCGCCGCATCGCCCTCGGCGGCGATCGCCGGCGGCAACTGCAGCACCTTCTCGACGAATACGCCGAGCGCCTAGCGCGCGCCGAAGCGGCCGACTCCCCGGCTATGCAGGCGCTGGCGGAACGCATCGCCGAACTGCGCGCCGAGCTGGCGCGCATCCCCTTCATCGACACCTATGACCTGCGCTACAACCATCATGTCCAGGTGGCCAAACCGACCGCCCAGGCGGTGATGTTCTGCCTCATGGACGTCTCCGGCTCGATGACCCAGGCGATGAAGGACCTCGCCAAACGCTTCTTCATCCTGCTCTACCTTTTTTTGCAGCGCAATTATCGCCGCATCGAACTGGTCTTCATCCGCCACCACACCAGCGCCAAAGAGGTCGACGAACAGGACTTCTTCTACTCGCGTGAGACCGGTGGCACCATCGTTTCCAGCGCCTTGCAGCTGATGCAGGAGATCATCCAGCGACGCTATCCGGTCGCTGACTGGAACATCTACGCCGCCCAGGCTTCGGACGGCGATAACTGGAACGACGACTCGCCGCTCTGCCAGGATCTGCTGCGCGAGCAGATCCTGCCGCATCTGCAGTACTACGCCTACATCGAGATCACGCCGCACGAGCATCAAGCGCTATGGGCATCCTACGCACCTCTGTGCGCCGAGTTCAAGGGGCGTTTCGCCATGCAGCAAATCGTCGGTCAGGAAGACATCTATCCCGTTTTCCGCGAACTCTTCGCGCGTAAGAAGGAGGCGGCGGCGTAACGCCGCCGATCGCGCATGGCTCGCCGCAAACCCCTGTCCACGGATGCCGAATGGACTTTCGAACGGCTCGCCCGCTATGACGAGGAAATCGCACTCATCGCGCACCGAGAGCATCATCTCGACACCTATCCGAACCAGATCGAGATCATCACCTCGGAGCAGATGATGGACGCCTACGCCGCCGTCGGCATGCCCATCCACTATCATCACTGGTCCTTCGGCAAGCACTTCGTCGGCGTCGACCACGCTTACAAACGCGGTCAGATGGGGCTGGCCTATGAGATCGTGATCAATTCCAATCCCTGCATCGCCTATCTCATGGAGGAGAACACGATGGCCATGCAGGCGCTGGTCATCGCGCACGCCTGCTACGGTCACAACTCTTTCTTCAAGGGCAATTATCTGTTTCGCACCTGGACCGACGCCGGCAGCATCATCGACTATCTGGTCTTCGCCCGCCACTATCTGCGCCGCTGCGAGGAGCGTCATGGCCTGCGCGAAGTCGAGGCGGTGCTCGACGCCTGCCACGCCCTCATGCACTATGGCGTCGATCGCTACAAGCGTCCCTACCCGATCTCGGCCGCCGAAGAACAACAGCGGCAGGAAGAGCGCGAAGCCCTGCTGCAAAAGCAGGTCAATCTGCTCTGGCGCACCCTGCCGCAACGCGGCGGCCACGACGCACTGGACGACCCGGCTCGGCGCTTCCCCAGCGAGCCGCAGGAGAATCTACTCTACTTCATCGAGAAGAACGCCCCTTTGCTCGAACCCTGGCAACGCGAAGTGGTGCGCATCGTGCGCAAACTGGCGCAGTACTTCTATCCGCAACGCCAGACGCAGGTGATGAACGAGGGCTGGGCCTGCTTCTGGCACTACCGCCTGCTCCACGACCTCTATGACAACGGTCTGGTCAGCGATGGCTTCATGCTTGAATTTCTGCGCTCGCACACGGCAGTGATCGCTCAGCCTGACTACGACAGCCCCGCCTTCAACGGCATCAACCCCTACGCCCTCGGTTATGCCATGTACACCGATCTGCGGCGCATCTGCGAGCATCCCGAAGCCGAGGATCGGCACTGGTTTCCCGACATCGCCGGCTCGGACTGGCGCGCCACCTTGCAGTTCGCCATGCAGAACTTCAAGGATGAGAGCTTCATCCAGCAATTTCTCAGCCCGCGTCTGATGCGGCGTTTTCGCTTCTTTCAGCTGCTCGACCAACCCGCGGCGGACTATCGCTTGGTCGCCGCCATCCATGACGATGAGGGCTTTCGCAGTGTGCGGCAGGCGCTCTCCGACCAGTACAACCTGTCGATGAATGAGCCCAATATCCAGGTGTGGAACGTCGATCTGCGCGGTGACCGCAGTCTCACCCTGCGCCATGAACAACATCACGGCCGTCCTCTTGGCAGCAGCACCGAAGACGTCCTCAAACACCTCTATCACTTATGGAAATTCGATGTCCACCTCGAGTCCTGTCATGCCGGCCAGGTCTGCACGCGCTGGTCGGTGGGCCGCGATGGCGTCGAACGTCAGGTCCAGATCTAGCGCGTCTGTGGCTATAATCGTGCCGGACTTGGAGGATAGGTCTTATGCGCAGCTATCTCGTCGGGGGGGCCGTTCGTGACCGCCTGCTCGGCCTACCCGTCAGCGAACGCGACCATGTCGTGGTCGGCGCTAGCGCCGAAGCGCTGCTCACGCTCGGCTACCGTCAGGTCGGCAAGGACTTTCCCGTTTTTCTGCATCCCGACAGCGGCGAGGAATACGCCTTGGCGCGGCAGGAGCGCAAACGCGGCCAGGGACATACCGGCTTCGACTGCGTCGCTACGCCGCAGATCAGCCTGGAGGAAGACCTCGCCCGGCGTGACCTGACGATCAATGCCATCGCCCAGGACGAGGCCGGGAATCTGATCGATCCTTATGGCGGCGCCGCCGATCTGCAGGCGCGCGTGCTGCGCCATGTTTCACCCGCTTTCGTCGAAGATCCCTTACGCGTGCTGCGCGTCGCGCGTTTCGCCACCCGTCTGGCGCCGCTCGGCTTTCACATCGCGCCTTCGACCTTGCAGCTGATGCGACAGATCTGCGCCAGTGGCGAACTCGTCAGCCTGAGTCCGGAACGTGTCTGGCAGGAGACCTGCAAGGCCCTGCAACAGGAACGCCCGGCGCTCTATTTCCGCGTCCTGCGCGAGGTCGGCGCCCTGCCCGTGTGGTTTCCCGAGATCGCCGATCTGTTTGGCGTTGAGCAGTCGGCGGCCTGGCATCCCGAAGTCGACACCGGCGAACACCTGATGCTCTGTCTCGACGTCGCCGCCGCGATGCAAGCCTCTCTGCCGGTGCGCACGGCCGTGCTCCTGCATGATCTCGGCAAGGCGGCAACACCGCGCGCTCTGCTGCCCTCGCATCCCGGTCATGGCGAACGCGGCCTGCCGCTGGTGCGGGCCTTCGCACAGCGCCTGCGCCTGCCGCGCGAAACGACGGAACTGGCTCTTTTGGTCTGCGCTGAGCACCTGCACCTGCATCGCCTGCAGGTCGACGACGCGGCGGCGCAGCTGTCCCTCATCGAGGCCTGTGATGGCCTGCGCCGGCCGCAGCGTCTGCGCGATTTCGTCCTCGCCTGTCACATCGATGTGCGCGGTCGCCTCGGCCAGCAGGAACAAGCCTATCCACAAGGCGATTGGCTGATCGCCGCATACGACGTCGTGCAAGGGCTGTCCCTGCACGATGTCCTCGACCGCGGTCTGCGCGGCCACGCCCTGCAAACCGCCATCCGCGAACACCGCCTCGCCGCCTTGCAGCAAGCTCGACTTGCCCGCGGCCTACCCGACGGAGCATCATGATGCCTGCCATCCTCCGAGGAGTCTGTCGTGCCCGCCACTGACCAGAACGGGCCGCTGTTGCGCGACCAGATCTGCTTTCGTCTTTACGCCGCCTCGCGGCTGGTGACCCGTCTTTACCAGCCGGTGCTGGCGCCGCTTGGTCTGACCTATCCGCAATACATCATCCTGATGATTTTGTGGGAGTTCTCACCTTGCCGCATCGGCGTGCTCGGCGAACAGGCGCGCCTCAACTCCAACACCTTGACGCCGCTGCTCAAGCGCCTGCAGGAGCAGGGCATGATCGAGCGACAGCGCGATCCCAGCGATGAACGGGCGGTGCGCATCGCCCTGACCGAACGCGGCTGGGCCTTACGCGAGACCTGTCGCATCATCCCGGCGCGCCTGCTCGCCGAGCTCGGCCTCGACGCGCCCGGCCTCGCCAACCTGCGCGACGAGCTCGATCAGCTCCTGCAGGTGCTCGATCACAGCGCCGGCACGGATGTCCTGGCGAGCGATGCTGCCGGGCTTGGCGATGGCGGAGCGCTGGCATGATTTTTACATGCATAGCGATACACACTGGCCGATTCGGACTAGACTGCTGGCAGCCACTGTGCCTAGCCCTGCCATCTGCGCTTCTGGAAAGGAGATATCGATGCTCATCGTCAAATCCGCACTGCTCGTCTCATGCCTGCTCGGTCTAGGCGCCGCCGCACAAGCCCTCGAAGCCTTGCCGGCGACGCCGCCCATCCCTGCCGACAACCCGATGAGCGCCGCCAAGATCGCGCTCGGCCAGCAGCTCTATTTTGATCCGCGACTGTCCGTCGATGGCACAGTCTCCTGCAACTCCTGTCACAACGTCATGAGCAATGGCACCGACAATCGCCCGGTTTCCATCGGCGTCGGCGGTCAAAAAGGCGGGCGTAGCGCTCCGACCGTGTGGAATGCCGCTTTCCTCAGTGTACAGTTCTGGGATGGCCGCGCTGCCTCCCTGGAAGAGCAGGCGAAAGGCCCCATCCTCAACCCGATCGAGATGGGTATGCCCTCGGCGGCAGCGACAGTGGCGCGTATCCAGTCCATTCCCGGCTACGCCCATGCCTTCGCCCAGGTCTTTGCCGGCAAGACGCCGGTCACCTATGACCACATCGCCATGGCGATCGCTGCCTATGAACGCACCCTGCTCACCCCCAACAGCGCCTTTGACCGCTACATGAAAGGCGACAAAAAGGCCCTGTCGGCGCAAGCGCTGCGCGGTATGAAACTGGTCGAGCAGACCGGTTGCACCGGTTGCCATATGGGCCCTGACTTTGCCGGCCCTGCCCTGCCGCAGGGCAGCGGCTTCTATCAGAAATTCCCGACCTTCGAAAACAACGAGTATGTACAAAAATATCATCTCAAGGATGATATGGGCCGC
>JAKBAU010000147.1 GCA_021808875.1 Pseudomonadota bacterium | reverse complement strand
TCATGTTTCGTTGCCTTGCGAATCGAAATGATCCGGATGTCCTTCCCGCGCTCGGCGTGGGCTACCGAGACGACTTGATCCTCAAGCAAACCTAGCGTGAGAAAACGCTGCTCACCGTGGAATTCCCGATCATCTTCTGCCGTGAGCGTGAATCCGCGGAAGATCTTCGGTGCGTCGCGGAAATCGATGCCATGCTTGCGCAGATTCACCCGTCGTTTCGCTTCATCCCAAGTGTACATGACGCATTGTAGCTACGAATCGTAGCTACCGCAATCACTGCTCATGAGCTTCACAGCGGGCGGTCCCTACCCGCAGCCGACGGTAGACGTCTGGCAGACCCCAACGCCGCATGCATCCTGTATCTACCCGGAGCCACAGGCAGGACCTTCGTTGAGGACGACACTAACCAGCGGGTTTCCCTCTGAAACCCACCGTATCGCTCCGACTACGCCTTCTCGCCCGCCGACAACTCCGCGAATTTGAAGGGCACCCCGCATCCCCCCAGCCCGCAATACCCGTCCGGATTTTTCGCCAGGTACTGCTGGTGGTAGTACGCCCTGAGGCTGGAAATCCCAGATAAGACCCGTCGTTAGGTCACCGGTAATCCCGTGTCGGTCGACTTTCGGTAGAGGGCGCAACTCGTCCAGTGGTCGACCAAGTGGGACCAAGTCCGGATTAGCCGAGTGATGAACGGCCTACAGTACTGACGGGCTTCGTAGGCTTCGTTCTATCGTGGTTGGGCGAACTGCGCCCGGCTCAAGTAAACGAGGCCTGAGGAATCAGAGGCAAGTGGGCGGAACTGAACGATGAATTCGGCCAGCGCACTTGAAACCAGCGCCAAACGGTAAGTTTGTTGCCTCTGGTTGCAGGCGGTGTAAATGCGCAGTGCTAACTGCCGGACAACGCCCCTTCGAGCGCGATGCAGACCGAGATCAGGTCAGGGACGACGAGACGGGTGAACCGATCGAGCGTCGGGCGCATCGCGGCAAGCCCTTCCGGCGCCGGCCCGACCGCGGGCAGCATCGCCGCCGCCTTCTGCTCCGCCGCCCGCACCGTGCTCCCCCGCGCCACCCGCATCGCCTCGGGCGCGTAGAGCGGGCCGAGCCAGCTGCCGAGGGCCGTCGCTACGCCGGGCCAGGGCGCGAGCGCGAGATAAAGGCTCGGGATCACGCCGTCGCCGGCACCGTCGTGCGTGGCCGCCAGCGCCCGGACGGTGGCGGCGAGATCGGCCGGCAGCGCCTCGATGCGGGACAGCGGCGGCAGCGGCAGCGCCGCCGGCGCGGCGGGGGCGGGAGAAAGCCGCGCCGCCGGCCGGTCCGGCGCATCGAGCCGCAGGCGCAGCGCGGTGAGCGCGACCATGTTCGTCAGGTTGCCGCGCACATAGGCCGCCATCATGGCGCGCAGCGCACCCAGGCCGGCCGCATCGAGGCCGGCCTCCGCCAG
The DNA here is from genome assembly GCA_021808875.1 of Pseudomonadota bacterium. Next base: position 7,079 of record JAKBAU010000147.1, on the reverse strand, counting down.
GGCCGTCGGTGCGAGCTGGGGGATCGAGGGCAGCGCCACGGCCGCAGCGACGCGCGCGCGCGTCGCCTGCATCTCCTCTGACCCGACCAGCGGTCGCACTGCGGTCCATGTCCAGTCGAGCGCGCCTGGCAGAGCGGCAAAGTGCCAGCCAGATCAGGTTGACCATCGGCACGCGGGAGACCGCGCGAATGTCGGCATAGATCGCCGAAATCGCGGGAGGTGCGTCGGGCGGCCGGATCTCCGCAAGCATGGCGCTAGTCTCACCCTGGCGCGGTCAGGCCGGCAGAGCCAGCAGCGCCGGCAGTTCGGCGAGGCTCTTCACCTCATGGTCCGGCGCGCCCGGCAATCGCTCGCGGCGCTGGCCGTAACGGTTGCACCACACCACGCGCATCCCGTAGGCGGAGGCCGCATACGCGTCCCAAGCATTGGAGGACTGGAACGAAATCTGCTCCGCGCGGACCCCGAACTGTTGCAGGACATAATCGTAGACGCGCGGATGGGTCTTGAAGACCTGCACGGCGTCGGCCGACAGCACGGCGTCAAGCAGGTTCTGCAAGCCGGCCCCGCGCACCGCCGCATCCAGCATCGCTGGCGAGCCGTTGGAGAGGATCGCGGTGACGAAGCCCGCCTCCTTCAGCCGGCGCAGCGTGTCGGGAACTTCGGGAAAGGCCGAGAGAGTGAGGTAAAGGTCCATCAGACGGTCGCGTAGGGCTGGCGTCGCGATGCCGAGGCTGTCGAGCGTGAAGTCCAGCGCTTCACCCGTCACCTGCCAGAAATCCGCGTAGCGGTCCTGCAGCGACCGCAGCCACGTATATTGCAGCTGCTTGTCGCGCCACAGATTGGTCAGGGCGGCGCGTTTGTCCTCGGGGATCTCCGCGCAGCGCGCCGCGGCGGAGGCGAAGTCGAAGATGGTGCCGTAAGCATCGAAGACGCAGGCGTGGATGCCGGCGAGCGGGCTCATTTCACCGTGCCCCGGATCGGATAGGCCTTCTCGATGATGAAACCGAGCCCGCGCACGATGCGGTCGAGGTCGGGCCGCAGGAAGGGCGCGTTGGCGATGTCCACGAGATGCAGCTCGCCCTCGGGATTGACGACGAAGAGCGCCGGCTCGGGGAAGCGATGGTCGGTCTCCTGCGCCGAGCGCGGCTCGGACACGTAGAGGCCGAGACGGTGCATGGTCGCCTCGTCCATGCCGTAGAGCAGCGGGAAGTTCACCCTCGCCGCCTCGGCGGTGAGGCGGGTCTGCGCTTCGCTGTCGGCGGAGACGGCGGCAACCGACACGCCGAGAGCCGCCAGCGCCTCGCGCCGTTGCTCGATTTCCGCGAGAAAGGATTTGCAAATCGGACAATGCTGGCCGCGGATGACAAACAGCGCCTGCCAGCCGCCGGGGGCGCCGAAGGTGAACTCGGCGCCATTAAGCTGTTTGAAGGCGACAGGAACGAAAGTCTGACCCGGATGAAGTTTGCTCGTCATGTTCATTTCGACCTCTGATGTTAAAACGGGGTCGGCGATGCGGCCCCGTCGTTGTGATGCCGCGTTGGTCAGGCCGCTGGCGCCAACTTGTAGTCGGCAAACATCCCGTCCACTTCGGTGTGGAAGAGGCGGTTCGCATAGTTGCTCAGCGTCTTGACCGCCAAAGCCAGAACGATCTCGAGGGCCTGCCGATCGCTGAACCCCGCGGCACGGAAATTGTTGAGGTCCGCCTGCGAGGGCCTACTGCGCGTGTCGAACATAACTTGGGTAAACTTTGCCAGCACTGCGAGGCGCGCGTCTGCGATCGGCTTGCGCAGCCGCAAAGCCTCGAGCACGTCGGCCGGAACCTTCGACATCTTGTCGGCGATCATGCTATGCGCGGCCGTGCAATAACCGCAGCCGTTCGACACGCTGATGACGAGGAACACCACTTCCTGCTCCGCCAGCGTGAAGGTCGAGTCGGCACGGAAGCGCGCATAGCCGTCAAGATACGTGTCCAGCACGCCGCGGACCGCCGCATCGCTGCTTTCCAAAGATTGCGCCGGCAGGGTGAGTTTGGCTTCAGTCGTCACAACGGACCTCCGTTCAAATTCGCGGCTGGGATTCAGTTTGCGGGCGCGACGCATGGCCAACAAAGCAGCCGCTTCTCCGCGGAGGAAGGCAGAGATGTTTGATGGGGGAAATCGCGCTAGGCGCCCGCCATTCGTTTCGCGGAGCGGGCAAGGCCACCATAGGCGTCGAGCATCCTCTCCTGCCAGGCGGAAACCGAATCATCGGATGCCGTCAGCGCGGCGGGGCTGATGACGCGCGCCCACTGGAAGGCGCCGAAGACGGCATGGTCGGCGTAGGCCGGTGCGGCGCCGGCGACGAAGGGTTGGCTCGCCAGCGTGCTGCGCAACGGCGCCAGCGTGCGCCTCAAGGCAGCGAGCGCCTCATCGCGCTCGGCGGCGATTGACGCGAAGGTGCGTCCCAACGCGGCCTCGCGGGTCATGCGGAAGTAGTCCTTGTCCTTCTCGTGCAGCGCCGCCGGAATCTCGGGCACGATCACCCGCGCGACCGCCGGGTGCAGGACCTCGCTCGCCCACTGGTTGACGAAGCGCGCCGCCGCGCGGCCCTGCGGGCAGCCGAACAGGGAGGGCCGTTTGGGGTAGGTGTCTTCGAGAAACTCGGCGATATCCCAGCTCTCGTAGAGCCATTTGTCGCCCGCCACGAGAACGGGCACCTTGCCCTGGCCAGACTGGGCGATGGCGTCCTTCTCCGTGAAGCGCCAGGCAACGGTTTCGACGGGCAGCCCCTTGTGCGCCAACGCAAGTCGCGTGCGCCAGCAATTCGGGCTGAAGCGGACTGCGTCGTCGGCGCCGGCCAGATCGAACAGGCGTAGTTCGGCGCTCATGCGTTTACTCCCGTCGGATTTGCGGCCGTCTGGCCGAACAGCAGCGCGCGGGATTCCTCGCTCACCGTGGGGGCGGTGTTGATCTTTTCTGCCAGTGCATAAGCGCGCTGAACGGCGGGGCGAGATTGTATCGTCTCGAACCACCGCTTCAGATGCGGGAAGTCATCGAGATTCTGCTGCTGACGCTTGTGCGGCACGATCCAGGGGTAGCTCGCCATATCGGCGATCGAATAGGCGCCGGCGACGAACTCGCGATCGGCGAGCCGCTTGTTCAGCACGCCGTAGAGCCGGTTCGTCTCGTTGACATATCGGTTGATGGCGTAGGGCAGCTTCTCGGGCGCGTATTGGACGAAGTGATGGTTCTGCCCGGCCATCGGGCCGAGGCCGCCCATCTGCCAGAATAGCCACTGCATGACCTCGGCACGGCCGCGCATGTCGGCGGGCAGGAACTTCCCTGTCTTCTCCGCCAGGTATTGCAGGATGGCGCCGGACTCGAAGACGCTGACCGGGGCGCCGCCGTCGGCCGGCGCGGCATCGACGATCGCCGGGATTCGGTTGTTCGGGGCGATGGCCAGGAACTCCGGCTTGAACTGGTCGCCCGCGCTGATGTTCACGGGAATGACGCGATACGGCAGACCCGTCTCCTCGAGGAAGATCGTCACTTTGTGCCCGTTGGGCGTCGTCCAGTAGTGGAGGTCGATCATCGGCGGAGTCCTTTGCTTCTGGTTTGCGAGGGCCGGGGGAGGCTCGCGATGGCGTGGTCCGCCAGCGCGCGTAGCCGCTTGGGGTCAGGGTCGAGGCGGGCCATCACGCGGATGGCGAACACCGTACCGAGCAGCGCCGTGGCATTCGCGGCGATATCAGCTCTTGGATCAAGATCACCGCTCGCGACCGCGTGTTCCAGCCGCTCGGCAAAGAAGCGCTCGACCTCGCCGAGGCGTGCGCGCACGAGCGCGCGCGCCGCGTCCGACATCGCCGCCCCGTCGAGCGCCGTGTTGACCAGAAGGCAGCCGCGATGATGCGGATCCGCGAGCGACATCGCGATCAGCTCGTCGAGGAAGCGGCAGATCGCCCCGAGAGGATCGCCGGAGGCAGAGAGACGAGCCAGACGCTCCACCAATCCCTCGTCCGCATAGCGGCGCAGCGCTTCGACGAACAGGCCGTCCTTGTCGTTGAAACGGTGATAGAGCGCCGCCGAACTCAGGCCCGTCGCCTGCGTCAGGTCGCGCAGCGACGTTCCGGCATAGCCGTTCTGCCAGAACACGCCGATGGCGCGTTCGAGAACGGTGTCGTCGGAAAGGGCTCGGGTGCGGGACATTGACCTTGCTCAGGGATAGCGTATGTGTCATATATAATGGAACGATCCATCTAGATCAACCCCGATCCATCGCCTCCACAGGAGACCGATCATGCGCCAGGCCCACCTCGTCTATTTCGCCGATCCCATGTGCTCCTGGTGCTGGGGCTTCGCGCCGGTGATCCAGGCCATCCAGGAGCGTTTCGGCCCCGCGCTGCCGATCCGCCTGGTCATGGGCGGCCTGCGCCCCTGGACCGAGCAGGCGATGACCGCGCACGATCGCGCCGACGTCCGCCACCACTGGGAACACGTCCACACGGCCTCGGGTCAGCCGTTCGACTTCGCCTTCTTTGACCGCGACCGCTTCGTCTATGACACCGAGCCGCCGAGCCGCGCCGTCGTGGTGCTGCGCCGCCGCGGCATGGACACCGGCCTCGCCGCCCTGCGCCGCATCCACCGCGCCTTCTATGCCGAAAACCGCGACGTGACCGACACCGCCACCCTGGCGGCCCTCGCCGCGGAGTTTGGCGTAGACGAAGCCGTCTTCCGCAGCGAGTTCGACAGCGAAGCGGCCGTGGAAGAAACGCGCGGCGACTTCGCGATCACGCAGTCAACCGGTATCCGGGGATTTCCGACCCTGATCGCGGGCAAAGTTGATGACGATCAATATGCGCTCGTTACCCACGGATTCCAGCCCGGCGCGCGCATTCTCCCAACGCTCGAACAATGGCTTGATAAGGCTCAGGCGAACTCCGTCGAAGCCGGGCAAGCCTGCTCATGACGATGACTTTGCGACGACAAGCAGCGTCGGCTTAGTTGGCCAGCGGCCAGCGGACTGATCCTGTCCATCGGCGGTTCTGGCGATAGAATGCCCGATAGTGCGGCCTCCCTTTTTCGAGCTATGAGCAGCGCATCACTCCGACCGTCGTGGTCAGCCTGATCGATAGCGATTAGGAAGGCTGACTTACGGAACTCTGTTTACGCTCGTCGCCGATGCCGCAGCAGGCGGAGATATCCGCCCGAAATCAGCGCGCGGGCCTCGCGCAAGAGCGACTTGATGGCGTGGCGAGCGGACGCATCCTGCCATCGGGCGCGATCAAGGATTTCGGCTCGGAACAGGATTTGCGCGATGTCCTGCTGGGTCGCGCCGTCGCGAAACCCATCGACGGCGCGCAGCATGCGCTTCGCGCGGGCGCGCTGCTGCGCCGTTACCCGTGTGTCGGGCGGGATGGCGCCCTCGCATTGCCTCACCAAGAATGTTACCGGCTGTGGTCGTTGCCTCACGTGAAATGCTACCGGCCGATGGCGCCGCACCAGATCTTGCTCGGCCAAGAACTCTTGCCCTTTGAGGCATCAGACGCGCCTTGCGCACTGCGGCCCACATGACGACCGGAAAGCGGTCGAGAGGAGGAGTTCAGTAACATGGTTGATGAGGCAATCGGTAACAGAATTACGTGAGGCAATACGAGGGGTTGGCGCGGCGATGGATCGCGGAAAGCAGGCGGTGCAGAGCTTCGAGCCTGCCGAACCCGTTTCGGTCGAGCGGAATGACGGCGGCGGCGGGCGCGGCGGCCGTCGCCAACACTTGCAACCATTCGCCGTTGCCGAGATAGAGCAGCGCGTGAACGCCTTCCAGGTCGCTCTCCGTGACGGCGGCGGGCGGAAGCTGTCCGCCGCCAGCGTGCCGAGCAAAGCAGGGTGGCAACGACGCGAGGATGACGACGCTGGTGTCGTCCTCAGGCAGCCAGAAGACCGACGCCGCCGACTGATCGGGAAACGGGTCCACCGCGAAATCGCAACCTCCATCGCTGGCGGATGCTTTCAGCGAGCGCGTCTCGGTCCGTGCCCTTCGCCGACAGGGCCTCGAAGTCGCTATTGTAGGCTTCGTTTCGGCGCAGCCACTCCCATGCGAGGCCCGATGCGGTCAGCTTCTCGACGTGGTCGTAGTGGGCCGCAGAGCGCCAATTCGACGCATCGGGCAGCATGATCATTCTCCCCTTATCAATCGATTGCGGGAGGATCAGGATTCCCGGATGGATTGACTTGCGGAAGTTGGAATCGCGGCACCGGGTGATGCCGTAATGGCATCACGGGTCAGTGGGATTGGCCTTTGCCCAGCAATTCTCGATATCCGCTCTCGGACATCCACTTGGCGCGCGCCAAATGAGTGGCGTGAATTTTCTGGCATCTTTGCGGATCGTGATGGGCGTCGAGACCGAACAGAACCTGGACGGCCTCGCGCCAATCCGCGCCGTCGCGCTCGGCATCGAGGAGACGCAAGTACAGGACCATGTGCTCACGGTCGTAGGACGTGAGCTGTGGGCCTTGCGGCGGTTCATCCAAGAAAGTCGGTGTCGAGCGCTCCATCAGCGATGACCATACTGCCTGACGGTTTCTATGGCGGCAAAATGAACCTCTGTCTTTGATCGAGGACAGGTCTTCCCCGTACCACACAGGGCGCACGGCCAATTTTCGTGGCGGCTAAAGCCGTGGAGATGAACTTCCTGGTTCATGGAGCCGCAGAACACCCTCGCCTTTGTCCGTGGACAGCAGGACGATCCCGGCGCTTTCAAGAGCCCGGCGCACCTGATCCCGCGTCGTCTCGTACACATCGAGCCCGCTTTCGGCCTTCCCCGAGGACTTCCCTAGGTCCGATCCATCGGTAGAATTCCGGTAGACGTCAGCGCCGAAAACAGCCGCCATTTTCCTGCAAAAATCTGCAGGATCTTTATTCCCCCAACTGGCAACCCTCTGTCTCCCCAAAGAAATCAGGGTCATTCCTGCGCTTATACTTTCTGAGTCGTTTGTAACTCCGCAAATTTGAAGGGCACCCCGCATCCCCCCAGCCCGCAATACCCGTCCGGATTTTTCGCCAGGTACTGCTGGTGGTAGTCCTCTGCGTAATAGAACGTGGGC
>JAKBAU010000146.1 GCA_021808875.1 Pseudomonadota bacterium | reverse complement strand
TTTCAAGCTGCTGGACCTCGGCAAGGAACTCGTCCGACAAAATCGAGATATCCGGGGTGGTAATCCCTGCGGCGGCCAGGATGTCGACAATCTCCGTCGATACCACGGCACGATCGAGAATCTGCTGGATCGCGAACTCACGGTCGGCCCCGGTCACGCCGGCGCCATCAGCCGATTTCACGAGAGCTGCGCGGACCGTCTGAAAAAAGCCCACTTCGTCGCGGATTGCCCGGGCCTCGTCACTTGCCGACGCCAAAGCGAACGCCTTCGACAAGGCGAGCACCCCATCCTGGTAGCGTCGATTTTCCCTTCGCTTCGCGTCTTCACTGGTCTCGCGCGCAGCGGTTTCGTGTTGCTGATCGAGTATCCATTCTATCGCTTCTGCGAGAACGACGAGCCTCGCATGCGCCGTTCCGGCGAGGCCGCGCGCATAGTCGAACCCGTGATACATGGTCTTCACGACCTCGAACTTCTCAAGAAGCACGGCGACGGCTTCGGCCTCGTCGATGCCTGCCTGGCGCTGATCTGAGCCGGAATACTGACCGAGAGCGTTTTTGAGGTTCTGCGCGATTCCGATGTAATCCACCACCAGGCCCGCGGGCTTGTCGCGGAACACGCGGTTGACGCGGGCAATCGCCTGCATCAGGCCGTGGCCCTTCATCGGCTTGTCGATGTACATCGTGTGCATCGACGGCGCATCGAAGCCGGTCAGCCACATATCGCGCACGATCACGAGCTTCAGTGAATCCCTCGGGTCTTTCGCCCGCTTGGCGAGGAGATCACGCCGGCCCTTCGTGCCGATGTGAGGTTGCCACGCTTGCGGGTCGGCCGCCGATCCGGTCATGACCACCTTGATTTTGCCGGCCGCGTCGTCATCGCTATGCCAGTCAGGGCGGAGAGCGACGATGTGCTGATAGAGGGCGACGCAGATACGCCGGCTCATGCACACGACCATCGCCTCGCCATCCATGGCGGCTACGCGATCCTCGAAATGGCGAACCAGATCAGCCGCCACCATCGAAAGACGCTTCTCTGACCCAACGAGAGCCTCGACGGTCGCCCATTTGCGCTTGATCCGCTCCTGCTCGGTTGTCGCCTCGTCTTCGGTCAGCTCCTCGATCTCGGCGTCGATCTTCGGCTTCTCATCCTCTGGCAATTCGATCCGGGCCAGGCGACTCTCGTAGTAGATCGGGACCGTGGCGCCGTCCTCGACGGCGCGGCTGATGTCGTAGACATCGATATATTCGCCAAACACCGCTGGGGTATTGACGTCGTCCTTCTCGATCGGCGTCCCAGTGAAACCGATAAACGAAGCGTTTGGCAGGGCGTCGCGCAGGTATTTCGCGAAGCCATAGGCTATCTCGCCGGTCTTCTGTTCGATCTTTGCGCGAAACCCATACTGGCTCCGATGTGCTTCATCGGCGATCACCACGATGTTCCGCCGGTCGGATAGCATGGGATAGATCGTCTCGCCGGTTGCCGGCGAGAACTTCTGGATCGTCGTGAAAATCACGCCTCCCGATGCCCGGCTGAGCGCCGATTGAAGATCATCGCGGCTGTCGGCCTGAATCGGCGTTTGCCGTATCAGATCTCGGCACATGGAGAAGGTGCCGAAGAGCTGATCGTCCAGGTCATTGCGATCGGTGATCACCACAACGGTCGGATTTTCGAGTTCGGCGCGGCGTACAAGCTGGCCGGCATAGAACGCCATCAACAGGCTTTTGCCGGAGCCTTGCGTATGCCAGATCACGCCGACCTTACGGTCACCCTGCGGCGCCGAAGCCTCCACGGTTTTCTCGACCGCATGCCGAACGGCGTGGAACTGGTGATAGCCCGCGATGATCTTCGAAAGGCCCGATCCGGTTTCACCAAACACCGTGAAATCATGCAGCAGATCCAGCAGCCGGCGCCTGTCGAAGATGCCTTCGATCAAGGTGTTGAGCTCTGGCTGGCCTTTGGCCGCTATCACCTTTCCATCGGTTGTGCGCCAGGGCATGAACCGCTCTTGATCGGCGGTCAGTGAGCCGATCCGCGCAGTGATTCCATCAGAGGTCACGAGGACCGCATTCGTGCGGAAGAGCGACGGAATCTGAGCCTTGTAGGTCTGAAGCTGGTTATGGGCGCCGGAAAGTGTGGCGTTCTCACCGCCAGGGGCCTTCAATTCGATCACGCCGAGCGGCAGGCCGTTGACGAACACCACAATGTCGGGCCGCCGGTTGATGCTGCCTTCAATCACCGTGAACTGGCCGGTCGCCAACCAGTCATTTGCAGCCATATTTTCGAAATCGATCAGGCGCACCTTGTCGCCCCTGATCGTGCCATCTTCGCTGTAAAACTCGACGTCGACGCCCTCGACCATCAGCTTGTGAAGGCGGCGGTTCTCCTCGACGAGAGACGGCTTTTCGGTCGCCAGCACTTTCCGTAGCGCGTCGCCGCGCGCCTCGGCCGGAATGGCCGGGTTGAGCTTTTCGATGGCGGCGATGAGGCGCTTGCCCAGCACGACATCTGCATAGGCTTTCCGTTCTGGCGCTTTCCCGTCCGGTCCGATCTCGGCGTCGGATGGAATCGCGTAGCCGAGGCTCGCGAGATGATCGAGCACCACCTGTTCGACTGCGGCTTCGGAAAGATAAGCCATCAGGCGACCTCCGCGTCTCGCGGCGCAACCGCCTTTGCTTCACGACATGCGTTCAGAACAAGCTTGTAGGCTTCGTGGTCAACGCCGAAGAGCAAACGTGATGTCTCGACCGCGAGCGGGACCTCTTCGCCGTCCGGCAGAATAACGACGGCGCGGAGATAGCCTTCGTCATCCAACTCCGCCCTCAACGAGGCGCATTCGTCGATGATCGCATTCGATGCTTCAAAGCGTTCATAGGGCTCGAACGTTCGAACGGGGTCGGGTTCGCGTTCGAGATAGGCTTCGTGCAGAAACGTGACGATCGTATCCGCCGCGAGCAATGCCGAGCGGCGGTGATGCGCGGAGAGCTTGGCGATAAAGCCATCCTTGCCGTGGCTCACCGTGCCGGCCTCGTTTCGCAGAACCCGCAGCGTGTCGGTCAGCTTGTTGTGCTGTTTGATAAGATCGGAAAATGCCCGATGCCGGACCGTGCCCAGATCAAGCATTCGGGTCGCAAGGCCGACCAATTCGCCGAGGGCGGTATCGGGCGCTGTCGGCTTCAAGGGACTTACCGGGTCGTCCAACTCCTCGATCAGCAGGCGGCACGCGCATTCCACGAAGCCTTTGGCCGCGTCGATGCAAGCGTCGTTCTCGTCGGCGAACTCCCGTTCGAGGGTCTCGAACGTCTGCTGAAGCATCGGCGCGTGCCGCCAGTGCGTACTGAAGGCCTTGATCCCGGGATACCAATCCGCGCTCATGCCGCCCTCGGCGCTGGCCCGAGAACGAAACGGGCGCGCTCGCGCCGGAGCATTTCATAGGGGCTGATGCAGTTCAGTCCTAACCCGATGCACGCGTTGGGTATCTTGATCTTCCGCGTTGAATCCGAAGGAACCTCATGCGTCACAACCACGAAATCGTGCGCCAGCGCATGTGCAACCAGCCAATAATCGGCGACCTGAAGTAAGGTCGCGATCGCCGCCGGTTCATAGTTCTGGCCTGTGGCCCAGGCGCTCACGCGGCCAAGAGCGGGCACGACCGGGTCATCCGGGGGAAGAAAGAAGGTGCGTCCACGCGCGGTTGCCCAGTCGGAGAGATCGTCACCCCCAGCCTGCAATTCATCGCCCACTTTGTCGATGCTGGCGACCCGTCCCGTGGCGTTTTGGGAGATGAGCCACTCCCAGAACGCCGGGCAGAAATCGAACCCGTAATGCAGGTTCTTCGCTTGAATGCAGATGTTCATGTCGAGCAGGAAGCGGGTCAAAGCATCGCCCCCACTTCGCGGCCGATATTGTTGAACGTCTCCGTCTTCGGCACGCCGAGCATGCGGAAGGCGTCGCGATAGAGCGTCTGTCCTTCCAGCGTGCTTTCGACGAGTGCCCGAGCGAACCGGCGGCTGACGCGCGACAGGGTCGTCCGATAGAAATCACCGCCGCCGGCGCCGGTCTGGGCGAGTTCGCGCAGCCGCGCGCGTTCGCTTGCCCACGCGCTGTCAAAGGCCGCCTGGCTAAGCGCTCCCGCATCGAGCAGCCGGCGCAGGACGACGAGCGTGCTGACCTTGAAGTGCCGGCAAAGCCGCGGCAAGGACTGGTCAAGCTGTTCATTGAGCAGCAGCACCGGACGCAAAGCGGCGAGCGGGACGAGAAGCTCTGCCGCCACCGCGTTGCACCAGACCTCCTCGCGCCGATAGCCGGTAAGGGGCGCCCCGCTCGCATCGGAGACGGCCGAAGCCCCAAGCCACAGATGCGCCAACTCGTGGGCCAGGGTGAACATCTGGCCCGATTTCGTGTCCGTGCCGTTGACGAAGACTAGCGGCGCGCGCTTGTCGGCGAGGGCGAAGCCGCGGAATTCCTCGGGATCAAGGGTGCGGCGGTTGTTGCTCAGCACAACGCCGCTCACCATCACCAACACACCGATCTTGTCGGCCTGGGCGATGAACAGGCGCAACGCCTCTTCCCAGGTGCGACAGGCGGCCCGCGCGGCCACATCAAACCCGAGTATGCGCGCCATTTCGGCGGCCACGTTTTCTGGTCGCCGCTCAAGTGCGGCGCTACCGACAAAGCCCGCTTCGTGCGCACGCACCGTCAGCGAAAATTCGCGATAGCAGCCCTGCCGTTCCTGGCAGGCATAGAGCATGTCGAGCAGATCGCGGCTCGCACGCCGAACGCTGCGCCCATCGTGGGTGCGGAAATCCGGAATTGGCAGAGGCTCTTGGGGTGGATCGGTGAGGAACAGATAGCCAAACGGCACATGCACGGCGTGCGCGAAGGCTTCGAGCTGCTTCAACGTCGGTTGAGCATCGCCCGCTTCCCATTCGACAAGCTTCGGGAATCGACCGATCAATTCCTCGACGTCGTCATGGCCGGCCCGCTCTCGCGCCCAGCGCACCAATTCGGGGCGGACGGCGACGCGCGTCACGGCATTGGCCCCTCGTGATAGGTGAACCAGGGGATAGGAAGCATGACGGCCTTCGGCTCCTGGCCTGGACCTGTCGCTTGCCATGTGATCGTAGATGGGTCGGAATTGACCGGCGCCCTGCGATGGATCGACTGAAACCGCCGCCCGAACACGTCCTCATATTCGAGCCAGATTTCCCATGGTTTGCCCGTAAGCATAGAGAAATCGGTTCGATTGAAGCTCTCGTGAATCGGGAACGGCACGAGCAACGGCGCCGCCTCGCTGCCGCAGGCCTCACCAGCACCCAGTGGCGATAGCTCCCAAGGTTCCGAACTCCAGCCGTTCATGTCCAGGAATCGGAATTTGAGCCGCAGCTTCAAGGCTGGGCCGACACCCACGTTCCGAAGCACGCACCGGATTGCGACGGTTCCGCAGGCTGGATTGTCGGGGGCGGGCGGCATCGTTTCCATCATTGCTCCTCGCCGGTTCCAGGCATCGACGCCGCTATACGGGGCCAGCAGGCAAATCGGTTTGAACCGATCACGGTGCTGGCGTTCGGCATCCCCGCGCTGCCGCTGTCCTTGGCGGATGACACAGAACGTGGCGACGGCCAGGGCTAACGTGCCGATGCCCGTCAAGGCGTTCCACAGATCGGCCCAGGAGTTCATCGCTGGCGATCCGCTGTTGTCATGGCGAACCCGCCCGCGCGTAACGATGCCAATTGAGGTGGATATACTCCGCCATTCCGCGTGCGGGTGCGTAGAGCGGGTAGATTACCCGGAATGCGGCGATCGCGGCCACCATGTCCTTCTGCCCCAGGATATCGGTATGTTTCAGCAGATATAGGAGCGCGATACTTGGCGACCGGGATTGGCCCTGGTTGCAGTGGAGCAGGATTTTGCTGTGCTGAATGTTGTCTCTGACGGCATCCAACGCGGCATCGACGATCTCGGGCGAGATATAGCTAGGATCGTCAACGTCAACGAGATTCAGGATGAGGCGGCCGTTCCGCCGCGCGATCAGATATTCAGGATGAGTTGTGGCTGCCCCCCGTCCCGTGTAACCCAGGGCTTGGCGATGATACGGCTCCTTGCAGGCGTGTATGAAAAACCAGCCCGCTTGACCGCGAATGCACTGCTCGTCGCGTTCCGAACCGACATGCAGATTAGGGCAGACTTCAATCATACCGTAGCCTCGACGGCTTTTTCGGCGTCGCGAACGCGGATTTCACCCGACATCAGCTTCGGAAGCAGAAAGTCACGGGTGGCGGCAAGCGTGGAGATTTCCTGCTTGTTTGCCTCCGCCCTGTCAAACAGCGCGCTGGTCGTGGCACTGAATGCAGCGAACAGGCTTTCGGGCGCAGCAACGAGTTCAGTCGCTGCGACTAGCTCCGGGCGTACTGCCGGATAAGCGCCGCCATCTGCGAGGTGTGCTAGGCGGTCGATGTTCTCTTTTGCAGTGGCCGCAAGGTAGACAACCTCACGGAAAATTTGATCCTTCGGCCTAAGCACGGCAAAGCCAGTGCTTCCAGTCAAACCGTTTGCAGAGACAAAGGCATACGATCCGTTTCCGGGTCGGACGGTTCCAAGAATTGTGTCGCCCGGGCGCAGTATGCGCTGAGCCCGGCTCGGCGCGGCTTCGCTCGCGTATAGGGTGATCGCCTCGATCGTTCCCCATTTAGTGTTGGATAGATCGACATAGTCGACAGCTTCGGGATAGGCCGCGCGGGACCAGCTTTCCGGGTTCAGGCTTGCAACATCCGACAACGCCCCCGCGTTCCACCCCGCCGGCTTGCCGTCTTCATCAAGAGTGTCCGGAAACAGCGACCAGATGTCCGGGGCGAGGTATGGCGAGCGGCCTTCCATCTTGGCGCGGGTCGGTCCGAAATCGACGAACCAGTCCTTGAAAATCGCCCGCGCCATCGCCTCCAGCGTCTCGTTCATCCGCCGGTTCAACTCGATCTTGTCGTCGAGGGCACCAAGCATATCTGCAATTAACTTCTGAGTGTCATGCGGCGGGACGGGTAATTCGAAGTTCGGAACGTCTGCACACTTGAGGCTGTCGAAAACGGCACCTACGTTGTTGAATTTTGCGATCTGCTCCCACCAGTAGGGAGATAGCGCCATCCACTTCAGAAACGGTGCGTAAACTTGCGTTCCGTCTGCACGTAAAAGCACAAGGTTTTGACCTAAGGCGAACTCAGTGCCTGTGTCATCAATCGCGGTCACACCTGGATTAGTGCGCCGCGACAAGATCACATCATACTTTTGAGGCTTCGCTTTCTTCGTCCATTCTAGATAGTCTTCCCGAGAGATCAGGCGCGCGGTCGTAAAGTCGATACGACCGTTTTTCATTTGTGGGATGCCTACATATGGATAGCCAATCGGCTGGGCTTCCGGCGTCTTGTGGACGCAGTCGATCAGACGTACCCCAACGTCCTGCAGGCGGGTTGGCTTCCACTCAGCCATCAATGACCACCCCCGCGAGCTGGCGACGTATGTTCGCTGTCAGTCGATCAGCCTCGACGAAATGCACATTGAGCGTTTGTTGCAACGAGCCAAACCGCTTTGCAAACGGCATCTCGTCTTCTTCGACATCCGCCGCGCCGACATACCGCCCCGGCGTCAGTACATAGTTGTGAGCCTTGATCTCCTCCAAGCTTGCCGCCTTGCAGAACCCCGGCACATCCTCATAGGCGCCTGCGTCGGCTTCACCACGCCACGCATGATAGGCGCGCGTGATCTTCGCGATATCGTTGTCCGAAAACTCCTTGCGCGTGCGGTCCACCATGTGGCCGAGTTTGCGTGCGTCGATGAAAAGTATCTCGCCCCGACGGTCCCGGAGCTTCGCATTGCGGGCGATGCCGTTGGATTTGTCCCGTGCGAGGAACCACAGACAAACAGGGATCTGCGTCGAATAGAAAAGCTGACCCGGAAGGGCAATCATGCAATCAACGACACCGGGCGCGCCGTTCACGCCTTCGATCAGTGCCCGGCGGATGGCGTCCTCGCCGTTCTGGGTCGATGACATCGAGCCATTCGCGAGTACCACACCTGCCGTGCCGCTCGGCGCAAGATGGTGGACGATGTGCTGAATCCAGGCGAAGTTGGCGTTGCTGGTAGGCGGCACACCGTATTTCCAGCGCACGTCCTCGCGCAGACGGTCACCGCCCCAATCGGAGATGTTGAAGGGCGGGTTCGCGAGGACGTAATCGGCCTTGAGGTCGCGCAGCTCGTCCTTGTGGAAGCTGCCTTCGCTGTTCCATTTGATCTCGGCATCGATCCCGCGCACCGCGAGATTCATCTTGCACAGCCGCCACGTCGTGTAGTTCGATTCCTGGCCATAGACGGCGATGTCGCCGATCCGCCCCTCATGCTCCAACGCGAATTTTTCCGACTGGACGAACATGCCGCCCGATCCGCAGCACGGATCGTAGACGCGGCCCTTATAGGGTTCGATCATCTCGACCATCACGCGCACGACCGAGCGCGGCGTATAGAACTCGCCGCCCCGCTTGCCTTCGGAGCCGGCGAAC
>JAKBAU010000145.1 GCA_021808875.1 Pseudomonadota bacterium | reverse complement strand
TGCCATTGCATCAGTTAAGCAAAGAGCAGGTCCGTGCCCACATCCAGCGGCTCTGGGGCCATGAGGTGGAACTTGAAGACGAAGGGGCGGATTAGTCCTGGCGTTGCGGCCAGGGCTAGTCCGCCCTTCGCGCTCATAGGAGCTACCCGTTTTGCCGGGTCTGCGGTGCTGCGTGGACCACTTTCATGGTCGTCGCCGGCGGATTCCAAATACCTGAAAAAACTACAACACCCACTACAATGGCGAGAATAAGAGCACCCGCCACGATGGCAATAAGGCGAGGAAGTGTCTCACCCTTGTCGACTTGATTCGCTGCGTGAATAGGAGCGTCCATAGCTAAGCCCTCATGATTCCGGCCCGCTCTTTGTTAAGCGGACATTGCCGGCCTGCCCGTTGACTGAATCAATATACCCGGTTTTAGGGATAGTTGCGCGCCTTTTTTACGGTCGCGTCACTTTCCGTAAATGTTCCTGGTGGCCCGGGCTCGCCAGGATTTTCGCCACGGCGGCCTCTAGCCAAGACCAACGGGCCGCGCAGCGGGGGGCATTGCGGGTCGGACCATGCTGGCGGTCCGCACCCTCCCGGGGCCCATCGGCATGGGAACGGCCACCATTGCCGAGGTCATCCCCGCCAGAAGCGCGATGATCACCGCATAAAGGATCGTGGTGCCGAAGACTTCGCCATCGCCGGCCAGGGTGTTGCGCATGGATCTCTCCTTCTTGAGCCGGCCGCTTTGCCCTAAGGGTGCTCTCTGCGACCGCCGCCATGGCCCTTGAGGTGGGAGCGAACGGGCTGGTTGCAATTGCGAACGGCTATGCTCTGAGTGCATGCCTTCGCCCTCTTGCACTTGGCTGCAAACGCCCTATGTCACGCCATCTGGCCCGAAGCGCTTTTCTTGCGCGCGGCCCTCGGCTATCGGTAGGTTGCCCCAGACGCGCTCTGTCCGGGGCGTCGCGGAGGAGCCTCAATGAGCCGGCTGCGCAGTTATGCGCCCATTGTCCTAAGTATTGGCGGGGCGCTGGTTCTTTCCAGCTGCGCTAGCCTCAATCCCTTTGCGCCGCAGCAGCCACCGGTCACCGCGTCAAGGCCGCCCCAGGTCCTGTCCCTGCCGCAACCACATGCAGCGGCGATCCCGGCCCCCAGGCCCCGGCCCTTTTACCCTGCGCCGCCGCCCCCCCTCCGCCATCCGCTGCCCCCGGAGGCAAGGGCCGCACGGCCGCGCAAGACCGTGATCACGCCCGAGAGCCTGATCGGCCTGCGTCCTGACCAGGTTTCAGGGCAACTGGGCCGGCCCCGGAAGATCGCCAAGGACGGACCAGGGCTCGTCTGGCACTACGTCGCGGCCGGCTGTGGTCTCAATGTCTATTTTTTCCCCGATCTGAAGACCAACCAGTTCCATGTCCTCAAATTCTCACTGGAAGGAGCCGGCGGAAAGGCGCTCGATGTCAATGCGCCCTGCCGGCGCCAGCTTCTCGCCCTGAAGGATCCGAATGCAGGCTAGGTCCGAAAGCCCACGTGCACGCATTGCCATCGTTGATGACGACGCACTGTTCGCCGAATCGGTGACGCGCAACCTTAGCGATGCCGGCTACGCCACGGTCAGTTTCGCCGACGGCGCCAGTGCCCTCAATGCCCTGGAGCACGACCACGACATCGATATGGTGCTGCTTGACTGGAAGATGCCCAACATGACTGGCATCGAGCTGCTGCAGCATCTGCGCCAGCGCGGTATCGAAATACCGGTGATCTTCCTCACTGTGTTGAGCGATCAGGTGTACGAAGAAGCCGGCCTTCTGGGCGGAGCAGTCGACTTTATCGAAAAATCCCGCAATTTTTCGATCCTGCTGCGGCGGATCGAGCTCATTTTGGGCGGTGCCAAAGGCAGTGACAGCAAGAAAGTGGGGGTGGTCACCCGCGGCCGTCTCACCCTCGACCATGATTCCAAGCGTGCAACATGGAATGGCGTTCAGCTTGGCCTGACGCTGACCGAATTCCGTATTGTTGTGCTCCTCGCCGACAATGCCGGCCGTGACATCAGCTATCGGGAAATCTACGATATCGTACATGGCGAAGGCTTCCTCGCCGGTGACGGTGACATCGGATTCCGCACCAACGTCCGCGCCTTCATCAAGCGCATCCGTCAGAAATTCCGTGATGCCGATGACAGTTTCTCGGCCATCCACAACTATCCCAGCTTTGGATACAGGTGGCATGACGATGCCGCGTAAACCGTGGCTCAGACAACTGGTTCCCTCTTTCTCGTTTCAGCTTGTGGTGCTGGCGCTCGTACTCCTGACGGTGCCGGCCGTGCTTTACTGGCAGTTCGACCGCTATGAACAGCGCCAACAGCAGGTTCTGCATAATGCTGTCAGCCATATGGGTGAGATGATCGCCGCGGTCCTGAAACCGCATCTGGAGCAATTCGATTCGGAAAGCAGCGGCGAGTTGCGCAAGGCACTGGATGCGGCCGCGATCGACGGTACAAACATCAAGCTGCTGCTGCGCCTGCAGGGCCGCGGCAGCCAGGATTTCTTCTACGTCGCCGCAGCCCCTCAGGTTTCCGCAGATTATCTCAAGCGCGAGCGGAGCGAACTGATCGCCTCGGGGATTTTCAATCATTTTGCTCCGGCCTGCGACCGGCCCGAAGACCTGCAGGTGCGCTTCACCAATCCGGCCGGCCAACCTGAAGTCCTGACCTCACTGACGCCGGTTCATGTCGGCGCTGAATGCTGGATCGTTCTGACCTCGGAAAACGCCGCCAGCCTGGCGGCAGAAGCGCCCGGCCGTCTGGTCTGGAGTGCGCCCGCCCTGCGCATCGCGGCGATTCTTTACGTTCTGTCGGCTGTTCTCATCCTCTGGCTGCTGTTTCACCTGCGCCGGAACGTAACCCGCTTTCGCCAGACTGCCCGGCGCATCCGGCTGCGCGGCCCCGGCCCGGCCTCGTTCAGCGAGGTCAATACGGTTCCTGAACTTGCCGGTGTTGCCGAGGATTTCGATGCCATCGTCAGTGCCCTCACCCAGAGCCAGGCCTTCATCCGCCAGACCGCAGAAGAAAATACCCATGCCCTGAAAACACCCCTGGCCACCATCTCCCAGTCACTCGAACCGTTGCGACGGGCCATTGCCACGGACGACGCTGCGGCCAAACGCAGCCTCGAACTCATCGAGCGCTCGGTCGCGCGCCTTGATACCCTGGTCTCGGATGCACGCGATCTTGAAGAGGCCGTTGCCGAAGTCCTCTATCCTGAAGCCCGGCCGCTTGACCTGTCAGAGTTTGTCGCCAACCTTGCCCAGTCCTACGCCGAAGCCCTGGCGCTGCAGAAAAAGCGCCTCATGCTTGCAATCAGTCCCGGCATCATCGCCTATGGCAATGAAGACCTCCTCGAGCCGGTGCTCGAGAACCTCCTCGAAAATGCCGCGAGCTACACGCGTGAAGGCGGCGCGATCGAACTGTCCTTGAGCCGGGCGAACGGTCTTGCCAAACTCAGTGTCGCCGACCGCGGTCCAGGCGGCGATCCCCAGCACCTGCCCCATCTCTTCGACCGCCGTGCGAGCTTTCGTACAACCGCCAACGCCGCCATGCACCATCAGGGTCTGGGCCTTTGGATCGTCAAGCGTAACATCGAAGGCCTGGGTGGTACGGTCACCGCGCACAACCGCGAGGGCGGCGGTTTTGAAGTCATTGTCAGTCTGAAACTCAAGGCCTGAGTCCCAACCTTGTCACACTGTGAACCCGCGGCCCGTGCCATTGTGGGTGCGCACCGTGGTGTCCACCTGCGGTGCCTGGGACCCCTCCCAGCTCCCCCGGAACCGCAGTCTGCCCCCCAGCCTGCGGTTCCTTTTCTTATGCGTCCATCCGCGTGGTCTCGATCCTGATCGTTCCCGAAAGCGTGCGATGCACGGGACAGCGATCGGCAATCTCCAGCAGCCGGGCCTGTTCCGCCTCACTAAGGTCTCCCTCCAGATGGATCTGCCGGGTAATGCGCTCAAGCGCGGCCATCGGCTCGCCATTGGCATCTTGGGCGTGCACCCGCTCATGACTGAGACGCACCCTGACATCGCTCAGTTTGAGGTTCTTGCGGCGGGCATAAAGGCGCAGCGTCATGGCCGTGCAGGTGCCCAGGGCCGCAAGCAGCAGATCATAAGGACCCGGCCCGAAATCATTGCCACCAGCCTCCCGCGGCTCGTCCGCAATCAGGGTATGGGCACCGGCCTTCACCCGCATCTCCAGATCCCCGCCATGGGTTTCCCGGACTTCGACAATTCCGTGTGGCAGCGGCTCCATGCTCACTCTCCCTTGCGATAAAGATAATTGGCCGGCAGACCAAGCCGGCGGCAGGCCAGCGCGGGTGGCGCGGAGGCGAGCACCAGATGCTCGCCCGCAAGGCCCAGAAGATGCACAAGACCCCGCTCGATGCTACTGAGTTCGTCGACTATGCCCAGACGTACCCGCGCCGGCTCGGGGACGAGCGCAACTGCAGCGCGCACCAGCATCTGCTGCAACGACGCGAGTGCCTTGGGCAAGACCCGCGCCGCGTTCACGATCTGCAGAAATTCCACGATGATCTCGGAGCGTTCGAGGCGTGGATACATTGCCTCGAACTGGTCCTCAAGCGCGGCCTCACTGCCCGGCGCCGCCAGCGCGCCATAAAGAGCGGCCGCGATCTGGGCTTCACCATAGAACTGGTCACGTGCGCAGAGGCTTAGCGGACGGACATAAGTGCAATAGGCGTTAAGGAAGCCGAAGCTCGCCGTTGCATGCACCCAGCTGAGCAGTTCGGGATCCAGGGCGCGAAAGGGTGTGCCGGCGGCCGTGGTACCGCGCACATGCGCATGCTTGCGGTTCACCTCACCAATCAGGGCTTCGGCCCGCTCATGCGCGGCATAGACCGTCACCATCGCCGCCATCCCGGTGCGGCGCATGCGCCCGACGGGATCACGCTTGAAATCGGAAAAGCGCCACACTCCTTCACGCACCCGGGGCTCAGCAAGCTCCAGAATGACGGCGGCAACGCCACCCACAAACAAGGCGACCGGATTCTTGAAGACACGCCAGGACACTGAATCCGGCGCAAGCAGTGCCATTGAGCCTGGCGGCGACAGGAAATCCGCGTCCGCACCATCGCCAAGAAGGGCTCGGACTGCCACATCGAGCGGTCGTGTCAAAAGCTTGGCCATCAAAAGCCGAACAGCGGCAGACCGCTGGCAACCGAAAGATGCGGTCGATAGGTCGTGACATCATAGGCGCGGGCAACATCGACGCGCTTTTCTCCCTGCAGCAGCGTATCGATGGCCACGTCGCCAAGGCAACCATTGATCACCGCACACATCCGTCCGCTGTGATTTTGCCCCACCAGCTCCACAGCCAGCGCGCCAAAGCCGTGAGCAACCTGGCGGTCCGTCGCATCTGGCGGCCCGGAGCGCATCAGATATGCGAGGTTCTGCACGATGACACCTTCCGGGCTCACCCTGGCACAGGCTTGTCCGAGCACCTCGCCAATCCCGCCCAGCCGGCGGCGACCATAGGCATCCGGTGCGCCCTTCTGGGCCGCGCTGCCGTCAATGACCCGCGCCCCTTCGGAAATGACTGCAACCGAGGAGCGTGACGGTGCCGCCAGCCGATCGGCCTCGAGGAGCTGGCTCGCGCGCGCAGGATCGAAGGGACTCTCCGCGATGAAGGTACGATCCGCATCGGCCAGAAGCCCGGTATAGAGCGCCGTCTGACCTGACAGTCGCCCGAACAGTTCCACGATCAGAATACGCTCGTGACTTGCTGCGGTGGTACGCAATGCCGAGATGGCATCGACCGAACGGGTGATTGCAGTGGAAAAGCCGATGGCATAATCGGTACCGAATACATCATTATCCATGGTCTTCGGAATTGAGACCACTGGCACGCCTTCAGCCGAGAGGCGGGCGGCAAAGCGCAATGTACCGTCACCGCCGATCGCGATGATCGCATCAAAGCCCAAGGTGGCAATCGCGTCGAGCACGAACGGGGTGGCGTCCAGATGCGACCGCCCTTCATATGCTGCTTTGAGATGGGCAGGTGCCAGCTCTTCCGGCAAATGCTGAGGCTCCAGCCGGCTGGTGTGCAGCATGGTACCACCATCGCGGCTGATATCGCGCACGGCCAGCGGCGACAGCGGTACGATCCAGTCGCTCCAGTCCTGATGCGTGGCCGGATCGAGCGCCAAAAGACCAAGCCAGCCGCGGCGAATGCCGCTGACCGACCAGCCACGCGCAAAGGCTCGCTCCACGATCGTCTTGATGGTCACGTTGAGGCCGGGCACGTCGCCCCCGCCGGTCAGGATGGCAAGTTTCATGGTTGGGGCGTGGTCCCCGGTTCCGCGCCCCAAACTTGCCCCTCTCGCGCGCGCGTGCAAGCGTAAGCTCGCAGTTCAAAGACAATTCACGTATGAACGCCCCTGCCCCCATTGCGGTTGTCGGCGATATCGGCGGCACCAATGCCCGTTTCGCCATCGCCGACCTCTCTATGCCGGCCGCGCCACAGATTTCAGCTCTCGCGCACCTTCCCTCTGCCGATTATCCCAGTCTTGAGGCCGCGCTCGCCGACTATCTGTCGGGTCAGCGCTCGCGTCCGTCGGTCGCCGTCCTGGCGGTCGCAGGTCCAGTGGATGACGGCGAGGCAATCCTGACCAATCTCGGGTGGCATGTGCGCAGCTCCACAGTGGCCGGTCTGGGATTTGGAGCCGTCAGCTTGATCAACGACTTTCGCGCCCTTGCCGCCGCTGCCGATGCATTGCAGGAGGACGACCTGGAGCGCATCGGATCTCATCAGCCGCGCCAGAAGAACGCCACCATCGCCCTGGTTGGTGCCGGCACCGGCTTTGGCGCGGCAGCACTGGTGCGCGAGCCCGGCACGGCGATTGCCCTGGCCGGTGAAGGCGGCCACATCGGGTTTTCGCCCGAAGATGACGAGGAGGACGAAATCCTGCGGGTGCTGCGGGCGCGATTTGGCCGTGTGTCGATCGAGCGCATCCTCTCAGGACCAGGCCTGGTCAATCTCTACTCTGCCCTCGCAGACATTCATGGCGAGACAGAGGATCTCGACGATCCGCATGCCATCCTTGCCGCCGCAGGGCAGAAGCAGCGCCTTGCAGTGCAGGCAGTGGAGCGTTTCGCTGCCATCTTCGGCGCCGCCGCCGGCGATATCGCGCTGGCCTTTGGCGCACGCGGTGGTGTTCTGCTGGCCGGCGGCCTCAGCGAAGCCATGCTGGGCTTCCTCAAAGCTGGTGCCTTTCGCAGCCGCTTTGATGGCAAAGGCAGACTTGCGCATTTCGTCCGGGCCGTACCAACCCACCTGATCATGCGTCCGGATGCGGCCCTTCTGGGCTGTGCCCGCCTGGCCGAGGCGATGCTCCCACTGTGAGGTCTTCGTGAGGCGGCGCAGGGTGGCTGTTGAGCGCTATGCCCTTGCGCCACAGCTTGAAGGCTTCAAGATGAATGCCACCCCACACCTTCAGGCCAAGAAAGGGAAACGATAGCAGCGCCTTCAAAAGGGCACGATCATTGAGTGGATATTTTCGGGCAACAAATGAGGTTGCAATCAGCGTTCCGGCCTCGTCATCGCCAGAGATTGCCAGACGCAAAACCTGCTGCGGCAGCCACACCTCGAAGCGGTAGTTTATGTCCATTCCAAGGAACGGTGACACATAAAAGCGCTTGTCGATCTGTTGACGGTAAGGCTCGCCCGCTCCACCGGCGGCTAGCAGATAGGAGTGACGTTCACCAAAGGTGTTGTGAACTTCATACAGCACTGCAGCCAGGGAATTGTCGCGCTGGTGACAGTAATACACGGTCAACGGATTGAAGGCATAACCCAGTACGCGCGGCATGAAGAGCATACGGATTGGCCCGCCATCCCAGCTCAGCCCGCCGGCTTGAAGCCGCGCAGCAATCTGCGCACGCAGAGGCGTCGAGCTACCATCACCATGATCACGCTGATGCAGGCAAAGAATATTGTTGCGGTCTGCGGAAAACAGCCTCAGTGGGCGCACGATCTCCTCAAGCTGGTCAAGTTCCAGCAGCAGCATGAACACCGAGTAGCGGAGCTCATGACGCCTGGGACGCAGGCGCAGATGCCGCACTTCACCGCGATAGAGAGCGCTCACGCCTGTTCCAGGTCCGCCGCCGATACAAATATCCGGCTTGAGGGATTTGTCAGCTGCCATGGCCGGTGAACTGCCCCCATCTCCTCGGCTGCCGCCAGACCTGACTGCAGGCCGTCCTCATGGAAGCCGGCGCCAAAATGGGCGCCTGCAAACCACACATTACCATGTCCCTGCAGAGACCAGATACGCCGCTGTGCCGCGATGGCGGCCCTGTCGAAGACCGGGTGATCGAAAACCTCGCTGGCGAGGATCGAGCCGGCTCGGGGCGGACGGACCGGATTGAGGGTGACAAAGACATCGCCCCCGGCAAGCCCCTGAAGCCTGTTCATCCAGTAGCTCAGACAGTGACCGCCATCGTCATTGACGATGTAATTCCAGCTCGACCACACCGCACGCCGCTTCGGCATCAGCCGAACATCGCGATGGAGAACTGCAAGGTTGCG
>JAKBAU010000144.1 GCA_021808875.1 Pseudomonadota bacterium | reverse complement strand
TTCTCATGGTGCTCCTACAAGACCTCAGCCTGCACATCGCGCCGGCGCTCGCGGACACCTATCTGCAAAGCAGCGCCCAGCTTTGGGCCGTGCTTTGTCTTTTAACAAACCAGGAACAGGCGCGGGCAGCCGATGTTCGGCTCAAGGACATCCGCAGCATGCGCGCGATGTTTGGTAGCTTGTCCGAGCTGGTTGGCCCCGAACTCAAGGCCCGTCTGCGCGCCGCGCACGCTGGTGCGGATCATCACCTCGACATTGCGAGCCTTGATGCCACCCATGCCGAACTCAGCACGCTACTCATTACATTGCAGGAGGACCTTGAAATGCGCGCGGACAAGACAGCGCGGGAAGCCTGCAAAGTGATCTGGAGCCATCTCAATGCCTCGGCTCAGCGACACGCCCTCACGCTTCCGTTCAGCTAGGCTCCGCGCGGATGGGCCTGCGCATAGATCTGCAACAGCTGATCCGTTTCGAGTTTGGTGTAGGTCTGGGTCGTCGACAGGGAGGCATGCCCCAGAAGCTCCTGCACTGCGCGCAGATCCCCACCCCCAGCCAAAATGTGGGTTGCAAAGGAGTGACGCAAGGCGTGTGGCGTAGCCCGGGCAGATAGTCCCAAGGCACCGCGCAGGTGCTGCATCAAGAGTTGCGCTTCGCGTGCCGACATCGGTTTTCCGGTGCGCGACACAAAGAGTGATGCCTCACGCGTCTGGACGAAAGGCACAAGCGCAGCATAATGGGCAATTGCTTCGCGTACGACCGGGAGGAGCGGAACAACCCTTTCCTTTCGGCCCTTGCCGAGAATACTGAGGGTCTCGCCCAAGGGTACGTCACCACGCCGCAGCGACAAAGCCTCGGAAATGCGCAGCCCGGTGCCATAGAGCAGGGTGAGCAACGCGACGTCACGGGCAGCAAGCCACTGGACCGGATGCTCGGCTGCCGCCGCCAGCGTGCGTTCGGCATCACGTTCACTGAGGGGACGCGGCAGCGGGCGTGCGATGCGCGGCGTCCTCACGGCACGTGCGGCCGGATTGTCCAGCACATTTTCGCGTGCCATATGCTTGAAGAAGCTGCGGACTGCGGCAAGTGCACGCTGTATGCCACGGGCCCCGAGGCCATCCCGTCGGCGGGCGGCGATAAAGGCACGGATATCACTCACCGAAAGAGCGGCCAGCGTCTCTTCCTCGATCACAGTCCCCAGATGGGCGGTAAGAAAATCAAGGAAACAGTCGAGATCATAACCATAGGCGACAAGCGTGTGAGGACTGGCTCTGCGCTCGTGAGCCAGGAATGCGAGCCAGTCGCGTTTTAGCGCTTCGGCAGATCGAGCCATGCCCTGATCGCTCGTTCCAGCGCCCGTGCAAAATATCCAATTTCTTCGGAGCTTTCTTCTCCTTCAAAGCAGAAAGGCGCGCGCGCTCCCAGCACAAAAACTGCGGGAGGCGTATCTGCTCCTAGCCGCAAGCGAAACACAGCCAAGCTCCTGCAGCCACGCCCGGCCGGCCCCAAAAGGACTTCTCCACCATTCGACAGGATCACGCCGCTTCCGTCTCGTCCCAGAATACGCAACACCACACCTGGCGCAACAAGGCGCACCCGCTGCGCTCCGGGAACGGCGCGGCAAGCCTCGCCTTCGATACAGATGCCGGCAAGATCCGCGCCAAAGGCATCGGGTGAGCCGACGGCAAGTCCCACCGCCTCCTCAAAACTGCGCGCGTCAAGAAGCTCGAGAAGAAGCCGTCTAACAGCCTCCCCAATACCCTGGCGTGATCGGAGCCCGTCACATTCGGCTCTCAGCGCAGCATTCTCGCACACCAGCTGCTCAATCACGTGACGCTGCAGATCCCTGATCTCGCAATCGCGAAAGCGTTCCGGCAGCAGCATGGCCAACAATTCGCCGTCGGCAGCAAGACGCACCCGATTCAGGCGCACAAAGGCTTTTACTGCCTCGGCAGCGGCTTCAGCCGGATCTATAAGGGCTGCGCTTTCCATCGATAACAAGACCCGCCGGGATTGACCACAAAGAATCACTCTTCGAAAGTGTACCTATGAATTCAGCCCGCTTGAAGCCTGCAGCTGCCGAGATTGGATCCAGGCCGGTGTCGGTTTTGTTGCCGTTGCCGCTGCCGGGTCCGTACGATTACCGTCTTCCGGACGGCGTAACCGCTCCGCGCGGACTTCTGGTCGAGGCGCCCTTGGGTGCGCGCACGCAGCTTGGGGTTGTCTGGGGCAGCGGCAATGCGAAGATAGAGGCGCACAGGCTCAAGACTGCAGTTCCGCTCGGCAACTATGCCTGTCTGCCAGAAGCCCTGTGTGACTTCGTCGACTGGGTGGCGCGCTACACCCTGAGCCCGCAAGGTTCGGTCCTCGCCCTCGCGCTGCGAGCCCGTGGCGCCTTTGACACAGAGACACCCCGCCTTGCCTATCGACGCTCATCGGTTACGCCGGCGCGTCTCAGTGACAAGCGCCAGCGTGTACTTGATGTGACAGCGGATGGTCTGGCCCGCAGCATCGCAGCAATTGCAGAGGAGGCCAATGTCTCGTCCGCCATTGTACGGGCCCTTGTCGCAGCGGGTGCACTGATCGCTGACGCACTACCTGAATTCGTACCACTACCCGTTCCGCAGCCGGATTTTGCCGTGCCAGTTCTGCGCAACGAGCAGCACAGCGCCGCCGAGGCCTTGCGCGAGGCCGTTATGGCAAGGAATTTTTCGGTCTCGCTGCTCGATGGTGTAACCGGCTCCGGCAAGACCGAGACCTATTTCGAGGCGGTGGCAGAGGCTCTCAGGCTGGGCCGGCAGGTGTTGATACTGCTCCCCGAAATCGCCCTCAGCGTCCAGTTTTTGGAACGCTTTGCCGCGCGCTTTGGCGTGCCCCCAGCGGAATGGCATTCCGATCTGGGTCACACGGAGCGAAAGCGTGTTTATCGCGCCGTGCTTGGAGGCGAGGCCCGCGTTGTAGTAGGTGCGCGCTCAGCACTTTTTTTGCCGTTTCAGGATCTGGGTCTCATCATCGTCGATGAGGAGCACGAGCAGGCATATAAGCAGGAAGAGGGCGTCATCTACCACGCGCGTGACATGGCGGTGGTGCGTGGACGCATCTCATCTTCGGCCGTGGTCCTTGTCAGTGCAACGCCTTCACTGGAGAGCTATGTCAATGCCCAGGCTGGCCGTTATCGCTGGCTGAAGCTGGCTGCGCGACACGGCGTGGCGAAATTGCCCAGGATCGATCTCATCGATTTGCGTCAGCATCGCCCGGAGCCTGGCCAATGGATGTCTCCGGTACTGATCGACGCGCTGCGAACGACGCTGGAAGAGGGCGAACAGTCCCTGCTTTTTCTGAACCGGCGCGGCTACGCTCCCCTGACACTGTGTGCGCAATGCGGTCATAAGTTCACCTGCCATCAATGTTCAGCCTGGCTCGTCGAGCATCGCTATCACCGCCGCCTCGTCTGTCATCATTGTGGGCAGGACACCCCAATGCCCACCGTCTGTCCTCATTGTGGCGCGCAGGACAGTCTGATCGCCTGTGGCCCAGGCGTGGAACGTCTGGCTGAAGAGTTCGTCCAGCATTTCCCCGAAGCCCGCATGGCCATCGCCTCATCCGACACCATGCATGGGCCGGCGGAACTACAGGCTGCTATCCATGCCATGTCCCGCGGTGAAATCGAGGTTTTGATCGGCACGCAGATGATCGCCAAAGGCCATCACTTTCCCAATCTTACCCTCGTGGGTGTGATCGACGCCGACCTCGGCTCCGCGGACGGCGACGTCCGCGTGCGCGAACGAACCTTTCAGCTTCTGCACCAGGTCGCGGGGCGCGCAGGGCGCGCGGCTAAGCCCGGTAGAGTCCTGGTGCAAACCCACAGCCCCGAAGATGTAGTGCTGCAGGCGGTGGCGGCAGCGGATCGCGATGTTTTTTATGATCAGGAGCGGCGTTTGCGGGAGCGCACCCACGCCCCACCCTTTGGCCGACTTGCCGCCCTCATCCTGTCCGGAGTTAACGGCGATGCTGTCCGAACGATGGGCAAGCGTTTGGCACAGGAGGCACCCGCGGCCCGCGGCGTCAGGATCTGGGGACCAACACCGGCCTTCTATCAGCTTTTACGCGGTCGCACGCGAGAGCGCCTTCTGGTGCAGGCGGAACGATCGGTCGATGTACAGGCCTATCTGCGTCAATGGCTGGGGCCCATCAAACTGCCTGCCAGCGTCCGCCTGGTGATCGATATCGATCCGATCAGTTTCTTCTAGGCAGGCTATTTGCCTGCGAGCTCGCGCACATCGACAAGGTGGCCGGCAATGGCAGCAGCCGCAGCCATGGCCGGGCTCATCAGATGCGTACGCCCGCCCCGGCCCTGTCGTCCTTCGAAATTACGGTTTGACGTCGAGGCGCAGCGCTCACCAGGAGCCAGACGATCAGCGTTCATAGCCAGACACATCGAGCAGCCAGGTTCGCGCCACTCGAATCCGGATTCGATGAAGATGCGATCAAGGCCCTCCGCTTCAGCCTGCTCTTTCACCAGCCCGGAGCCGGGAACAACCATGGCCCCGACATGCGGCGCCACCTTTTTGCCGCGCACGATCGCAGCTGCCGCACGCAGATCCTCGATGCGGCCATTGGTGCAGGAGCCGATGAAAACGCGATCAATGCGGACCGTGTTCAGTGCCGTTCCCGGTACGAGGTCCATATAGGCAAGGGCGCGCTCGATGCCGCTCCGCCGGTTGGCGTCCGTTTCTTTCAGGGGATCAGGGACCACGGCGTCAATGGTGAGCCCCTGTTCGGGCGATGTGCCCCAGGTCACCATGGGGGCCACGGCGGCCGCATCAATGATAATTTCCTGATCGAACTGAGCTTCCGGATCAGAATTCAGCGTGCGCCAATATTTGAGGGCTGCCTCATAAGCCGCGCCCTTGGGCGCACGGGGGCGGCCCGCGACATAGGCGAAGGTGGTCTGGTCAGGCGCAACCAGGCCCGCGCGCGCGCCGGCCTCGATGGTCATGTTGCATAAGCTCATGCGCCCTTCCATCGAAAGCGCGCGCACCGCCTCGCCGGCATATTCGATGACATAGCCCGTACCACCAGCGGTACCAATGCGGGCAATGATGGCGAGCGCGAGATCCTTGGCAGACACGCCCTGCGCGAGCCGGCCATTGACCGTCACCCGCATGTTTTTGGACTTGGGCATAGCCAGTGTCTGGGTGGCAAGAACATGCTCAACCTCCGACGTACCAATGCCGAATGCCAATGCCCCAAAAGCACCATGGGTTGAGGTGTGAGAATCGCCACAGACAATGGTGGTACCGGGCAAGGTCCAGCCCTGCTCGGGACCAACGATATGGACGATACCCTGGCGGATATCGTTCATGGCTAGATATTCAATGCCGAACGCAGCAGCATTCTCTTCCAGCGTACGGACCTGCAGCGCCGCTTCGGGATCAGCGATGGGTTTGTCCCGATCCTTGGTCGGAACATTGTGATCGGCAACTGCGAGCGTCAGATCAGGCCGGCGCACCTTGCGCCCGGCATGGCGCAGGCCTTCAAACGCTTGGGGGCTCGTGACCTCATGCACCAGATGGCGGTCAATATAAATGATCGGCGACGCCCCTTGCGGCGCAGCTACCAGGTGGGCATCCCAGATTTTGTCATACAGCGTTTTGGCCATGTTTCACGTCTTATTTGTGTGCAAAGTAGAAAACTGCAAGCATAATTAGTATGGTTACAAACTGTGCCAATACGCGCATGCGCATCAGCCGATTGGACCAGCTACGAGCCTTAGCACCCTCGACAAACAAGGTCGACAGGCCAAGAATCAGAATGACGACAACAATTGCCATCCCGATGCCGACAAAGATCAAACCAGTCACGTAACCTTCCTTCGCAGGCCGGCACATGGAGAAGCCACCGTCAGGCTCCGTGCGGCATGCCATTGAGGTCCATGGTAGATTCGCTTAGGAGCTTTGACAAATGGGAGGTAGGAACCCTCAGCATGGACAAGATCCCCCCTGAACTCCTGGCCCGCGCAGAACAGGGAGATGGCGAAGCGCAGATCGCGCTTGGCCGCAAATTCGATGCAGAAGGCCAGGTGGCGCTGGCGCGCGGCTGGTTTGCGCGTGCCGCCAAGACCGGATACCGCGACGGGCTGCGTGAGCTGGCCACCAATCTTCTGATCCGCCTGCCGATCGTTGAACATGACGGACTGGGCATGATGCAGGCAGCCGCCCGCGACGGTGACGCCCTGGCGGCCTATTACTGGGGCCTTCTGACTGCCGAGGCCAGGTTTGCCGAACGCTGGCAGGTTGGAATCGCCTGCCTTGGCGACGCCGCCGAACGTGGGCTCGCCATTGCCCGTGAGGAGCTACAACTTTTGGCGCCAGAAGGGGTTTCCAGATTTGCCGTGGATGGCTTTGTCAGCCCACTGCCACTGGAATTCATCTGCCAGGTGCCTCGGATCGCCATCATTCGCGGCTGCCTGCGCAGTGATCTGTGCGACTGGTTGATCCTTAAGAACCGCGATAAGGGTACACGTGCGCCGGTTCATGACCCCGCCAGTGGCCAGCAGAGCATCGAATATGCACGCTCCAACAGTCACGTGATCTGCGATCTGCCCAATAAGAGCATGGTGGTTACGCTGTTGCGGGCACGGATACTGGCCAGCATTTCACCGGCAGCTCGGCCTGAACTGACCACACTCCTGTACTACCGTCCTGGCGAAGAGTTCTTGCCGCATTACGATTTCTTTGACTTGAGCAATCCGGGCTCGGCCCGCGAAGTCGCGCAAAAGGGCCAACGCAGCGTCACCTGCCTTGTCTATCTCAATGACGACTATCAGGGCGGCGAAACCGAATTTCTCAAGATCGGCCTCAACCACCGTGGGCGCAAGGGCGATGCGCTGGTGTTCTGGAACTTGCGGGCCGATGGCCGACCGGATCCTCTGACCTATCACGCCGGCCGGCCCACAATCTCGGGCGAGAAATGGGTCGTATCGCAGTGGCTGCGCTAAGTCTTACCAGCTCCCGGTGTTGGGCATAGAAGCCCAGGGCTCAGCTGGAGCCTTGGGCGGACCCGCCTGCAGGAGCTCAATGGAGATCCCGTCGGGAGAGCGCACAAATGCCATGTGTCCATCACGTGGCGGCCGGTTGATGGTCACACCACCATCCATCAGACGCTGGCAGATGGCGTAGATGTCCTCCACCCGATAGGCCAGATGTCCGAAGTTGCGCCCGCCACCATAGTCTTCCGGATCCCAGTTAAAGGTCAGTTCGACTAGCGGAGCCTGATTGGCTTCGGCCAGCTTCAGATCCTCTGGAGCGCACAGGAAGACAAGGGTAAAGCGTCCCTTTTCGTTGTCGACGCGACGAACTTCCTTCAGTCCAAGCTTGGCACAATAAAAGTC
Organism: Pseudomonadota bacterium; assembly: GCA_021808875.1. The sequence continues at coordinate 1,210 of JAKBAU010000144.1, read as the reverse complement.
CAGACTGGCGGAAAGGTCCGATACCCGGACCATGGTGTGCAAGTAGCGCATAGTACTCTCCATCAATGTGTACAGGCCAGGACGTCGACGCCACCATCATTCAAGCTCTCAGGAGCGATGGCAACGGCGGGCGCGATCTACCTGTGCAACTTTAGCGGCGCGTGCCGCTTCTGCCCTGCGCTATTCTGCCGTGCAGCGCAGGTGTGCCGAGCCAGATCACGATTGGCCGGTGAGTTTCGACTTGAGCTCGTAAATGAGCTCAAGCGCCTGCCGCGGTGTCAGGCTGTCGGGCGTAGCAGCAGCCACCATGGCCTCGAGCTCCGAGGGCTGGCTTTTGGGTTGGGAATTCTGGGTCACCGCCGTCGAGAACAAGGGCAAATCGTCGATACGTGCCAGCGGCTTGTGCCCCTCGCGTCCGTCCTCCAGCGCCTTGAGCACAAGTTCGGCGCGGGCGATGACGGCCGGGGGGAGCCCCGCAAGCTTGGCAACATGGATGCCGTAAGAGCGGTCGGCGGCGCCCGCTGTCACCTCATGCAAAAAGACGATGCTATCATTCCATTCGCGCACGCGCATCGTCACGCAGGTCATCGCTTCCAGCCTGTCGCTGAGCGCCGTCATCTCGTGATAATGGGTTGCAAAAAGCGCCCGGGCGCGATTTATCTCACACAGATGTTCGGCGGCAGCCCATGCAATGGCAAGTCCATCATAGGTTGCGGTGCCGCGGCCAATCTCATCGAGAATCACCAGCGAGCGTTCGCTTGCCTGATTGAGAATGGCGGCGGTTTCGACCATTTCAACCATGAAGGTTGAACGCCCCCGCGCCAGATCATCAGCCGCTCCCACCCGAGAGAACAGCTTGTCGATTACACCGATATGGGCATCTTCGGCCGGCACGTAACTGCCCATCTGCGCCAGTACCGCGATGACGGCGCTCTGGCGCAAAAAGGTCGACTTGCCAGCCATGTTGGGTCCGGTGACAAGCCACAACCGGCCAGGTCCGTCCGGGGACAGATCACAATCATTGGCCACAAAACTGCCGGACCGCTCGGCCTGCAACGCCGCCTCAACCACCGGATGCCGCCCGCGGCGGATGCGAAACACGAGCGAGGTGTCTACCTGAGGACGCGCATAGTTTTCTGTATCCGCCAGTTCGGCCAGAGCTGCTGCAACATCGAGGCAAGCCAGCGCATCAGCGATCGTCCCGATGGCC
>JAKBAU010000143.1 GCA_021808875.1 Pseudomonadota bacterium | reverse complement strand
CCGATCTACGAAAGCCCTCGATCAGCCCATCGGCGCCATCTATCAGCTTTAACGCCGCTTCGACGGCTTCCGGCTTTTTCATGTCTAGGGCCACAGCGGCACGGCCACGATAAGTTACTTCGCCCCGCCCAGGAGAACGTCCGCCCTTGCGGTCGATACGAATAATATCCGCTCCCATATCTGACAACAGCATGGCGGCAAAGGGGCCAGGCCCTATGCCAGCAAACTCCACGATCCTAATCCCACTGAGCGGTCCCATTCGTTTCATCCCGATAATTTTCTACCTGAGATTACCGGGCTAAAATCTGCTCGTAAACGCCATCGCTCATAGGGACTGTCCATCGTCCACGCTAAAGAGTGCTCCGGTAACTGCAGCAGAGCTATCGGACGCAAGCAAAAGAAGTACCTCGTCAAGGTCCTGCTCTCGCATCAATTGACGCCGCGGAAAGCCTTTGATCTGGGCTTTGCCCGCTTCGCTCTCGAACCAGTCCTGATTGAGTTCGGTTGCGATATAGCCAGGGCAGATGGCATTGACATTAATGCCATATCTCGCCCACTCGCGGGCGAGGCACTGGGTCATCATGGCCACGCCGGCCTTTGACATGCAGTAGGCAGAAAGTCCTGCGAGAACCCGAAATGCCCCAATCGAGGCGACATTGATGATCCTGCCTCCCTCGCCTCGGGAAATCATGCGTCGAGCGATTTCCGTTGCGAGCAGGAAGGGCGCACGCAAATTGGTGTCCAAGATCTGGTCGAGGCCGGAGGGGTCCATATCGATGGCCCGCCCCTGTATATTCATGCCAGCGTTGTTCACCAGAATGTGGATCGGTCCCACACGGGCCTCGGCCTCGTCCACAGCTTTGGCCAAGGTCGACGCCACCGTGACATCTAGCGTAACCGGAACGCAGCGCGCCCCCAGAGCCTCCAAATCCCGCTGCAAACCCTCCAAACGCTCCCGACGACGCCCCGCAATCGCGACCGCGCAGCCAGAACGGGCAAGAACATTTGCAAAATGCCGTCCAAGCCCGCTGCTGGCTCCCGTCACCAGCGCCGTTTTTCCTGTCAGATCAAAAGGCATGGTTTCCCCCTGGCAAAGGCCAGACGATGCGTAGCCAGCGTTTTGAATGCAACCCACAAATCGGCTAGGCTCCAGACCATGACAGAGCTATCACCTATCAACATCGCGATCGATGTCGTTTCCGATACGGTGTGCCCATGGTGTTTTATTGGCAAAAGGCGCTTAGGCAAGGCCCTAGCCAGCAGGCCAGAAATAGACTTTACCGTGCGATGGCGGGCCTATCGACTTGATCCGACCGTCCCTCGCCAAGGTCTCGAGCGCAAGGCCTACCTGAAGGCACGATTTGGCGATGATGGCCGCGTACGCCAGATGGGCGAGGCTATCCGTGACGCAGGGGCAAAAGACGATATCCATTTTTCTTATGAGCGCATTGCCCGTACACCCAACACCCTTGATTCTCATCGCCTCATCCGCTGGGCTGCTAGTGCGGGCTGCCAGGATCAGGTCGTCGAACTCCTCTTCAGTGCGTATTTCGAAGAGGGCCGAGATATAGGCTCCCCCACAGTCCTTTGTGACATCGCGGCAATGGCAGGGATGGACCAGGAACTGGTGTCGCGCCTGCTCGCGTCAGACGCCGATGTCGAGCTGATCGAACGCGAAGACGCCTTGGCTCATCAGATGGGAATATCTGGAGTACCAACCTTTATCTTCGCCAACCGCTATGCAGCGTCCGGCGCACATGAACCAGAGGTGCTTCTAAAGGTGATTGATCAGCTACTGGACGAGGTTGTCCCCGCCATCGAAACCTAGGCCGCGGTCGCGATAACCCGGTTGCGCCCTTCACGTTTGGCACGGTAGAGGGCCTGGTCAGCGCGACGCAGTAGGGCGTCAGCCGTGTCGTCTTCTCGTTGCGAAGCGGCGATACCGATGCTGATTGTTACGTGCAGTTGGCCGGGCTCAGAACCGATGTTGAACGGTTCGGATTCCACATGCTTGCGCAAACGCTCAGCGATCGTTGTAGCAAACGTCACGTCTGTGTCGGGCATGACAACAACAAATTCTTCGCCACCATAACGACAGGCCAAATCGATACCACGAACATTGGCACTAATTCGGCTTGCAAACTGGCGTAAAACTTCGTCTCCCACATCATGCCCGTGCCCATCGTTGATCGATTTAAAATGGTCGATATCCAGGATCAGGAAAGCTAGAGGTTTGCCTGATTTCTGGGCATTGGTGATCAAAGTATCGAGGTGACGGGCCATGTAGCGACGATTATGCAGGCCTGTTAGCTGATCGGTGATAGCCATCTCCAGGGATAGCTGAACATTTTGCCTGAGACGGTCGGCGTAACGTTTCTTGCGCAACTGGGTCCGTACCCGTGCAATCAGCTCATTGCGATCGACGGGACGCGGTAGATAGTCATTTACGCCCATCTCCAGGGCCTGCGTAAGTTTACGCCGCTCTCCCTCACTGACTACAACAAGTATTGGTACATTACGTACCTCAGGCAACGAACGAAGCTGCGAACATAACCGCAATCCGTCAAAACCGCGCAAACCAAGGCTGACAATGATCAGGTCATAGTCCCCGCCCCGGACCCGTACGATCGCCTCCTCGAAGGTGTCGACTGCCGCAAGTTCATTGGCAGGCACCAGGGACTGCTCAAACCAGGCAACAGATTCCGGTCGATCTTCCACAATCAGGATGCGACCACCCTGCTGTGCATCGATTAGCGCTCCAGCCGGATCAATCAACCCTATGGTCTCACCAGTTTTTTCGCGCATGCGCATCTCGTCCATCATCATTTTCAGACGTACGAGACTTCTGACTCGTGCAAACAGGGCCGCGTCGTCGACAGGCTTGGTCAGAAAATCATCTGCGCCAGCATCCAGACCGGCGACGCGATCAGCCGGCTGATCAAGAGCAGTTACCATCACCACCGGAACGTGTGCCGTGCGCGGATTTTCTCGGATCCTGCGGCACACTTCAAAACCATCCATGCCCGGCATCATCACGTCAAGCAAGACAATGTCGGGCTCGTGCTCCTCAATCAGTCGAAGTGCATCAACCCCGTTAAATGCGGTCACGACCTCAAAATATTCGGCCGACAGTTTAGCTTCAAGAAGCTTTACGTTAGAGAGAATATCATCGACGACGAGAACTCGGGCGGTCATGACCTCACCCGATGAACTGCTTCACCGTGGCCAGAAAGCTTGTCACGGAAATCGGTTTTGAGATGTAGGCTTCGCATCCACCTTGGCGAATCACCTCCTCATCACCCTTCATGGCGAAAGCGGTAACCGCGACCACCGGGATGGCCTTCAGACTGTCGTCTTCCTTGAGCCATTTCGTGACTTCAAGGCCCGAAACCTCAGGCAACTGGATGTCCATCAAAATCAGGTCTGGATGGTGCTCCCGGGCGATATCCAGCGCCTCCATGCCGTCCTTGGTCTGCAGGATATTGTATCCATGCGCATCAAGCAGGTCGTGAAAGAGCTTCATATTGAGCTCGTTGTCTTCCACGATGAGAACAGTTTTCGCCGCAACGTCCATGACTTGACTCTCCGAGGCCGACACGCGCCAATTCTTCCACTGGCAGTCCAGAGCCGACCAGCACCCCAACGGAACCTCACTATCCTCCCAAATCATTAACGCTCTATTGACAATGACCCGACCATCCCCCTCCCCCTCCGCTGAGGTTCTGGCCCTCGAGATCCTGGGCTTCCTAGCGGAAAGCCAAGACGCCCTTGATCGCTTTGTTGCAGAAAGTGGGGTCGCAGTCGGCGAAGTGCGCGCGAGGGCCAACACTCCGGAATTCCTGGCAGCGGTGATGGATTTCCTGCTCGCCCATGAGGAGCTGGCCCGTGAATTTTGTATATCGCGGGGTCTCAGCGCCGAGACCCTTCATCGGGCCCGCCGGAGATTACCTGAATGAATGACTTCTATGTCGCGCCCAACACTGTGCCAATTGATTCCAAACGCCCGCTTCTGATCGTCGACGCCGACGAGGTGCTACTGCGCTTTGTTGCCGGGCTGGAAAAGTTTCTCGACCTCAGGGGGCTCGTTCTTGATCTATCGAGCTACCGTCTGCACGGCAATGTACGGGAAAGAGCCACTGGTGAGGTCCTTCTTGATGTTGAGGTCACCGCCCTTTTGGAAAAGTTCAGGGCCGAACTCGATGATCTGGAAGCAGTAGAGCACGCTGATGCCGCGCTTGGCGAGCTGAGCCTCCTGGTGCAGATCGTGGTTCTTTCGAACGTCACCCCACATCAAGCTCCAGCCCGACTTCGCAACCTCAAGCGTTTGGGATGGCACCTGCCACTGCTATGCAACACTGGCCCCAAAGGGCCGGCAATCGCAGCTCTAGCGCGACGGGCGGCCCCACCAGCCTTTTTCGTCGATGACATCGGCCAGCACCACCGCTCGGCGGCGGACCACGCTCCTTCGGTAATTCGTATTCATCTTGTAGGTGATGAGCGGCTGAAGCCGCTTCTACCACCTGCGCCCGACGCACATTTTCGCGCTGAGGATTGGCTCGAGGTCAGCGCCTATATCCGTGCCCGGCTTGCCCGCTAGGTAAAGTTCTCGCAAACAGGTCGCTGCCCGCCGGCCCCCGGCACCGACTGATATCCGGCAACGCGCTTGCCAGGGTAGCCAATGCGCGCCGACCTCCGGGCATCGCGTCCATGGGAACACCATACATCCGGGCTGGCAGCTTGCCCGCTCCTATCCTAGACTTGCCGGGACCTCAAGTTACCTGACCTCATGACCTTGTCGCGCTACCGCTTTGGCATCGATCTCGGCGGCACCAAAATCGAAATCGCGGCACTCGATGCGAGTGGCAACATTGTGCTTCGGGAGCGAACGCCGACGCCGAAGCAAGATTATGCAGCCACTATCCAAAGTATCGTAGACCTCGTCGCGACTGCAGAAGCGCAGCTCGCAGCATCGGGTAGTATCGGCATTGCTATCCCCGGGACACTCAGTTCACGCAGCGGCGTGGTGAAGAACGCGAATTCAACATGGCTCAATGGGCGTCCTCTCAATACCGACCTCGAGATGGCTCTTGAGCGACCGGTTCGCCTCGCCAACGATGCCAACTGTTTTGCGCTCTCTGAAGCCGCAGACGGCGCAGCAGACGGCGCCAACGTGGTGTTCGGGGCCATATTGGGTACCGGTGTCGGTGGCGGTCTGGTTGTAAGGGGCAGTCTGGTCGGCGGCGCTCATGATATTGCAGGTGAGTGGGGGCACAACCCTTTACCGGCGGCCCGCGGCGAGGAAATCCCTGGTCCGTCTTGCTATTGTGGCCGACAGGGCTGCATCGAGACCTTTCTTAGCGGTCCCGCCCTCGAGGCCAGCTATGCGCAGCGAAGCGGAGAATACCGGCCAGCCACTGACATAGCCCAGCGTGCAAAGGCTGGCGAAACTTTGGCCCAGGCTATTCTTGACCAATATCAGGATCGTCTTGCACGGGCGCTCGGAACCGTCATCAATCTCCTTGATCCCGACTGCATTGTACTCGGGGGAGGTCTGTCAAATCTCGAGAGCCTCTATTCGGGTCTGCCTGAGCGGGTGATGGCCTACGCCTTTATGCCGGAGACCCTGCCGCTCATCCGGCGCAACCGTCATGGCGATTCCTCAGGGGTACGAGGTGCGGCATGGCTCTGGCCATGAGTAGCTTCTGTCGCGATTGTCTTGTTGAGACGGTGGGACCGCGTTGCAAGGTTTGCGGCAGCCGACGGGTTCTCGCTCATCATGAGCTGAACACCCTCCATCTTGCCCATCTGGACTGCGACGCCTTTTACGCCGCAATCGAAAAGCGCGATGATCCGACGTTGCTTGACAAGCCCGTAATTATTGGTGGCGGCAGGCGCGGAGTTGTTTCAACAGCCTGCTATATAGCGCGGATCTTTGGGGTGCGTTCCGCAATGCCCATCTTCCAAGCGCTGAAACTATGCCCTGAAGCAGTGGTTATCCCACCAAACATCAAGAAGTATACTGAGGTCGCCCGCGCGGTGCGTACTGCCATGCGAGCGCTGACGCCCTTGGTAGAACCGGTCTCGCTCGACGAAGCCTATCTGGATCTTTCTGGCACGGAGCGACTGCATGGAACCCCGCCAGCTCGGACGATGGCGAGACTCGCCAAGAGCATCGAACAAGAGATTGGAATCACCGTTTCGATTGGTCTGTCATTCAATAAGTTCCTAGCCAAACTTGCTTCGGATCTCGACAAACCCCGCGGCTATGCGGTAATTGGCCACGCTGAAGCGGTTGACTTTCTTCGTTCCAAGCCGGTTTCATTCATCCGCGGCGTCGGTGACGCTACAGCAAACAAGCTGGCTCGCGACGGTATCACCCGGATCGCCCAACTTCAGGACATGCCCCCTGACGATTTGGCCAAGCGATACGGGAAGACCGGCTGGTGGCTTGCCAATATGGCGCGTGCCCAAGACCAAAGGCCGGTCGATCCGGATGCCGAGATGAAGAGCATTTCGGGTGAGACGACCTTTGCCGAGGATATCGCTGACTTTGAGATGCTGTCCCACTTGCTCTGGGATCAGGCAGAACGGGTATCTGCCCGCGCCAAGACCGCGCAAATAGGCGGCCGGACGATCACCCTGAAACTCAAGACCGCACGCTTTCAGACCCGTACACGGGCCTCCTCACTGGATGCGCCAACCCAACTCGCACATCGCATCTTTGAAGTCACCCGTCCGCTACTTGCGCGCGAGGCAGATGGTACAGCTTTCCGGCTGATTGGGGTTGGCCTGTCCCATTTCGCTCCGGCTGAAGACTGCGACCCTCCAGACCTTCTGGGTAGTGTTCGTCAGGCGGCCGCCGAACGCGCTGTCGATAAGGTGCGCGCTAAATTTGGCCGCGATAGTGTCACTAAGGGACGCTCTTTGTCGCGCCGTTAGACACCTGCGTCATAGCGCGTCAAAATGCCATAAAGATCGGGGCGGCGATCTCGAAATACCCCCCAACCCGCGCGCATCTTGGTTAGAAGATCAAGGTCAAATTGGGCGGTAATAACACCTTCGGCTTCGCGATCGAGTTCAGCTGCGATTTCGCCAGTCGGACCGGCGATGAAGGAAGAACCATAAAAGGTCAGCTCTGACTGCAGCCCTTGCTCGACCCCCACCCTATTGGCGGCAATCACCGGCAGCAGATTGGACGCGGCATGACCCTGCATCGTTCGGCGCCAGTGATCGCGCGAATCGAGTGGCGGAGCTGGGGGTGGCTCCGACCCGATCGCTGTTGGGTAAAGAAGTGCCTCTGCCCCCATCAGGGCCATGGCACGCGCCGCCTCTGGGAACCACTGGTCCCAACAAATCGCACACCCGAGAATACCGGCGCGAGTCTGCCACACCCGGAAACCGGAATCCCCTGGGGTGAAATAGTATTTTTCCTGGTAGCCTGGGCCATCCGGGATATGCGCTTTGCGGTAACGTCCCAGCACAGTGCCATCAGCGTCGACCATCGCCAATGCATTGAAATAGGCGGTGCCAGCCCGTTCAAAAAAGCTCACTGGCAATACCACTCCGAGAGTTTGGGCGAGTTCCGCCATCTCACGAATGACGGGGTTGTCCGCAAATGGGCGGGCCAAGGCAAAAAAGTCTGCAGACTGATCCTGACAAAAATAGGGAGTTTCAAACAATTCTTGCACAAGGACTACTTGTGCTCCCTGCGCCGCGGCAACCCGTACAAAATCCTTGGCTTTCGCCAGATTGGCATCTCGATCCCATGTACAGGAGAATTGGACAGCCGCGAAGCTCACGAATCTCATGGCAGTTCTTAGCTTCCCAAAGGTTCCTGTTGGGTAATGCAATGAATACCACCACCTCCCATGACCACATCCTGCGCGTCAATCTGCAGGATATCCCGCCCCGGAAAGCAGTCGGCGATGACGGCGCGCGCAGCCTCGTCGTTCGCATCCTCAAACGCTGGCATCACCACTCCGCCGTTGGTGAGATAGAAGTTTACATAGCTTGCGGCAAGCGGACGACCCCGCCAATCCAGCCGGGTTGCAGCTGGCTGGACGATTTCTGCGATCTTTAAGGCGCGGCCTTCGGCGTCACGGGCTTCCTCCAGTCGACGAATCGCTTCACGCACGGGACCGTAATCTGGATGTGACTTGGCCTGCGGTACACCAACGATGACCAACCCCGGTGCCGCAAAACAAGCAATATTGTCTACGTGACCATCCGTTTCCTCGTCGCAAAACCCATCTCCCAGCCAGATAATCCGTCGGGCCCCGGTAAACAGGGCAAGGCGTTCCTCTACCTGTTGCTGTGTCAGTTCCGGATTACGGTTGGAATTGAGCAGACACTGTTCGGTTGTTAGCAGAGTTCCCTGACCATCCACATGGATCGCTCCACCTTCACAGACAAGTGGCGCAAGGTAGACCGAGGCCCGCATGCGCTGCCCGACACGGGTGGCGAACTCGGCATCGTCCACATAAGGGCTATATTTGCCACCCCAGGCGTTGAACTGCCACTGCACTGCGGCAGGCAGGGCTCCCGGGCCGGTCAGAAATGTCGGACCTATGTCGCGAGCCCATGAATCATCCAACGGGCACTCGAAAATTTCCGTCTTGCCCG
>JAKBAU010000142.1 GCA_021808875.1 Pseudomonadota bacterium | reverse complement strand
GCCTTGTCTTGCAGAACAAGGCCTGCATCCTGCGTGAGCGGGACATCATGCAACCGGAGGACGCGAACACACCGGCGCGCCGGATCTATTTCCCGATCATGATGATGTATCTCGATGGTGACGAGACGGAAACTTACTACAACGACTTTGCGTTGCGCATGACTGAGTTCATGAGCGCCATACGCTCGCGCCCTGCATTGGCGGTCTGTGTCGATATCAGCCGCGAAGTCATGGCGGGCGGCTATTACCGCGCACTGATGCAATGCAAGAAGCTTTTTGAGTTCGAACGGGAGCGTCTGAGTTATGAGCCATCACGCCTATCAGCGCACGCAGCGCATTACTGAGGATCCTCGAACTGCCGAATACCGGCTGTTCGGACAGGTTACCGGTGCGCTGCTTGAGGCCAAGGCAAAGAATGTGAGCGGCGGGCCGTTGGCGGAAGCTGTCGACTGGAACAGGCGTCTGTGGGGCTCACTGGCCGCCGATTGTCTGGATGACCGCAATCGACTGCCCCCGCAGTTACGGGCTCATATCGTCTCGCTGTCCCTTTGGGTGACACGCTATTCAAAAGATGTGGTGCGCCGGGGCGCACCAATGGATCCGCTGATCGAAGTCAATCGTACGATCATGCAAGGACTACAGGGCCAGGCCTGAGCATTCCTGGAACTCCCTTGCCTTGGGCCGGCCTCGCGCCGGCCCGTTTTTCATGCACGGTGCTTTTAACGTGCCATCCTGGCGGGGGCATTCTTTACGCCCACTGCGGAGGCTGGCATGCTCGCCCCGCGAAGCCTGACCTGAGCCCAGCTTGCCAGCTGGAAGAGCGGCCAGGAACGAGGGGGGAAAGCATGAGCATGCTGATTGCGGCTGCGGCCGTGTTTGTTATCACCCATCTTGCAATTGCTGGTACGCGATTGCGCGAGGCCTTGGTACGTGTCCTCGGTGATGGCGGCTATATGCTCGCCTTTTCCATGATTTCGGTGGGGGCTCTGGTATGGCTCGCTTATTCCTACAACCTGGCGCACTCAAGCGGCGCAGATACACAATGGTGGCAGAGCGGTCGGGGTCTTCACGATTCGGGGATCTTGATCATCGGGCTCGCGTTTTTTCTTGGTGTTCAGGGTCTTCTCTCTGCCAATCCGACCAGCGTCGCCCAGGACAAAGCGGCCCGTGATCCGGCTGTGGTACAGGGCGTGCTGCGCGTCACCCGCCATCCTTTCCTGTGGGCTGTCGCGCTGTGGTCTCTCTTCCATCTTGCCGTCAACGGTGATGAAGCGTCCGTGATTTTCTTCGCCGCTTTCCTCGTGCTCAGTCTCTTGGGTGTTTTTTCGATTGACGCGAAGAGGCGGCGCGCCCTGGGCCCGGCGTGGGACGATTTTGCCAAACGCACCTCGAGCATTCCGTTTGCAGCGGTGCTGCGTGGCAATGTCACGCTCAACATCGCCGAGAGCTTTGGTTGGCGGTTCTGGGTGGCGATGGGGGTGTTTGTCGCGGTGCTGTTCGCCCATCTCTGGCTGTTCGGGGTTTCGCCGTTTCCCGGAGGCTGGCGGCCATATTAGCCACGGCCTTTGGCACAGGTTGGGGGAGGCCCAAGCGGTGCTGGCGGAAAGAGCCTCAGCATTGCTTTGCGCTGGTCTGTCATGAATGTCGCGGACGCTGACAGAACTTTAAGTGTTTTGCGCCACAAGGAGGCATGAGCGCCGACACATCGCCCGTCGATCTGAGCCATTTGGACCGCTATACGGGCGGCAATGAGGCGCTCAACCGCGAGATCCTCGCGCTGTTCTCGACCCAGGCCGAGGAACTTTTCGCAGGGCTGCGCAAGGCCAATCAGGCCGGCGATGACAAGCGCTGGCGCGAACATGCCCATGCCCTCAAGGGCGGAGCCCGAGGCATTGGCGCCTTTGGCATTGGTGAACTTGCCGCGACTCTCGAAAAACAGAGCCCGAAGGGCTATGGCGCCAAGAGGGGCCTTGCGGCTTTAGCCGACGAAATGCGGCTTGTTGCCAACTTTATCGCGCTCTATCGCCGCAGTTAGGGTGACAGGCGCTGTCTTTGATTCCCGGCGTAAGCTTGGATATAGGCCTGCGCTGAGGCGCCGGTGCAGGATGGCGTTGCAGGTGCGTGGAATTCTACATATAATGTAGCATAAATCAAAATTCGTACAAGAAGAAAGTGTTAAATATCATGAGCAGTCCTATCGAAACCGATGTCGCCATCATCGGAGCGGGCCCGATCGGGCTCTTTGCTGTATTCGAACTGGGACTCCTCGACCTTAAATGCCATCTCGTCGACATTCTCGACCGACCGGGTGGACAATGCACTGAGCTCTATCCGGAAAAGCCAATCTACGACATTCCGGGGTTGCCCATCGTGACCGGCCAGGAGTTGACCGACCGGCTGTTGGAGCAGATCAAGCCTTTCGGGGCCACGTTCCACTTCAATGAGATGGCGAGCGCCCTCAAGCGCCTCGAGGATGGTCGCTGGCAGTTGTCGACCGACGCCGGCACCGAGATCATTGCTCGTGTTATCGTCATTGCCGCCGGAGGCGGTAGCTTTGTTCCCAAGCGCCCACCGATTGCCGGCATCGATGCCTATGAAGGCAAGTCCGTATTTTATGCCGTACGCAAGATGGATGAGTTCCGCGATCGCGACGTGCTCATCGCCGGCGGTGGCGATTCCGCGCTCGATTGGACACTGAACCTCGCCCCGCTCGCGCGGTCCTTGACACTCGTCCATCACCGCGACGGCTTCCGCGCCGCCCAGCACAGCGTCAACCAGATGCGCGAGCTCGTGGCGCAGGGCAAAGTCAAATTTCATGTCGCGAACGTAAAGACCCTCCATGGTGAGGATGGCAAACTTGAAGCTGTTACCCTCGCAGGGGCCGACAAGACGGAATGGCGCCATTCCTGCGACCGCTTTCTGCCCTTCTTTGGCTTGACCATGAAGCTCGGCCCGATCGCGGAATTCGGGCTCAATCTGCACGAAAATCTCGTTCCCGTGGATACGGCAAAATTCGAGAGTGAGGTGCCGGGCCTATTTGCCATTGGCGACATCAATACCTACCCTGGCAAACTGAAGCTTATCCTTTCAGGCTTCCATGAGGCCGCATTGATGGCGCAGGCCGCATTCCACGTCTGCCGGCCCAATGAGAAACTGCGCTTCCAGTACACAACCTCCTCATCAAACCTGCAAAGAAAACTCGGCGTCGCCTGACGCCCATCTGTGAGACAGCCATGAAAATCATCGCCACCGACCGCTCTGGCGTGTCGAGAGAAATTGAAGGCCGCGACAACTGGACCTTGATGGAAATGCTGCGCGACGCCGGCCTTCCCATCACCGCCGAGTGTGGCGGCGCCTGCGCCTGTGCAACCTGCCATGTCTATGTCGAAGACGGCTGGTACGAGAAGCTGCCGCCCAAATCCGATGCCGAGACCGATATGCTCGATATGGCGCTTGCGGTGCAGGAGAATTCGCGCCTGGCCTGCCAGATCACCTGCTCTGACGCCCTGGACGGCATCACGGTCACCCTCGCTCCGGAGTGAGGCTCCCCATCCAAGGTGCCTTGAGGGCGCCAAGGCATGAGCCCAGGCCATCCACCCCGTTCCTCACCGTCCCCTGAGGCAGGGGGGCCTGAGACGGTCTCTTGCGCGGCAAAAGATCCGAGATGAGGGCTTCGCCCAAGACCCCAAGGCGGGCTATATGGGCGAGCCGGAAACCTTAGCGCCCCCTGGCACGGCGATGCCAATCGTCTGGGATTTGCCAGCTGAGTGACGATGGCCAGTCGGCAGCTGCCGGGGCCTTCGCCGTTCGGGTGCGCTGGTCATCAGCTGGCGGTGAGCCTCGGAGTAGTCATGAGTGGCCTTAAGGCCTTGCACACAGAGCCGCCTCCACCGACCAGCCGTACCCGTTCGGCAGAGCGGGCGGTTGCAGCCGGCCTGCTGGTGCTGCTGCTCCATGCACTGGCGCTCTGGATCATTCTGCAGTCCTTCTACCTGCCATCCTCTGAAATCCCGCACTACCATGAAACCGCGATCACTCTGTGGCTGACCAAGCCAAAGATCCACGCCCCTGCATCGCCGGTTCCTGTGCTGCGCCCACAAAAGAAAAAGAAAAAGCCGACCCCCTACGAGAACGTTCCGGTTCCGAACGCACAAGGTTTTGCCGTGCCCCCGCCGCCGCCCACCGCGCCCCTGACGGGCGAGGATTACAATGGCCTGCGTGCGCTGGGCGAATACCTCTACAATTGCAGCGAGATGAATTACGGCTACCTGACCCCGCTCGACCGTTTGCATTGCCAGTTCGACCTGTGGGACCTGCCGCCCGCCAACCCGGGCAAGGGGCTGCGCCTGGGCAAGCCGCCGGGCAGCGTCTGGGAGCAGCAACTTCAGAAGCAGAAAGCGCCGCCACGCAAGTTCACTCGGCCGTGTCGACCCAACAGCCCCAATTCCAATCTCGGCCTGCCTTGCTACAATCTCGCCCATTAGCGAGACTGACATGCTGACCGGACATCGGAGACCAACACATGGGGTTCTACGCGCGCCATATCCTGCCTGCGCTGCTCGACCGGGCAATGTCGTCCAAACCCATCCGCTATCAGCGCCGCAAGGTTGTGCCACGCGCCGAGGGCCGGGTGCTCGAAATCGGCTTTGGCGCAGGCCACAACCTGCCATTCTATGATGCCAGCAAGGTAACACAGCTGTGGGCGCTGGAGCCCTCGGCGGAGATGCGGGCACGCAGCACGGAGCGACTGAAAGAACAGTCCTTTCCTGTCGAATTTCTCGATCTGCCCGGTGAACAGATTCCACTCGCGGACAGAAGCGTCGACACCATCCTCATCACCTATACGCTGTGCACCATCAGCGACGTTGCGGCCGCGCTGCAGCAGATGCGCCGGGTCCTGAAGCCCGAGGGCGTGATGCTGTTCTGCGAACACGGCAAGGCGCCTGATGCTTCAGCCTATCGCTGGCAGCAACGTCTCGAGCCGATGTGGCGACGCATCGGCGGCGGCTGTCATCTCACCCGCGCGGTGCCCGAACTCATCGAGGCCGGCGGCTTTCACATCGCGGATATGGAAACCATGTACCTGCCCGGTACGCCCCATTTTGCGGGCTTTAATTACTGGGGTACGGCAAGGCCACGCTAACGGTTTGACGTGCGCAGGAAGCGTCCGCAACACCGCGGCCCAGACGGCTCATTTGCCCTCGACGTCACAAGGGCATGGCACTTACTATGACACGGGGCGCGCCCGCGTCTCGTGGTCGTTTAACCCGGTTGCAGGATTGCCGTGACAGCAGCACGCAATGCACAGCGAGCGCTTACGCGTGGCGTCGCCGCACTCGACGCCGGACGGCCCGCGCAAGCCATCCCCCATCTGCGCACCGCACTCGACCTCGCGCCGCAGAACACTGCCGCAGCGAGCTTCATGGGTTGCGCCCTGACCCGCCTGGGCCGACCGGCAGAGGCTGCGTCGTTCATTCTGGCCGCCCTGCGCGCCGCGCCAGCCGAGCCGCAGTGGCGTCTGCACCTGGCCGAATGGCTACTGGCGCAAAACAGGGCCGGCGAGGCCGAGCGCGAAGTCCTCGAACTCTTGCGGCACCTACCGCAAAGCGCCCTTGCCTGGACACAACTCGGTGATGCACGGGCCGCGCAAGACAAAACCGCCGCAGCCCGTGAAGCCTATGAGCGGGCCTTGAGCCTGTCGGAGGGCGATCCGGTGGTGACCGTCAAGCTTGCCCGCGTCATTGCCGCGATGGGCGACATCGCCCAGGCCTGGGCCCTGCTTGGCACGGTACGGCGTGGCGAAACCGAAGCCTTCTGGCGCCTGAAGGCCGACCTTCTGGTCGTGGAGCGAAACTGGCCGGCGCTGCGGACACATGCCGAGGCCTGGCGCAAAGCCCAACCGGACAGCCCGGCTGCTGTCCGCATGGAGGCCACAGCCGCGTTCGAACTGGGCGACTTCCGGCTGGCTAGGAGTGCCACACGCAAAATGCTCTCCTTGGGTGCAGCCAGCGCTGCGGATTGGGCCGCCTACGGCCAGATTTGTCTTCAGATTAATGATTTTGTCGAGGCCGAACGGGCCTTCGCGAAAGCTGCGGCGCTGTCGCCACAAGATCCGGTGCTGCTGGCAGGCAGGGCGCGTCTCCTGACCTTCCAGGGCCGGCTCGACGACGCCGCAACAGCCTGCCGGGCCGCACTCGCGCGCGATCCCGACCGCGCTGACACCTATTGGCTGCTGGCGCTTCTGACGCGTGGTCGTTTTCGGCCCGAAGAGCTCGATGCACTCAGGCGTCTCACCGCGCAAAGCGGGCGGGCGCCCGATGACCGCGCCATGGCGGGGCTTGCACTGGGCCACGGGCTGGAGGCGGCGGGTGACATCGCTGGCGCCTGTGCGGCCTATGACCTCGCCCATGCGCAGAAGCGCGATATCGCACGGCGCGAAGGCTATGCGTATGATCCCACCCAAAGCGAAGCACGGTTCGCGCGGATTGCAGAACTGTTTGCTGCGCCACCGGCCGAACGCGCACCCGTCAGCGGCCCGCGGCCAATCTTCATCTTCGGCATGCCGCGTTCGGGTACGACCCTGACCGATGCGGTCCTTGCCGGTCATCCCTTGGTGCAAGATTGCGGCGAGCGCGTTGTTCTCGAAATGCGTCTCAACGAGATTCTGCGCCAGCCTGATTTGAAACTGCCGCCTCCTGCGCAGCTTGAGCAATGGGCGAGGGACTATCTTGCTGACATCGCATTGCGACCGGGTGCGGCCTATGTCATCGACAAGAACCCGCTGAATTTTCAGGCCGCCGGCCTCATCGCGCAGATGTTCCCCAATGCCATTATGATCCACCTCCGGCGCAACCCGCTGGAAGTTGGCCTCTCCATCTGGCGGCACGAATTCAGCAAGGGCTGGACCTTCACCACCAGCCTCGCGGACATCGGCCATTTCTATGGTCAATATGCAAAGCTGGCAGCGCATTGGCAGCGAGTGCTTGGTCCGCGTCTGGTGACGCTGCAATACGAGGAGTTCGCGGTCAATTTCACCCGCGCCGCACCTGAGCTCGTCGCCCGCATCGGCCTTGATTGGCACGAAGCCTGTGGCGACTTTTCACGACCGCGCCCCCCGATCGCAACCTTGACCGCGGTCCAGGTTCGCGATGCTGTCAGACCCGCAGCACCGCGCGCCCCGCGTTTCGGAAGCTATCTTGAACCCTTGCGGGCCGCCCTCCTGGCCGCCAATGTCGATCTCAACACCGGCCTGTGGTGCGGTATCGAAACTCGCCCGGCCTAGGACCACGGCCAGTTCAACACACAGCAGGTTCCCGTGCTGACCGCCGGTCGCTGGATCTGTGACCTATTCCCTCGCCCGGTTCCGCGCCAGATCATAAGGCCCGCCCTTGGTGATAGCCCGCCCATAAGCAGGACGGCCCTGCATACGCGTACGATAGTCACGCAACCGCGGATATCCCTCAAGAACTTCTCCAGCTGCCTCAAGCACGAACAGCAGCTGGATATCGGCCCCGGTCAGCCCGTCACCGACAAAATAGCTACGCCCCGTGAGCGCGTCCTCCATATAGCCGAAATGATTGGCGATCTCGCTGTCGATGCGCGGACGCAATGGGGCGGCACCATCGCCCAGTGTGCCAGCATAAAGCGCCAGCATCAGCGGCAGCATGGCCGAGCCTTCGGCATAATGCATCCATTCGACATATTTCCAGTAATCGGTTGTCCCGTGCGCCGGCCTGAACCTGCCTCTGCCATAGACATCGATCAGGTATTCGACGATGGCACCAGATTCGGCAATCGTCGTAGCTCCATCCACCATCACCGGCGATTTGCCGAGGGGATGAATCTTTTTAAGTTCAGGTGGCGCCAGCGGCACCGGACTTTGACGCTGATAGCGAACGATCTCGTAGTCGAGCTCTAGCTCTTCAGCCAGCCACAGTATGCGCTGTGACCGCGAATTATTGAGATGATGGATTTTGATCACTACCTGCTCCTTGCTCAGTTTCGTGCGTGCCGCCACATCGGCCATAATGTTGGACCATCGGGTATCTTGATCTCGCCTGTCACCTCGAAGCCAAAGCTGCGGTAGATCGGGATGTTGGTTTCCTTCGATGATTCCAGATAGGCCGGCAGCTTTTGGGCATCGACCATCGCCAGCCGCCGGCGCATCAGCCGTCCAGCAAAACCCTTGCCCTGATGTGGCGGATCGGTACCGATAACCTGTAGATACCAGTGTGGCTCCTTGGGGTGCAGGCGCTCGACCATATCCATGGTCGCCATCACCCGCAGCGCTCCCCTCCCGAACACCCTGAGCAGCTCGGGACCATGAACGATGTATTGCCACCAGTGAACATGCCACTGGCCAGGCGGGCGCCACAGCGACGCCGCTTCATAGCCTTCCGTCACGTCACACGAGCCAAGCGGTTGGGCCAGCTTGAACAGCAGCCGGAAAAGGCGCGGCATCACGATCGGACGCGTGCTCGGATCCGACAGCAAATGGCACATCATCGGATCGTCATGGAACGCCCGCGCCAAAGACTCTGAAAGCGCCGGGCTGTCGGACGCCACCGCCTCGCGCGCGCCTGCCGTGTTCATATCGCCCACCATGGAAACTCCAGCCCATCTGTCC
>JAKBAU010000141.1 GCA_021808875.1 Pseudomonadota bacterium | reverse complement strand
GAAGTAGATCAGCCCGAGAGGCTTGCCGTTATTGTCAAACACCTCAAATACTCGCACGTCCTTCTGATAGACTGGGAGATCATGACGCTCCTTGAAGGTGACGCCATAGAGCTCATGGGCGGCATAGAAGACACCATCCTTCAGTACGCGATTGAGTTCAAAGTAGGGCCGCAATTCACGCGAATCGATGTTGTATTTGGCCTTGCGCACCTGCTCCGAGTAATATTCCCAATCCCAGGGCTCAAGCTTGAAGGTCTGCCCATCCTTTTTGATCATGGCCTGGATTTCTTGGGCTTCGGACGCGGCCCTGGCAGCTGCTGGTCCAATCAACTGTCCCAAAAAGCGCTGAACATTCTGGGGCGTCTTGGCCATCTGATCATAAAGCTCATAATCGGCATAACTCGGATAGCCCAGCAGCTTGGCCTTCACCGCCCGCAGCTTGGCGAGCTCTGCGATCACCTTTCGCGTGTCGTTGGCATCGCCGCGTTCGGCGCGCATCCACGAATTCTCAAAAATTTTCTTGCGCACTGCGCGATTGGTCAGCTCGGCCATGACCGGCTGCTGCGTGGTATTCTGCAGCGGGATCAGCCATTTTCCTTTTAGGCCATGCGCCTTGGCAGCCGCCGCCGCGGCATCGATCTGGGTTTTGCTGAGACCGGCAAGATCGGCGACATTGGAGGTGACATAGGCTCCAGCCTTGGTGGCCGCGACCAACTTCTGCTGGAACTCAGTCTCAAGCGTTGCTTCGCGCTCGTTGAGCTTCTTCAGCTTCTGCTTGTCGGCGGGTGACAGGTTGGCCCCGTCGTGAACGAATTGCTGATAGTAGACCCTGAGCAGCTGGCGGCTTTCTGGATCCAGTTTGAGACGTGCGCGCTGGCTATAAATCGCCTTGACGCGCGCGAAGAGCTTCGAGTTCAGATAGATTGCGTCCTCTTGCGCTGCCAGTTGCGGAGCAACATCCGCCTGCACGCGATTAAGCGTGGCGTCGCTGTCAGCCTGGTCGACGCCAAAGAAAGTCTCCAATACGCGATCGAGCATGCGCCCCGATTTTTCCATCGCCACGAGCGTATTGTCGAAAGTGGGCGGAGCGGGATCATTGGCAATACTCACGATCTCCGCACGTTGGCGTTTCATCCCTTCTTCGAAGGCTGGCAGATAATCGCTGTTCTTGATCTTAGAAAAATCCGGCGCCTGAAAAGGCAGTGGACTGGGCTGGGCGAAGGGATTGCTCGCGGCCGCAGCGGCTGGAGTGCTTATGCTCACGCTCGCGCCCAGCATGAGCAGTGCTGCCAGGCTCAAGGTTTGCGTACAACGAAGAGACATGGGTGGGTCCTTGTATGAGAGCGCGCGCATAGCGCATCAAACATGAAACTAAACTTCCATTCGGCTTCATTCTCATCAACAAAAGGTGATATTTCCTGTGGACTTCTCTCCTGTGTTTCATGATTGTGAACAGTCGAGGCGCCGGGGAGCGTTACCTTCCGTCGATCCTTGAAGACTACCGTCCCGGTGGCCTCAAACCAAGGTACGGCCGCGCGCGTAACAGAAATGGAGGGGGCATGACTTGGGCCGAGAAGACTGTGCTTTGGGTGGCAGGACTGATCGCTCTCTCCGCGGCAGCGCTATTCGTAATTCTGATGATTGGTACGGGCATGATGGGCGCTGTCGGCATGGGCAGCGATGCGGTCAAGTATACGCTCTATGTGATCGGCACTGTCGCGGTCCCACTGTGGATCGTGCTGCGTCTGATCTACTTTCTGCAGCAGCGCCAACGCCCCCACCCCGACGATAGGCCAAAGAGCGCGAGCCAGAACCCTTCTCAGGCATCGAGCTTGAGACCACGCAGATAGTTGCGCCGCCGGAGGAGGACCACAGCCGCGGCCAGGCTGAGGGTGATGGCAAGCCCGGCGGCCACCATCCAGTCCCGATGCGTTCCCAGCATTGACAGCCCATATCCGGCCAGGACGCCGGGGGCCAAGAGTGCGGGGACCCAGACGACCGCGGAGGTCACATTGGCGAACCAGAAGCGCGCCGACGGCATCTTGGTGATGCCCGCCAGCAATGGCAGTACCGCCCGAAATGGCCCCAGAAAACGTCCCAAAAAGATGCTCTTGGTGCCATGGCGGCCAAAAAACTCATAGCCGCGTGTCAACATTTCGGGGTGGCGGGTAAAAGGCCAGACCGCCTCGGTCAGATGGCCATAGCGGCGCCCCAGCCAGTAAGAACAGGAATCCCCCAGAATCGCACCGGCTATGCCCCCCATGAGGACCGGCCACGCCGGCAGAGCGTGGGCGGCAATCAGAGCGCCACAGGCCAGAATCACGGTTGTTCCGGGAAAAAACAGACTGACGAAGGCAAATGATTCCCCAAAGGTGACAAAGAACACCGTGGGAAGCGCCAGATCAGCATGGCTGGTGATGAATCCCAGAAGCGTGTGAACGATGTGGTTAAACAACAGGAAGGGCTCCTCTGGGCAGCTTTAGGGGACTAAGGGCAAGGATCATTGCGGCCTCCTGACACCATAGCCCAAGCTGCGGACGGAGGCAGCCCCGACCACAGCTCGGGATAGGCACATCTCATGGGAGATTTTGGCAAGGCTTTTCGGCGACAGAAGGGCAGAAATGCGAATTACTCAAGATACCTCGTGCCTGCCGCGGGCCAGGACCGCGCCGGGCTTGAGCCCAAAGACGATGGCCCCGGCCTCAGGCGCCTCCGGCCCACGGCAGGCGGAAATTCCCACGCCCTAGTTTGGAATACGTACCGGCAGGTGCTCGTAGCCTTTGACAAAGCTGGAGGCGACACGCACAGGCTCGCCGACCACTTCGACCCGCGGGAAGCGCGCCATGATTTCTTCCCAGATCACACGCAACTGCAGTTCGGCAAGCCGATTTCCTACGCAACGGTGAATACCGAAGCCGAAGGACAAATGTTGTCGCGGACGCGGGCGGTCGATGATGTAGGCATTGGGATTTTCGATCACTTCCTCATCGCGGTTGCCTGAGACATACCACATCACCACCTTGTCTCCCTTGCGGATCAGCTTGCCACCAAATTCGATGTCCTGGGTGGCGCTTCGCCGCATATGGGCGAGCGGGGTCTGCCAGCGAATGGTTTCCGACACCATCGAGGGGATCAGATCAGGATTGGCGCGCAGCTTGGCATATTGATCCGGGTTCTGATTGAGTGCGAGCACGCTGCCGGTAATCGTGTTGCGGGTTGTATCATTGCCGCCAACGATCAAAAGCACGAGGTTTCCCAGATATTCCATGCGATCCATGTTGCGGGTTGATTCGCCATGGGCCAGCATGGAAATCAGATCGCTTTTGGGTTCGGCATTGACACGCTCATTCCACAAGTGCGTGAAATAATCAACGCATTCCATCAGCTGGGCCCGGCGATGCTCATGGCTGATAAAACTCGATGACTTGGGATTGGCCGTTGCAATGTCCGACCAATAGGTCAGCTTGCGCCGTTGCTCCCAGGGAAAATCGAACAGCGTCGCCAGCGTCATCGTGGTGAGCTCGATTGAGACCTTGTCCACCCAGTCGAACTCTTCACCGCGTGGCAGCGAATCCAGAATGCGGCCGGCGCGCTCCCGAATGACTGGTTCCAGGCGTTCCAGATTCATGGGCGAGACCGCCGGCGTCACAACTTTGCGCTGGGCATCGTGCTTGGGCGGGTCCATCGCGATGAACATGGGCAGCTTAAAGTCGTCCATGGGATCGACAATGGTGATCGCAGGCTCGGAGGAAAACACCTGATGGTTGCTGTCCACCTTCATGATGTCGTTGTACTTGGTGATCGACCAGTAGGGACCAAACTCGTGTTCAGGGCAGTAATGTACCGGGTCCTCCTTACGTAGCCGCTCGAAATAAGGCCACATCGCGTCGTTCTTGAACAGCAGTGCGTCCGCAACATTGATCTTCTCGAGCGGCATGCCCCAGGCATCCTGAACGGACTGTTCCTCAAGCGAACGCGCGACACTGCTCATCACGAACCTCCTCTATGGGAACCGATACCATGACAGAATGTCATGGTATCGGCAGCTTGCCAATCGCCAGTCCATTTTGCGCCGCAACAAGACGTGTTTGCAGTTCGACCGGCTGGTACTGCAACAAAATAGGTATAGGCTGGACGATATCGAAGGTGCGCGGGCTGCTCCGCTACCCAGGCGGGCCAGGCCGAATAGTCGGGAGGCCGCTCATGAGCGTTTCACACATCCGCAATCCCATCGAATGGAGTGGCGCCGCTCTGGTGCAGATGGGCCGTAATTTTGGTACCGCCCTCAACGCACTGCAAGGCGAGCAGGTGCACGCCCATGTCACCGCTCCAGTCATCCACAAGATCACCGTCACCGATCTCTTTGTCGCGCTGAGGAAGGGCTGCGAGGATTTTGCTGCCTATCGTACTGACGTTGTGGTGCTTTGCTTGGTTTATGTTGTGGCAGGACTGGTGATCGCCCGACTGACCCTGGGGCAGGGGCTTCTGCCCATGCTGTTTCCCCTGGCGAGCGGCTTTGCCATTCTCGGCCCGCTCTTTGGGGTCGGGCTTTATGAGATGAGCAAACGGCGCGAGCAGGGCGCCCCGGAGAGCTGGACCAACGCCTTTGCGGTGACCCGCGAAGAGGGTTTTACCGCCATTGTGATCCTCGGCACACTCCTCATCTTCGAGTTTCTTGTCTGGCTCGCTGCGGCCTATCTCATCTTTCGTCTGACCATGAACCCCGCTACGGCTGATAGCGCGCAACGCTTTGTCACGGCAGTGTTCACGACACCCAGCGGTTATGCGCTCATCGGCATCGGCTGCGGCGTTGGCTTTCTCTTTGCCCTGCTCGCGCTCTGTCTTGGCGTCTTATCCTTTCCCATGCTGATCGATAATGGTCGCATCGGATTGGAAAACGCCCTCGTCGCATCGTTCCGCGCCGTAGCGCTCAATCCAGTGCCGTTGGCGCTGTGGGGCCTCACTGTGGCGGGCTCGCTGATCCTTGGTACCCTGCCCTTCTTTCTCGGGCTGGTTGTGGTGCTGCCGGTTCTCGGTCACGGAACCTGGCACCTTTATCGGCGACTGACCGGGTAAGCGTCAGATCAGGTCTTGCAAATCATGCGGGTGAACCTCATGCACCCGTGCACAAAACTCGCATTTGGCACGGATGATCCCGTCTGCGTCGGCAAGACCATCACGCTCACCCGACTCATAAGCGCGCAGCACCGAGATGATGCGCTCGGTCTGGCAATCGCAGCGAAACTCGATCGACTCGGAGGGATGCACACGCACTTCGTCCTCGTTGAACAGGCGCCACAGCAGGCTTTCGGCAGACAGCTCCACGTCGATGAGTTCGAAATCCTCGAGTGTGTCCAAAATCATACCCAACCGCAGCCAGTCATCCTCAGTTTGACGCTTCTCGGGTATGGCCTGCAGGAGGAGCCCGGCTGCACGCCAATGCACCGGCCTTCCCGGTTCAAGCACGGGTACAGCTGCCAGACGGATGCGCGTTGCCAACTGCTCTGACTGGGCGAAATAGTTCTCGGCACTTTGGGCAATGCCAGACGGCTCGAGCATCACAATACCCTGGTAGGTCTTGCCGTCTCGTCGCGGCTCGATGGTAATCGCGAGGGCACCCCGACCGGCCTGCTGGGCAAAATCCGGCATGCTCCCGTTTAGCGCGTCGAACCGCGCCCTATCGAGACGGGCATAGGCGCGCACCCCGGCGGCGCGCACGCCGGGCTCGGCGCCGTAATAGTCAGCAGCGACCAGATCAAGCGGACCATCGGACTGCGTTTGTACTGTCAGCCGTCCATCAAGCTTGAGGCTTGAGCCGAGCAGCGCCGACAACGCCAGAGTCTCTCCCAGTGTGCGATTGGCTGCATCGGGCAAGGCATGGGCTGAGAGCGCCCGCGCGGAAACCCCGGACAGGCGCACAAGACGGCCGCGCACGCCGGCATTGGCAAGGTCAAAGGAAAGCATAAAATCCGCGGCCGGAGCCGGCCGGTACGGGGTCTGGGTCATGACAAAGTGCTATATGGCGAGCCCACGGCCCAATTCAAGCTGAGCGGCCCGGGCGCGATCAGCCTGACGCCCGAAGGCGTTTGGCCTTTCAACTCAGGCACCAGACCAAAATGGACTTCTGCGCATGCAAGCGGTTCTCGGCTTCATCGAAGACCACACTTTGCGGACCATCGATCACCTCATCGGTAACCTCTTCGCCGCGATGTGCCGGCAGGCAGTGCATGAAAATCGCATCCTTGTCGGCCTTAGCCATTAGCCTGGCATTAACCTGATAGGCCTTGAGCAAGTTGTGACGCTTGGTCATGTCCGCATCGCCCATCGACACCCAGGCGTCAGAGACGACACAATCGGCGCCCGTGACCGCTTTGTCCGGATCATCGCCAAATTCCACGTCGGCACCGGCGCCAGCCGCCCAGGCACGTAACGCCTCTTTGGCACTCAGCTCTTTGGGAGAAGCGACCCGCAGCTTTAATCCAAAGCGGGCCGCAGCATGCACCCACGAGGTCAGCACGTTGTTTGCATCCCCGCTCCAGGCAATGGTGGCACCCTTGATCGGGCCACGATGCTCTTCAAACGTCATCACATCCGCCATGACCTGACAGGGATGGGAGATCCGCGTCAGTCCGTTGATCACCGGCACGCTCGCATGCTCTGCCAGTTCGCGGACCATCTCGTGATCAAGCAGCCGGATCATCACGGCGTCGACGTACCGGGAGAGCACCCGCGCAGTATCAGCGATGGTCTCCTCGCGTGCCAGCTGCATGTCCTTGCCCGAGAGCATGATTGTGGTTCCGCCCAGCTGACGCATGCCGACATCAAAGGAGATGCGGGTTCGCGTGGACTGCTTGTCGAAAATAAGCGCGAGAATGCGTCCAGCGAGTGGTGCGTGGGGATCTAAGGCACCCTTCGGCAGTCCCGCCCGTGCCGCTTTGCGTGCGCGCGCATCATCGAGAATTGCCCGCAGGCTCTCGACGTCAAAGTCCGACAGATCCAAAAAATGCTTCGGCCCCTCGGCCGTGCGGGTCAGCGCGTTCACGCCTGGCTCTCCATGTCACTGGCGGCGGCCTCAAGCGCCGCGATCGCCTCTCGCACCTGCTCTTCGGTAATGGTCAGTGGCGGCAACAGGCGTACCACATTATCCCCCGCGCCGACGCTCAGCATATGATGCCTGCGCAAAGTCGCAACGAATTCGGTATTGGGCAATTTGAGCTTCAGTCCGATCATCAGACCTTCACCACGCAATTCCGCGAACACCTTGGGATGGGTCTCCATCAAGCCGGCAAGCTGCTGGCGGGTATAGGAGGCAATACTGCGCACATGCTCCAAAAAGCCGTCCTCAAGCACGATGTCGAGCACGGCATTGCCGACCGCCATCGCCAGCGGATTGCCGGCAAACGTGCTGCCGTGCACGCCAGCGGTCATGCCGTCGGCCGCCTCCGCCTTTGCCAGGCAGGCGCCGACCGGAAAACCGCCACCAATGCCTTTGGCAATGGCCATGATATCCGGTGTGATGTCCGTCCATTCATAGGCGAAGAGCTTGCCCGTGCGCCCTACGCCGGTCTGGACTTCATCGAAGATGAGCAGCATTCCGGTGTCATCGCACAGGCGGCGCAGATGACGGAGAAACTCGGCCGGAACGGTCCGAAGCCCCCCCTCACCCTGAACCGGCTCAATCAGCAGTGCCGCAGTCTGCGCGGTATCGAGAGCCTTGAGCGCGGCCATGTCACCGACGGCGATCTGGTCAAAGCCCTCAACCTTGGGGCCAAAGCCTTCGAGATATTTGGCCTGGCCGCCCGCGGCAATGCCGGCAAGGGTACGACCATGAAAGGCCCCTTCAAAACTGACAATCCGAAAGCGCTCCGGCGCACCGTTCACGAAGTGATGGCGCCGCGCCATCTTGACGGAGCATTCAATCGCTTCCACCCCGGAATTGGTGAAAAACACTGTGTCGGCAAAGCTGTTTTCAACCAGGCGACGTGCCAGTTTCTCCTGGCCGGGTACCCGATAGAGATTGGAGGTATGCCAGAGCTTGCCAGCCTGGTCGCAGAGCGCGGCGACCAGATGGGGATGGGCATGGCCCAGCGCATTGACGGCAATCCCTGCTGCGAAATCGAGATATCGGCTACCGTCCTCGGCGAAGAGGTAAGGGCCCTCGCCGCGGACGAATGCAAGGTCCGCCCGACTATAGGTTGGCAGCAGATACGGAAACAAAGCAGTTCTCCTTCATGTCTCATCTGTTGGCGCAAACGACAAAGCCGGGCACATGGCCCGGCTTTGCGCTTATCGCTCCGATCGCTGTGGCGGCGCAACGGATTTCACCAATTCAGCTGCAAAGTTCCCACCTATGACCTTCCCAGTCGGGAAGGCCAGCCCGAACGCTGCCCCCCTGGGTTTACAAAACCTGCTGCATTGGGTGGGGTTCCCACAGAATCGTTATTGTGGACAAGCTATTGGGGTTAACGGGTATTCCTTGTTAAGCGCATCGTAGTGTGCACCATATCTTGTGGCAGAGCCAGGGAGGCGCAGCATGGGGTGGACAGACGAGCGGGTCGAGCAGCTTCGGTCGTTATGGACCGAGGGGCTTTCGGCCAGTCAGATTGCGCGGGTATTGGGCGGGGTGACCCGAAACGCCGTAATTGGCAAGGTTCACCGGCTGGGTCT
>JAKBAU010000140.1 GCA_021808875.1 Pseudomonadota bacterium | reverse complement strand
CCCACCTGCGCCTCGGCTGCCAGCTGGCGGAAGCTGCGCCCTGGGACGAGCGACGCGCGCGGCTGTGGGATTAGCCGATGCGACAGCCAGAGGACTCAAGGTGTACACCTTGAGTCGCAGAGGCGGCCAGTGACGCCGCCCCACCCTTGCGCCCTCATCGTCAGCTATTTAAGCCTGCCGTCATTCACCCTTATGTCACCAAGGAACCTACAACGTGCGTAGCATCCATGTCATCGGTGGTGGTTTGGCAGGATCGGAAGCGGCCTTTCAGGCCGCTGAAGCGGGCTGCCACGTCCTTCTCCATGAAATGCGCCCGCACACCGCAACCGATGCCCATCAGGGCGAGGGCCTTGCCGAACTGGTGTGTTCCAACTCGCTGCGCTCGGATGATGCGGTGAACAACGCGGTCGGCCTCCTGCATGAGGAAATGCGACGTGCAGGCTCGCTGATCCTACGTGCCGCCGATGCTGTCCGCCTGCCCGCCGGCGGCGCGCTGGCCGTCGACCGCGACGCGTTTTCGCAAACTGTGACGGCAGCACTGACGGCTCATCCCCGCATCGAAATCCGTCGCGAAGAGATCATGGGCCTGCCGCCCGAGGCCTGGGGGGCAAGCATCATCGCCACCGGCCCCCTGACGGCTGCGCCGCTGGCCGCTGCCATCACCCAACTGACCGGGGAAAACGCGTTGTCATTTTTCGATGCCATCGCGCCCATCGTCTATCACGAGAGCATCAATTTTGAGATTGCCTGGATGCAGTCGCGCTACGACAAAGGCGACGGCGCGGATTATATCAATTGTCCGCTCAACGAAGAGGAATACAGGCGTTTTATCACGGCGCTCCTTGAAGGTGAAAAGGCCGAATTCAAGGCGTGGGAAGCCTCAACGCCCTATTTTGAAGGCTGTCTTCCAATCGAAGTCATGGCCGCGCGCGGTGTAGATACGTTGCGTTTCGGGCCGATGAAGCCGGTTGGTCTGTGCGATCCACGCAAGGGGCGGCGGCCCTTTGCCGTCGTGCAGTTGCGCCAGGACAACGCCCTGGGAACGCTTTGGAACATGGTCGGCTTTCAGACCAAGCTGCGACACAGCGAGCAGACCCGCATCTTCCGCATGATCCCCGGCCTCGAAAATGCAAGTTTCGCGAGGCTCGGCGGACTGCACCGCAACACCTTCATCAATTCACCGGCGCTGCTCGATGAAACCTTGCGGCTCAAATGCCGCCCCGATCTGCGCTTTGCCGGTCAGATCACCGGAGTTGAAGGCTATGTCGAAAGTGCCGCCATCGGCCTTCTGGCAGGGCGTTTTGCTGCGGCCGAGTGCATGGAGCGCGCCATCTCCGCCCCTCCGCCCACGACCGCATTGGGCGCACTCCTGCGGCACATCACTCTCAATGCCGATGCCCGCAGCTTTCAGCCGATGAATGTCAATTTTGGCCTTTTTCCAGCGCTTGAAAGCGGTCATGGTAAAGCCCGAGCCCGCAAACCGGACCTCAGCGCGCGAGCATTGGCCGACCTTAACTCGTGGCTCGCGGCAAATCAGGTTGCCATGTGATCAGATGCGCGTGCGAAAGGCTCTCGCCAGCAGAATGAGCTGGCGGCGCCACTGCGCGATCTCACAGCCCTGACGAAACGGATCAAAGCCCGGACGCAGCATCGCCCGCAGATAGTGCCCGCACAGAGACGTAGGCAGAAACGCCGCCAGCGCGCCGTGATCGATCTGAAAGGCTCGTGCGGCATCAAGATGGCGCAGCGCCCGCTCGATCACAGCGTGCAGCGCCGCGTCCAGCGCCTCTCCGCCTTCCCCGGCAAGCAGCCCATCGCGTGACAGACCAAGCTGCGCCATCAGATCACGCGGCAGGTCGAGCTTGGCACGAGCGGCTCGATGGGGCATCGCCCGCAGCAGTCCGGTCAGTCCATAGGCCATGCCGGCAGCGCGGGACAGCGCATCAAGGCGGTCACCGGCGCCCAGAATGCGCGCAGCAATGCGCATCACTTCCCCGGCGGTACCGTCGGCATAGCTCTCAAGTTCCGCCATGCTGGCAAACTCTTCACCGCTGTCATCCTTGGCACGGACATCGATCAGATCGATAAAGCGCGCTGGTTCAGCTGCCGTATGGGCAAAAACATCGCGAAGGGCTTCGGCCACATCATGACGCCGGGCCCGTCCCTTCGCCGCTTCATCAACCGTCTCGCGCCACCACTGCCGACGGATCTCGGCCATCATCGGTTCCGTCACGCTCTCGGCGATGCGCGCAATCTCATAATTGAAGGCATAGAGGGCGTGGAGATGGGGACGCAGCGGCCCCGGCGCAAATAATGCAGCCAGAAAGCGGTCACGGTCGTGACGGCGTACCAGCTCTTCACATCCCGGATGTGTCAACTCGCCTGCCATCGCTTCCATCAGGCTGCTCCTGCGTCCCCGCCAGAGACGTCATGGGCCCATGTGCACATACGCGCTCATCCCTAAACGCAGGATCATCGCGGATCGTGCCGTGCACATGACAAGAAATGCCTTGCCCTAGAACGCAAGCCGCTTGGGCCGCACCATCTGGAACCAGCTCACCACGATGAGCCGGGTGACCATCACCGCCGTAAAGAACGAGGTGATGATGCCGATCAGCAAGGTCACGGCAAACCCGCGGATCGGTCCTGAACCCAGCTGGAACAGGATCGCCGAGGCGATGACGTGGGTCATGTTCGCGTCGACGATGGTCGCCATGGCCCGTCTGAACCCGGTGTCGATCGAGGCGATGATGGTCCTGCCATTGCGGATTTCTTCTCGGATGCGCTCATAGATCAGCACATTGGCGTCGACGGCCATGCCCATGGTGAGAACGATACCGGCAATGCCCGGCAGAGTCAGCGTGGCGCCGATCAGCGTCAGTGTGGCCAGCAGCAAGACGACATTCAGCGTCAGCGCCACATCGGCAAAGATACCGAAGAGACCATAGCGCAGGACCATGAAGATGACGACAAGGATGAGGCCGGCGATCGCCGAATATTTTCCGGCGCGGACCGAATCGGCGCCGAGCTCGGCACCCACTGTGCGCTCTTCAAGGATCTTGAGAGGTGCCGGAAGGGCACCCGCACGCAGCAGCAAAGCCAGATCATTGGCCTGCTGTACCGTGAAGCTGCCGTCGATGCGCCCCGAGCCGCCCAAGATCGGTTCCTGGATCACCGGCGCACTGATCACCTTGTTGTCGAGAACAATGGCAAAGCGCTGGCCGACATTGTTCTTGGTGACGTCGGCAAATTGCCGTGCGCCTACGGTGTCGAAGCGGAAATCCACCTCGGGCTTCTGGGTCTGCTGATCAATCCCGGCCGAGGCATCAGTCAGCCGGTCACCGGAGACCATGACGCGACGCTGCACCACAATCGGGATTGGCGGAGCGCCTTTGACGGGGTTGTTCTGATAGAGCAGCTCATCGCCGATCGGCACGATGCCCTTAATCGCTTCGGGAATGGACGCGGTCTCGTCGACCAGCTGAAAGGTCATCTTGGCAGTCTTGCCAAGAATGGTCTTCATGCGGCTGGGATCCTGAAGACCCGGGACCTGCACCAGGATACGCTGGGTATCCTGCTGCTCGATGGTCGGCTCGCGCGTGCCCATCGCGTCGATGCGCCGGCGCACCACTTCGATCGACTGGCTGACGACCTGCGAGCGCATCTGCACGATATAGCTGTCAGTCAGCGCCATCTTCAGCACGCCATGCGAGGCGGTGAGCGCATATTCATGGGCCCCCACCGACAGCAGGCCTCCGCTTGCCGAGGGATTGAGAGCGTCGAGGATCTGACGGGCCTTGTCGAGCTTGGCCGGATTGATGATCTCGACCGACACCTCATGGCCTTTGGTCTGCAGATTGCGATAACCGATATCGGCCTTGCGCAAACCCATGCGGATGTCGGCAACGAGGGTGTTCAGCCGGTCATCGATCACCTTGTTCAGCTCGACTTCGAGCAGCAGATAGGAGCCACCCTGCAGATCGAGACCGAGCGTTACCTGGCTCTTGGGCATGAAGCCCGGCAGGCTTGCGATCGCCCGTTTGGACAAGGCATTGGGCAATGCGATCAGGATGCCGGCGATCAAAATCAGGCCGGTAAGAATCTTGGACCAGGTCGGGATCTGCAGCATGGCTCCGGATCAAGCCTTCTTTTCTGCCTTGGTCTTGTCAGCATTTGGATCAACCGGCTGGCCCTTGGCACGCACATCCGAAAGCGTCGAGCGCACCACCTTGACCTGGATCCCTTCGGCAATCTCTACCGTGATCTCCGGATCATCGGCCTGGGGAACCTTGGCAACCTTGCCGACGATGCCGCCGGCGGTCACGACGGTATCGCCCCGCCGAACATTGTCCACCATCTGGCGGTGCTGCTTGATCTTTTGCTGCTGGGGACGGATCACCAGCAGATACATGATCGCAAAAACCGCTATCAGCGGCAAAATCGAAGTGAATAACTGGTCGTTCATAGACGGGTCCGGGAACAATCTGCTAGGCGGGCGCAGGACGCGACCGTAAGGCGGGGGACTATAGCGGCGGCCGCCCTCAATGCAACAATCGCCTTCAAGGACTTAATCTCATGGCAGAACAGGCGGAATTGGAACTGGGCCAGCTTCTGGCCCGCATTGCGGCCGCCCTCGAGCGGCTGGCTCCGCCGCCGGCGCCGTCCTTTGACTTTGCCGGCGACGCCTTCGTCTTCGAACCCCCCGGCCTGATCGCCGTCGCCGGGGTCGCAGTGGTACCGCTCGAGCTGCTCAAGGGCATCGACCATGCCCGCCTGACCCTCAGCGAGAACACGCGGCGCTTTGCCGATGGCCTGCCGGCCAACAATGCGCTGCTGTGGGGCGCCCGCGGCATGGGCAAGAGCTCACTGGTCAAAGCCGTACATGCAGAGATCAATCAGGGGCGCAGCGGCCTAGCGCGGCTCGCCCTCATTGAGATTCACCGCGAAGACATCGCCGCGCTGCCGCTGCTGCTGCGCCTCATCAAGCAGAGCCCCCGTCGCTTCCTGCTTTTTTGTGATGATCTGTCCTTCGACACTGACGACACCGCCTACAAATCGCTGAAGGCGGCCCTTGAGGGCGGCATCGAAGGACGGCCCGCCAATGTGCTCTTTTATGCAACCTCGAACCGCCGCCATCTCATGCCCCGCGACATGTTGGACAATGAACGTTCGACCGCCATCAACCCCTCCGAAGCGGTTGAGGAAAAGGTCTCTCTCTCCGACCGCTTTGGCCTTTGGCTGGGCTTTCACGCCACCTCGCAGGACGATTACCTCGCCATGGTCGAGGCCTATGCGCGCTATTTTGCGCTGCCGATCGCAGCGGCCGCACTGCGGGCCCGTGCCATCGCATGGGCCGCCCAGCGCGGCGGGCGTTCGGGGCGTGTGGCCTGGCAGTTTATTCAGGATCTGGCCGGAGAACTCGGCCAGACACTCGAAGCCTCAGCTGGAAGCACTGGCCATTAAGAGTGGCGCAGGGTTCAGCGGCGTAACGCCATGGCGGATCTCGAAATGCAACTGTGGCACCTCTAAATCCCCGGTTCTGCCGGCATAGCCGATCACCTGACCCGCCACGACATGGGTATTGCGCGCCACCAGCAGGCGTTCGGCATGGGCATAGGCGGTGATGTAGCCATCGCGATGGCGGATCAGAACGAGATTGCCATAGGCCTTGAGCCCGTCACCGGCATAGATGACGGTGCCGGAGGCTGCCGCCCGGATGGGTGCGCCTTCGCGCGTCGCGATATTGATGCCATCATTGCGCCCACCACTGGGTAAGGCGCCAAAAGCTTCAATCACCTTGCCCGAGACCGGCCATAGGAAACGTGGCGCCCCATCCGCCGTACGCGGCGTAGCGGCGGGCAGAAGCGGTCGTGGCACGGCAGAACCCTGTGCCACAGGCGTTGGCGCCAGAGCCAAAGGCAGGAGTGGACGCGGCAGGACGTCACGCTGTTCCAACCGCGTTGGGGTGGGGGAGGCTGGCGGCACGACCGGTGCGGCTCTTTGCGGCGTGAAATCCGCCTGCTTGAGCGCAATTGACAAGTGTGCCTCTGGCGGAGCGGAGCGTCTCACCGCAGCCAAACGCCACTGCGGGCGGGGTGTCGGGACCACATCCGCCATCCTCAGTGTGGGCGCTACCGGAGTACTGGCGGCATGGTTTGCCGGCGGAATGCGCAGCACCTCGCCCGGATAGATCCGGCTGGGTGACAGGATGCGGTTGTAAGCGGCCAGTGTGGAATAGGGCACCTGAAAGGAACTCGCGATCTGCGACAGGGTATCGCCCGCACGCACCCGATAGCTCGCACCCACTGGCCAGAAGAATGCCGTTTTGCCGGGAGGAGACGAGGCACAGGCCGTCAGCGACAGACCAAGACCCAGTAACACCGCAAGACGCAGTGGCCCTCGCGAGGGAGTGCTAGCGCGATCGCTCCATACCATGACGCGTCTCCTGCGGCAGTCCTTCTACCATTGGCACAAACAAAACCTTGATCAGGCTTTCTGCGACAAGGCCCTGCTCGCTGTGCATAATCTTGGTTAAAGATTGATAAATACTTTCCGCGGGAGGGCTTGGTGCCTCTTGGGGGGCAATCGGCGCAATCAGAATTCCACCAGGTTTCAGCTGATCAATCAATAACTTAGGGACCGCATCGACGGCCGCAGTTAAAATAATTCGATCGAAGGGTGCCTGCTCCTTCCAGCCCAGAAAGCCGTCGCCATGGCGGGTCACGACGTTGTGCAGTTTAAGCTTTTCGAGTCGTTTGCGGGCCACTTCCAGGAGCGGGCGGTGGCGCTCGATCGAGTAGACCCTGCCAGCCAGGTGGGCCAGCACGGCCGCCTGATAGCCCGAACCGGTGCCGATCTCGAGCACCCGCATGCGCGGTCCTACTTCAAGGGCCTCACTCATATAGGCGACAACGAAGGGCTGGCTGATGGTCTGGCCACAGGCGATGGGAATCGCCCGGTCGGTGTAGGCCTCCGCCTCAAAGAGGGCATCGACGAAGTCTTCGCGCGGTACCTTTTCCAGGGCTTCGAGAATGCTCCGGTTGGTAATGCCCTTGCCGCGCAAAGCCATCACCAGCTGGGCGCGGCCATGCAGATTTGGCGAGCTTTGGGCCATCCCTAGTCCTTGAAGCTCTGCCGCAACCGCGCCAGCACCGCGTTTTCTGTCAGATTGAGATGCAGGGGGGTCACTGCGATGCACCCTGCCATCATCGCCGCCAGATCGGAGCCCTCCACTGGCTGCGAGCGGACGCGGCGAAAACCGATCCAGTAATAGGGATTGCCGCGCATGTCGTTGCGCCGGTCGATGATCGCGGTCTGCAGATCGCGCTTGCCCTGCATGGCCATGACCACGCCTTTGACCTCGTCCGGGGCACATGGCGGAAAATTGACGTTGAGAAGAACACGCCCCGGTTCGTGCCAGTCGAGCTCGAGCAGCTTGCGCACCAGTCCCGGGCCATGATGCGCGGCGCATTGCCAGGGCACCTCAGTGCCCCGCTCGCTGTCGAACGCCTGGCTGAGAGCGATCGAAGCAACGCCCAGAGCCGTGCCTTCCATGGCACCGGCAATGGTCCCCGAATAGGTGACATCATCGGCGAGGTTGGCACCGCGGTTGACCCCCGACAGCACGAGGTCCGGTTTGCCCTCCTTGATGATCTCGGCGCAGGCCATCAAAACGCAATCGGTCGGCGTGCCTGAAATCGCAAAATGTCTTGGCCCCACCTCGCGCAAACGTAGCGGCTCGGCCAGCGTCAGGGAGTGCGAGGCACCGGACTGTTCAGTCTCCGGCGCCACCACCCAGACATCATCGCTGAGACTGCGGGCGATAGCTTCTGCGACCCTAAGACCCGGCGCATGAATCCCATCGTCATTGGTTACGAGAATGCGCATCGCTTCCCCATGCTTGCTGTCCGTGACCTGTTGCGCGTCACTGCGCACGCTCGATGCGCGCGAGAGAACCCATATAGGGTCTCAAGGCTGTCGGTATCTCGATGGAGCCATCGGCGTTCTGATAATTCTCGACAATGGCCACGAGAGTCCTGCCCACCGCCAGACCCGAACCGTTGAGCGTATGGACAAAGCGGGTCGCCTTGGCTGTCGCCGGACGGTAGCGCAGGTTCATGCGACGGGCCTGAAAATCTCCGCAATTGGAACAGGACGAAATCTCGCGATAGCGCTGCTGGCCAGCCAGCCAGACTTCGATGTCGTAGGTCTTGGTCGCCGCAAACCCCATGTCGCCGGTGCACAGCGTGACCACCCGGTGTCTGAGCTCCAGACGTTTGAGCACTTCCTGCGCGGCATCCGTCATGCGCTCGTGCTCGACTGCGGATTGTTCGGGGGTGGTGATTGAAACCAGTTCGACCTTGGCAAACTGGTGCATGCGAATCATGCCGCGGGTGTCACGTCCAGCCGCGCCGGCTTCCGAACGAAAGCACGGCGTGTGGGCGGTAACCCGATAGGGCAACATCGCTTCATCGACGATCTCTCCGCTCAGATAATTGGTCAGCGTGACTTCCGCCGTCGGGATCAGCCAAAGCCGCAAATCGGCTGGAAAAGGCAGCTGTGCGGGATCCTCGCCACCGGCCTCTGCCCGGCCCTGTGCCCGATAATGCTCCGCCAGGGCACCATCGCGCGCCGTGCCAAACAGATCCGCGGCGAATTTTGGCAGCTGA
>JAKBAU010000139.1 GCA_021808875.1 Pseudomonadota bacterium | reverse complement strand
GCTACCGACCTGCACCAGGTGAGAATGTCGGTGTCATCATTAGCGGGGGCAACACCACCGCGGTATCCTTTTGAGGAGCGTCCATCATCGTCGCACTCCCTTCCCTGAAACCTGCTCGCATGGGCTCCGGTGCAAACGGCTGGCCCCGGTATCTTGCTAGCCATTTAGTGGCTTTGAGGGCGGCGCGATGGCCAGGTTCCTGGACTTGGAGGATCTGTTCAAGTGGCGGCACTTCGACCGCGAAGTGATCATCCTGTGCGTGCGGTGATATCTGCGCTTCAAGCTCAGCTTCCGGGAACTCGTGGAGATGATGGAGGAGCGCGGCCTGTCGATAGCCCACACCACCATCATGCGGTAGGTGCACAACTATTCGCCGAAATTCGAGCGCCGGTGGAACCGCTTCGCGCAGCCGGCCGGTGCGTCGTGGCGTGTGGACGAGACCTAAGTGAAAGTCCAGGGTGGATGGGTCTATCTCTACCGGGCGGTCGATCGCGCAGGAAATACCGTTGACTTCCGTCTCAGCCCAAAGCGTGACGTTGCCGCGGCCAAGGCGTTCTTCCGCAAGGCGATCAAAGGTCAGGGCTCGGGCCCGCGGACCGTCACGTTGGACGGCTAGGCCGCATCGCACCGCGCAGTGCGCGAGATGAAGGCTGACGGTGAACTGGCTGCTGACACGAAGCTGCGATCGTCGAAGTACCTGAATAACCTCCCTGAGAAGGACCATCGGGGCGTGAAGTCGCGGGTCGGTCCGATGCTCGGGTTCAAGCGGTTCGAGACCGCCGCGATCACGGTGGCCGGGATCGAATTGCTGCGACGGATCCGCAAGGGGCAATTCCGCCTCGGTCGGCTACGTCTTCGGGGTCGACCTGCACCTGCCGTCTGGGAGGCCGTCCTGGCAGCCCAATAAAGCGACAACACCGCAGCCTCGCCGCCACAACCTTTGACTCGTCAGGCTATTTGCACCAGAGCCCTATGGGCCAGGTTCACCACGGGAGCGCCACAACGACAGCAGATAATCGCCAAAACCATAGGATGTAGCTCGCGATTGTCTGCCTGGCATCCGGCTCCTCATCCCGCCAACCGCCGCTCATACCATCTTGTCGGACATTTTTTTACGATATAACATCCCGATAACAACGGCCATTCCGGCCGGGAGCTTGCCCGAAAATCTGTGGATCACCGGTCCCGTTGGAGACCAGCGTCGGGGAAGGCGCCTGCGGAACGGCGCACCGAGGAGGACTCTCGTATGGCTGCCACCGTTCTGATCTGGAACAACCACCTGCGCCCGGTTGGAAATTCGTATTGCGGTCATGCAGCAATGATTATCGACTCGAACTGGAAGGCGATGGCCTCTTCCTATGTGAGTTGGTGGCCAGAAAGCGAGGAGGATAATAACTCGAGCCCAAGCCTGAGCGTGTTCGCCGATCTGTCCGAGGAGAATTACGCGCCGGACCACATCTTGCGGATCCCCGTCTTCAACACTAACGCCGCCATGTCGAAGTGGGCCGAGATCAGGAACAAGCCAAAAAGTACCTACAGATTTTTGCGCAAGAACTGCTCGACCATCGTCTCACGGGTGCTGCTCGCCGGCAACACGAAGCCGCTCGGCTTCGGCGTCTCGAACAACCTGATCTGGACACCGATCCGGGTGAAACGGCTGGCCGACGCTATGGGCGCCGAGCGCAAGGAGTGGTCCTGGCTGATCGACCAGTTTGTGTCAGCCGGCGTGCTCCCGGAGGGCATGCGGGTACACCTCAGTAAGCTCGCCAAGCGCGACAGCGCCCACGGCTCCTCAACCACGGTCTGCTGCTACGCGCAAGGCTACAAAATCTACCAGCAGCCACTGATCATTCTCAACGGCAAGACCATCGGCAAACAGGATCTCGGCACCGAGGTCTTTTCGCTGCAGCACAACACGATCAAGCGTGGCGTAGTGGAACAGGGCGAGAACGGTAAAAGGCGCGCCGTATTCTACACCTGATGCCGCCAGCCACCTCCTCCTGCCCGCTCCGCTCACCGAGCCGGAGACAAAAAAGCAAAGACTGAGGCTGATAGGCCCCAAGATGCACAAAGGCTGGGCCGGTAGGTCCCAGACGGCTCTGTTGCAAATTCTGGCTTGCTCTGATGGGATTTGATGCAGGCTGGTGGAAGAGCGGTGGTGTCGGCGTTCAGAGGGCGGAACTTCGAGGGTGAGATCGTGCTTTGGGCAGTACGCTGGTATTGACGGTATGGGATCAGCTACCGGGATCTTGAGCAGGTGATGTGTGAGCGCGGCGTGAACCTTGATCATTCGACGATGTACCGCTGGGTTCAGCGATATGCCCCGGAGATTGAGAAGCTGCTGCGCTGGCAATGGCGGCGGCCGACCTTGACGAGCTGGCGGGTCGATGAGACCTTTATCAAGGTCCGCGGCAAATGGGCATATCTATATCGTGCAGTCGACAAGCATGGGAACACGATCGATTTCTTTCTTTCGCCGACGCGGAACGCGAAAGCGGCAAAGCGCTTTCTGGGCAAGGCCCTGAGCGGGTTGAGGGACTGGGAGAAGCCCGAGGGCATCAATACCTACAAGGCGCCGACCTACGCCATCGCCATTGCGGAACTGAAAGCCGAAGGCAAATGTCCCGAGGCTAACCTCCATCGCCAGGTCAAATACCTGAACGCAGCATTCAACGCTACTTCGTCAGCACATGATATATTTGTCCATCAGGCCACAGTGTATCCCGCGGCTCGTTTCCGTGTGCTGTGACGTGCGCGCCACCGACATCGACGTTAGTTTCATTTTGCCATTCTGACAAACCTCCCCGGTGACCATTCATTATTCCTTTTCAATCGGCTTTTTTCGGCGGCGCACTACCCTCGCCAAGATCCCACCACAATCCGGCAAAGCCGATAAGGGCCTCGCGCGCCATCGGCGCCAGCATGTGTTCGTCTGGGCCATGCTGGCTACAACCATTGTAGCTGTGCGGGATCCATACCAGCGGCACGTCGAGGTGATCGACGAACGCATCGCCCGGCAGCCCGCCCGACATGTTCGGAATCACCTGCACGTTGCGTCCCAGGCTCCGCCTGAAACTCTCCGCCGCGAAGCGTATCCAGACCGATGCGGGATTGGTCCGGCTCGCCGCCATCCGCATCCCCGCGTTCTCGATGGCTACATCGGGAAACCCGACCTCGTCCAGATGCCGTCTCAATGCCGGTGCGAAATCAGCCGGATCGGAATCCGCAGTATAGCGGATCTGGCAATGCGCCCGGGCGTCTGGTGCGACTGCATTTACCGGGTTTTCAGGCCGTCCCGAAATCATCGCAAGGACGATGAAGCTGTTCCAGCCATAGATTTTCTCGGCGTCGGTCAAGCCCGGTTCGCCCCATTCCGGCCCGACTGCGCGGGTGGTTCCGTCTCCCACCGGGCAGTCCTTCAGTGCCGCGCGCACCTCCGCCGGTACCCCGCCCGCCGGCAGCCAGCCGCGCACAAGTATCCGGCCATGACGATCGCAGATCGATGCCAGCGCATGCGCCATGATTACGGCGGGGTCGGGTGCCAATCCGCCCCAATGGCCGGAATGCACCCCGCCCGGGCGCAGAGCGCAGACGAGGTCGAAATGATAGGTCCCGCGCGAGCCGGCCGCGATCGTGGGCACGTCCGGTCGGACGCGCGGCCCGTCGGAGGCGATCAGCACATCCGCCTTCAACGCATCGCGATGCGTGCCGACGAAGCGGTGCAGCCCCACCGAGCCGCATTCCTCGCTGGTCTCGATGACC
Organism: Pseudomonadota bacterium; assembly: GCA_021808875.1. The sequence goes on along the minus strand of JAKBAU010000139.1, from coordinate 4,973 downwards.
ATGCGGACATTGAAACCGAGCCGCCCGTCCCGTTCGGCGATCACGACCTCCAGCGCGGCGAGGTCGATCGCGTGCTGGCCCTTGTTATCCGCCGTGCCGCGCCCGTACCAGCGATCGCCCTCCACGGTCAGCCGCCATGGTGCCAGCCCCTCGCGCCATTGCTCGTCGAGTCCGCGCACCGTATCACCATGGCCGTACGTCAGCACCGTCGGCAGGGCCGGATCCTCGATCCGTTCCGCCACCAGAATCGGTCCGAATGCAGGCTCCGGATTTGGATGGATGGCAACCGTGAAGCCCAGCCGCTCGAGCCATGGCGTCATCTGCGCCGCCAGATAACGTGCGACGTCCGGCGCGAATGTCGCATCCTGCGACGTGCTCGGCACGGCAACCAGTTCGGCGAGGCGCTCGCGAAACGTACCCGAGTCGAACAGCCCGGCCGCGCGCATTACCGCCCCGTCGCGGCTACCCACCGACTAGCCCCCCGTTAGTCATGCCATCCTCCCTGACTCATCCATTCCGATAGGTGTAGCTGTATCCGTTCAGCGCGGGCGCCCCGCCCAGATGTGCGTAGAGCACCCGCGATCCCGCCGGGAAGACCCTCTTGCGAACAAGATCGATCATGCCCTGCATGGATTTTCCCTCATAGACCGGATCGGTGATCATCGCCTCGGTGCGCGCGGCGAGGCGGATGGCGTCGTTGGTCGCTTCGCTTGGCACGCCATAGGCCGGATAGGCATAATCAGGGACAATGACGATTTCCCGGTCTTCGACCCGCCGCCCCAGCTGAACTAGGCTCGCCGTGTTGTCGACGATCCCGCGCACCTGCTCGCGCACCCGCTCCGGCGTTCCCGAAGCGTCGATCCCGATGACCCGATCCGCCCGCCCGTCCGCCGCAAAGCCGACGATCATGCCCGCTTGGGTTGAACCGGTGACCACGCAAACGATGACGTAATCGAAACTGAATCCGAGCTCCCGCTCCTGCGCGCGCACTTCTTCGGCGAAGCCGACATAGCCGAGACCGCCGAGCGGATGCACCGAGGCGCCGGCCGGAATCGCGTAAGGCACCCCGCCCGCATCCCGGACCGATTGCAGCGCATCCTCCCAGCTTTGCCGGATGCCGATATCGAATCCGTCCTCGACGATCCGGCTGTCCGCCCCCATCAGCCGTGTCAGCTGGATGTTGCCGACGCGGTCATACACAGCGTCGTTATGCGGGACCCAGCTTTCCTGAATCACGACACATTTCATGCCGAGTTTCGCCGCCGTCGCCGCCACCATCCGCGTGTGGTTTGACTGCACCCCGCCGATCGAGACTAGCGTATCCGCGCCGCTGGCGATCGCGTCGGGGATAATATATTCGAGCTTGCGTAATTTGTTGCCGCCCAGAGCGAGGCCGGAGTTGCAGTCATCCCGCTTCGCCCAGATTTCAACCGCCCCGCCCAGCGCCTGCGACAGGCGCGGCAGCGGTTCGACCGGCGTCGGCCCGAAAGTGAGTCTGTAGCGCTCGAACTTGTCCAGATTCATGCCATTCCCCCGGCCTCCGCCGCAACGATCCGGGCCGCGACGGCTGCACCGATATTTGCGAAAGCCGTTGATTCCAGTCGTGTTTCTGATCTCAGCCTATCCAGGTTCCCGAGAAATGTGCTTTCTATTTTTGTTATTTTTTTTCCTTGTTTTCTTGTCATGCTACGTTGTTTCGGCGGATTCTTTCACTTTTCGGTGGCTTTCCGGGAGAAATCATGAGTCATGACCTAGACCGCATCGACCTTGAAATCCTGCGCCTGCTCCAGGCCGACGGGAGACTGTCCAACATTGACCTCGCGAACCAGGTGAATGTCAGCCCCGCCACGTGTCACCGCCGGACACAGCGTCTCTTTGCCGAGGGCTATATCGGCAGCGTGCGCGCGATGATCGCGCCGTCACGGGTCGGCCTCGGTGCGGTCGCCTTGGTGGGCGTCGTCCTCGACCGCTCCACCCCGGAAAGTTTCGCGATGTTCGAACAGGCGGTAATGGGCCTCAAGATGGTTCTCGATTGCCACCTGGTCGCTGGCGATTTTGACTATCTGCTAAAAATCCGTGTCAGGGACCTTCCCGACTTCAACCGCCTCCACGCCGAAACGCTGATCGCCCTCCCAGGCGTGCGCCAGGCGCGCACCTTTTTCGTGATGAAGGAAGTCAAGGATAGCGGCCCGCTGGATATCGGATGTGAATGAGACAGTTAAAGGCGCACCGGTGTACGCCTAAATCCGGTGTGCTGGGTCCAAAGTCAGCGCAGTTCCGAAGCTCGCCTGCAGATGCTCGATGAATCGACGAAGTTTCAGAGAGACGTGCCGCTTCGTCGGGTAGATGGCATGAATCGCTAGCTCCGATGTCTTATGCTGGGACATCAGAATCTGCAGCGTCCCAGAAGCGATGGATTCGCCGAACACGAAGCTCGGCCCGTATGCTACACCTATTCCCGCCAATGCCGCAGCCAATAGCATCTGCATATTGTTCACCGCTAGTCGCAGCGGGCCATCGATAAGGTGGGTACGGCCACTTGGATCCGTTAGCGTCCAGTCACCGGCGGAAACGGCTTCGGTGAATGCCACTCGCGGGGCCTGACGGAGCTGTTCCACGGTTTTCGGCACACCATGGCGCGCCAGAAAGGACGGGGCCGCACAGAATACCATGTGGCACGGGGCAAGCCGTTGGGCCACGAGGTCGGAATCCTTAAGCCGGCCGATGCGAATGGCCACATCGATGCTTTCCATCAGCAGATCGACATAGCGGTCGCTGAGCGTGGTCTCGACTGTAACCTCGGGATACGCAGCCAGATATCTTGCGACCACGGGACCAAGGTGTATCGCGCCAAAGGTTGTCGGTGCAGCAACACGTAGCACGCCCCGCACCGTCTGGTGCGCCCGCTGGGCCTCCCGATTTGCGTCCTCGTAGTCTTCCAGTATGAGCTTGCACCGCTTGAAGTACGCTTGCCCCACATCTGTCAGCTTCAGCACTCGCGTACTGCGCTGAAGTAGGCGTACCCCAAGTTGATCCTCGATCGCGGAGACATGTTTCCCCGCCATAGATGGCGACAGGCCGAACCGCCTGCCGGCCCCGACAAGACTGCCCTCCTCAACCGCAGCTACAAACACCGACATACTGACCAGCCGATCCATCCTCGTCCCCCATTCGATAATCTCATTATCAGATGCAGATAAGATTGAGGCAATTATGGCGCGTTCTTATAAAGCCTAATCTCTGATCCGTGTCCGGTCGCTCAGACTGGCTTAGAAAGGAGATCGACGATGAAAGTCGCCACGAACGGGATAGTGCTTCATGTCGAAGAGCAGGGCGATGGCGAGCTAGCCCTTGTCTTCCTGCATTACTGGGGCGGTTCAAGCCGTACCTGGAAACACGTCACAACCGGCTTGGCTCCCGCCTTTCATACCGTTGCCATCGACAATCGCGGATGGGGACAATCCGACGCGCCAAATGACGGGTATGCCCTGACGGATCTCGCGGCCGACGCGGAAGGTGTCATCGAGGCGCTGAAGTTGCGGCGCTATGTGCTGGTCGGCCATTTAATGGGCGGCAAGGTGGCTCAGCTCATGGCATCGCGCCGGCCTGCCGGGCTGGTCGGCCTCGTTCTTGTGGCTCCTTCTCCGCCCCAGCCCATGGCCATGCCGGACGAAGCGCGAGAGATGATGGCGGGGGCATACACCACCCGCGCAACCGTGGAGGCGACCATAGACAACGTGCTGACAGCACGGCCTCTCTCGGCAGAGGATCGCGAGCAGGTGATCGCGGATAGCTTGCGCGGCGCGCCGCCGGCAAAGATCGCCTGGCCGAAAGCAACTAGTCTGGAAGATATCACCGGCCAGGTCGGTATCATCAATGTACCCGTCATCGTCATTGCCGGCGAAAGCGATCGCGTAGATAGCCCAGCACTTCTTCAGGTGGAATTGCTAACTCGTGTTCCGCAAGCGGCAATGCGCGTGCTGCCGAGCACTGGGCATTTGTTAATGCTGGAGGCCGCTGAACAACTCATCCCTTTGATCGAAGAGTTCTGCAGATCACTGCCTATCCTACCGAAGGATTGATCGGGCTCCGGCTCGTTCAGCATGGGCGGTACTCAAAATGCATCCTTGAGATTGCTAGCGCCATCTGTCATATTAATAGATGACACATGACGCATGGAGGTCGATCATGACTGCGACGATCGAAAGCCAACCGACCCTGATTGCGGCGAGTCCCTACAGAAGGTAACCGCGCTGTTCGGCGGCCCGCGCGCTTTTTCGCTGCGCAACACCGGCCCTATTGAGGCTCATGAGCTACTTTTCAAGGGGCTACCGGCCACGGCGCTTGATCATTTGCTTGCGCAACTCACTCTTATCCGCAAGATGGATTCGCTGGCAAAGGCGATTGGGATGAGCCTCCGCACCTACCAGCGATTGAGGGAGACGCAAGCAAAGTCGCTAAGCCGAGAGCAAAACGGCCGGGCATGGAAGTTTGCCGAGATCCTGTCCAGGGCAACCGACGTCTTCGGCTCACAGCTTCGGGCGGAGCAGTGGCTTGAGGAGCCGGTGATCGGCCTCGATCGGCGCCGACCAATCGATCTTCTCGAAACACCTGCTGGAGTAACACTCGTGGAGGATTATCTGACGCGCCTCGAATACGGCGTTTACACATGACGCCACTGCCGGCCGCCCTTGGAGGGACCGGGCTTGTAGCGTGGCGCATTGACCAGGAGGTGTATGCGGCCAGTTGGGATAACGGCGAAGGCGCCCACCTCGGCGGAGGGCGCTGGAACAGCAGAGGCGTGCGCGCAGTCTATTATTCGCTAGATCCGGCAGCCGCGATTCTCGAGGTCGCCGTGCACAAGGGATTTGGCATACTCGACACACCACCCACACGCTCACGGCAATAACCGTGGACGACCCGGCGCAGGTTTACGTTGTGGACCGCCGCATGGTTCCAAATCCCAACTGACT
>JAKBAU010000138.1 GCA_021808875.1 Pseudomonadota bacterium | reverse complement strand
AGCAGTCTGGCCGGTCATGGCATTGGCACCGCACGCGCGTTTCAAGCAGGAAGACGGGCTGGTACCTACGCGGGCCTCGCACTTGCCCTCAATGGGGTGCTTACGGCTGTGCTCGTACCCTATCTGATGGCGCTGTGGCTGCACTAGACAAAGGTCTGGGTATGCCAATGGCACTGGTCGCAGCAGCAACTGGCTCTTAGCGCAAACGCGGATTGGCCGCTGCCCCTGTCACTTTACCAATGTCCCTGGCCAGGGTGCGGGACGCACGCCAATAACAGAAGGCACCAGTCACGCTGGTCACCATGCCAGTCATCAGCGCATAGCGCAGAGAGTTACTGCCAACGAACGGCCTCAATACATCGCTGATAAAGCCTACTGTCAAAGGACCCATGCCCAATGCAATCATGTTGAGTATGAACAGAAGGATGGCTACGGCCTGGGCGCGCATGCGTAGCGGCACTAGTGCCTGGGTCATGGCATAGGAGGGCCCAAGATAGGCTGCCCCCATCAAGGACGGCCCGATGGCGGCGGCCAAGGCCACCGGCGTACTTGGCGCGAGGTAAAACACCGGAACGAATGGCAAGGCAAAAAATGCCGCCATAATGGGCACGTACATGTTCCATCGCACATCGCGAACACCCAGCCGGTCAGCAAAAACCCCTGACAGATAGGTCCCAAGCGCCCCAGCCACCCCGGTAAGCAGTGCCAGCGCAACGCCGACTTCCTCCGGCGTCATGTGATGCGACACATAGAGAAATTTAGGGATGAAAAAAATGCCGGCATACCCGCCAAACGCGCTCATTGAGCAACCCACGGAGATCCAGCGGAACGATGGTATGCGTGCGAGATAGCGTATGGTTGCCCAAAGTGAGGGTGCCGCCTCGCGATCCTGCAGGGCATCCACCGCCCCACGCGTAGGCTCCTCGACGGTGAACAGAAGCAACACTACCAGCAGTAGTCCGGGCGCCCCGGAGGCAACGAACGCTGCGCGCCAGCCGAAATGCTGCAGAACCCACCCTCCGGCGAAGAAGCCGATGAGTAGTCCGACATTCAATCCCGCCGAGTAAAAGGCCAATGCTGAGGCGCGCTGTTTTGGGGGGTAAAGATCGGCGATCATCGAACTGATGGCCGGACCTGTTCCAGCCTCACCAATCCCAGTCCCGAAGCGCGCCAGCAGCAACTGCCAGTAGCGCACCGCGTATGCGCTCAGCACGGTCATAAAGCTGAACATCGCCAAAGATGCAGCAATAATATTACGGCGACTGAGCCGATCCGCGAGACTTGCCAGAGGAATTCCCAAACTCGCGTAGACCACCGCGAAAATGGTCCCGGAGAGCAATCCGGCTTGGGCATCATCAAGGTGAAAATCGTGCTGTATGAAGGGCAGCAATATGCCCAATATCTGCCGATCCAGATAATTGACCACGTAAACGAGTGTCAGCAACAGCAGGGTATAGCTGCGGCGCGCCGTCGTTGGCTTGAGCGCCACCGGCGCATCCTCCAAAATCATATGCGCCTCTGGGGCAATTCTTCTCAGATCACCCTAACAGAAAACACTTATCGGAAAAGTGCTTTTGGCGTCTTATAGTGGCGAACTCGGGAGAGCGATCAATGTCAGCCTTGCGACCACAAAGCCTGCTCGAAACCCATGATGTCACAAATCAGCCGCCGCCATTTGAGGATATCGACCTCTTCACCAGTGATCTTGCTCTGCGCGAGGCGGTCCTGCGGGCTGGCGCTGGGCAGTACCATTCCCGCCTTAGCGATTTCGGCCAGCGTGTTGGGTCAGCCCAAACCATAGCCTGGGCGATCCAGGCCAATCGCAATCCACCGCAGCTGCAGAGCTTCGATCGCTTCGGCCAACGCCTCGATGAAGTCGAGTTTCATCCCGCCTATCACGCGCTTATGGCCCTCGGCCTTGAATCCGGAGTTGCCGCTGCCCCCTGGCGTGGTGAGGCTCATGGGCATGTGCTTCACGCCGCCCTTGAATTTCTAATGTCCCAGGGTGAACCAGGTGTGTGTTGCCCCATGACAATGACCTATGCAGCACCGGCCGCACTCACGCAGGAGCCGACCGTCGCCGCTCAATGGCTGCCCAAAATCATGTCAGCCGGTTACGACAGCAATTCCTGCCCCGCCACGCAGAAGTCGGCAGTCACAATCGGCATGGCGATGACCGAAAAGCAGGGCGGCTCGGATGTGCGGGCCAACTCAACCAAGGCTCACCGCCAGAGCGACGATAGTTACACCCTCGTCGGACACAAATGGTTCTGCTCCGCCCCGATGAGTGATGCTTTCCTAACGCTCGCCTACGCTAAGGGCGGACTGACCTGCTTTCTTGTCCCACGCTGGCGTCCGGATGGTAGCCGCAACGCCATCCACCTCATGCGCCTCAAGGACAAGCTCGGCGACCGGGCCAATGCCTCCTCTGAAATCGAATACCATGGCGCTTTTGCCCAGCGCATCGGTGAGGAAGGCCGTGGCGTGCGAACCATTATCGAAATGGTTCAACACACGCGCCTGGATTGTGCGATCGCCCCTGCAGCCTTCATGCGCCAGGCGCTTGCCAACGCCGTTTGGCATACGCGCCATCGCCGGGCATTTCAACGAAGCTTGATCGATCAGCCCTTGATGCGCGCGGTACTTGCAGACATGGCCATCGAATCCGAAGCGGCAACCACCCTTGTCTTTCGCCTAGCGCAAAGTTTTGACGCAAACCCCAGCAATGAGGCGGAGGCGCGCTTCATGCGGATTGCGACACCCATAGGCAAATACTGGCTCAACAAACGTGTGGTGAACTTTGTCTATGAGGCGATGGAGACCCATGGCGGCGCGGGATACGTCGAGGAAAGCATAATGCCGCGCCTGTTCCGCCAATCCCCCCTAAATTCCATATGGGAAGGCTCTGGCAATGTCATCTGTCTGGACGTCCTGCGCGCGATGATACGCGAACCAGAGAGCGTGGTTGCCTTTCTTGATGAACTGGAGATCAGCAGGGGCGCCGACCGTAAGCTCGACGCAACCCTCGACAGTCTCAAGGACCGCCTCGTTCAACCGCCAGCGGAAACCCAGGCGCGCCATCTGGTGGAACAGATGGCGCTTGCGCTTCAGGCTTCACTGCTGGTGCGTCATGCTCCTCCTGCGATCGCTGATGGCTTCTGTGCCACGCGACTTGCTGTGCCGGGCGCGACCTATGGAGCAAGCGGCCAGAGTCTAGACGAACGCACCATTTTAGACCGTGTTCTGCCCCCCGCATAAGCACGTACCACCGCTGACGGAGCGCCAACATGCTTGGACGGGAAATCAGGCAAATTTACCACTTTTGGCAAAACCCTTGGGCGGCAGGCGTCCCGCCTGAGCGCGCTGTCCGCGCCAATCCTTGAGTTCAGCCGCACTCCAGTTGCGATTGTTCTGGTCCTTAAGTCCTGTCTTCAGGACGAACGTGGTAGCATCAATCAGTCCCCCATCGCGGTAACGCTGTAACAGAACCCCACGGCCTTTGGCCATTTCAGGTACCTCGCTGAGAGGGAATATCAGCAATTTGCGATTTTCGCCGACGACTGCAACACTATCTCCTTCTACCGCCCGGCAGACAACCGCCTCCTGATCTACCGGTATATTCATTACCTGTTTGCCTGAACGTCGCATCGCGACGACCTCATCCTCTGAGGTGATGAAACCGTGCCCGGACGTCTGGGCAAGCAGCAATTTACGCCCGGGTGCATGGACAAACATGGCAACAAGGTCGGCCTCGGGTGGAAGATCAATGAAACTCCGGATTGGCTCACCATTACCCCGTCCGCCGGGAAGTTTGGCACAATCGAACGTAAAGAAGCGACCATCTGTGGCAAAGAGCACCAGACTGTCGGTGGTTTCGGCATGAATCCAGAATCGTCCGCGATCTCCCTCACGATATTTTACCGCATCACTCTGTTCCTGATGGCCTTTGAGCGCCCGCAGCCAGCCTTTCTGTGAGCACACGACGGTTATCGGCTCGCGTTCGACTGCCGTTTCAAGAGCAACAACTTCTTCGGCCACCGCCTGGATTGCCGCCAGATCCGAGGCTTTGACAAATTGGGTCCGGCGCTTTCCGAGCTTCGTCTTCTGTCCGAATTTAGCGTCGATCGCGCGAATTTCCTCAACCAGACGGTCGGACTTGAGGGCGTCGGAGCCCGCCAGCCTTGTCAAATCCTTCCTCTCCTCAGTGAGGGCAGTATGCTCGCGACGAATTTCCATTTCTTCAAGCTTGCGCAACGAGCGCAGACGCATGTTGAGAATTGCCTCGGCTTGGGTCTCAGTAAGTTTGAACGCTTTGATCAGTTTAGGCTTGGGTTCGTCTTCGTTGCGAATGATGTGGATCACCTTGTCGAGATCCAAATAGACAACCAGGTAGCCTTCGAGAAGGTCGATGCGTGCGGCAATTTTTTCAAGACGGTGTGCAGTACGTCGCTCCAGCACTACGCGACGATGATTGATGAACGCCTGCAGTGTATCCTTCAGACTCATCACACGGGGGACCAGCCCATTATCCAAGACATTCATGTTAAGCGGAATCCGGCTCTCAAGGTCAGATTGCCGAAACAGCTGCTCCATTAGGATTTCAGGCTCAACCGTGCGTGACTTGGGCACAAGGACAATACGGATGTCCTCTGCCGATTCATCTCGAACATCATCGAGAAGCGGCAGCTTCTTTTGTTCGATCAACTCGGCGATCCGCTCTATCAACTTGGCCTTTTGCACCTGATAGGGAATCTGATCGACCACAATCTGATAGCTGCCGCGTGCTCCTTCTTCGCGCCACCAGCGGGCACGTACGCGAAAGGCACCCCGGCCCGTGCGATAGGCCTCGACAATGCTCGCCGGATCATCCGCAATAATACCGCCGGTGGGAAAATCTGGTCCCTTGACATATTTGAGCAAGCTATCATCGCGCAGGCCGGGCGTACGGATCAGGGCCTCGACTGCAGCACACAATTCTCCGAGGTTGTGTGGCGGGATCGACGTCGCCATGCCCACGGCTATGCCGTTTGACCCATTGGCGAGGAGGTTTGGAAATGCTGCTGGCAACACAACCGGTTCACGGTCCTCGCCGTCATAGGTGGGCCGGAAGTCGACCGCGTCCTCATCGAGCCCTTCAAGCAGCGCCTGCGCGAGTTCCGTCAGACGGCTTTCGGTGTAGCGCATGGCGGCTGGATTATCGCCATCGACGTTACCGAAATTGCCCTGCCCTTCGACCAGGGGATAGCGCACCGCAAAGTCCTGCGCCAGGCGCACCAGGGCGTCATAAACTGCCTGGTCACCATGCGGATGAAACTTGCCGATGACATCGCCAACCACCCGTGCGCATTTTTTAAATCCTGTATCCGGGCGCAATCCCAGCTCGCGCATCGCGTGCAGCAGACGGCGGTGTACCGGCTTCAGCCCATCCCGTGCGTCCGGCAGGGCGCGCTGGGTTATGGTAGACAAGGCGTAGGCCAGATACCGCTCGGACAGCGCTTGCGCCAAGGGTTCTGGACGAATGTCTTCGATTTGGTCTGTCATCGGATGTCTTGGTTTTGAGTCGGAGCTCTTGGCAGTATCGGTAACGTGCCGCCATGGCAATGGGAAGAGATTGCGGGACGCTGACGGAGGATCAGTGGGCCCCAGTCCTCCTCAAAAGCACGCCCAAGCCTTGGGGCTTATCTAGACACTGTCGAGCCGGGTGACGAGTTCCTGCAGCTGCAATCGCGCGCCCGGCACTTCCTGGCCATGGGGATAAAACACCCGGTGGACGAGAAAATGCTCGGTGAGAGCGAGCCCGGCCTGAACATCCCCCGCGCTTAAGGCATTTTGGGCGCCGAGCAGAAAAGCGGGCAACTTCAACAGACGATCACGATAGGGCGCAGCGGCGGCGGCTGACACCGCCCGGCCGCTTTTGGGCGAGACATGTGTGAGATCCTCGCTCACTCCGGTAGCGGCGCAGCAGCTCAGATCAAGTCCGAAGCCCAGCTCCGTGAGCAACCCTATCTCCCAACGCACGTAAAGAGCCATCCAGTCGATGAAATCGGCCGCAATCATGGCATCGAGTAGCACCAATCCAGCTTCAAAGACCCCCTCATGTGGTTCGCGCTCAGGAAGGGCGGAATGTGCCATGGCAGTGAAGGCATTGAGACCGACAAGCCGCTCTCGGACCTCTATCAACGCCCCAGAGCGGACCCTTATCGGTTCGGCGGCAAAACTTCCCAGATGCTCCTCGAGGCGCGCCCGCCACACCACGTGCAACGAATTGCCTGGTTGCAGGTCTGCCCTTACCTTGCGGGATGCACCGCCACGAACGAGTCCCGCATGGCGACCATGAGAGCGGGTGAGAACATCGAGCACCACGGCATGCTCGCCATGCGCACGCATCCCCAGGACCACCGCTTCGTCAGCCCACTCCAATCATTCCTCCGGAAACTCCAGGCCAAGTTCGCGATAATGCTCGCGGCTCTCTGCCCAGTTCTCGCGCACTTTGACGAACAGGAAGAGGTGAACTCTGCGCTCAAGCAAGTGTTCCAATTCGCGACGGGCTGCTTCCCCAATGACTTTGATGGTTTGACCACCCTTACCAAGGACGATCGCCTTTTGCCCCGCACGCTGCACGTAGATGACCTGATGAATGCGAACTGATCCGTCCTTCTTTTCCTCCCACTTTTCGGACTCGACGCTGGCGGCATAGGGCAACTCGTCGTGGAGCCGCAAATAGAGCTTTTCGCGGGTAATTTCCGAGGCCAGGAGGCGAAGAGGTATATCGGCGGCCTGATCTGGTGGATACAGAAGTGGACCCGGGGGCATCTGTTCGGCGCACCATGCGGCGAGCTCTTCCAAGCCATCACCCGTCAGAGCGCTGATCATAAACACCTGCGCAAACCGTCCCGGTGGCGCAAGGCGCTGGATGAGAGGTAGAAGATCGGCACGCTTCATCGTGTCAATCTTGTTCAATGCTAGCGCCGCCTTCGTTGCTGGGCTCTTGAGCTCTGACAGAATATTTGCCGTATCACGCGCCGCCATGCCCTCGGGATGGGCAACAAGATCGGTGGCATCAACAATGACCACAACGCAGTCGGCGTCTGCGACCCCGGACCAGGCCGACTTGACCATAGCCCGGTCCAGACGGCGACGCGGCGAGAAAATGCCAGGTGTATCGACCAGAACAAGCTGAGTGTTACCACGCATCGCCACCCCGCGCACCGGCATCCGGGTGGTCTGAACTTTATGGCTGACGATCGAGACCTTGCTACCCACAAGGGCATTCACCAGCGTCGACTTTCCTGCATTGGGCGCACCGATAACCGCGACAAAACCCGCGCGGGTGCCTAAATCGTTGCTCATAGGCTCATTTCTAAACGTTGCAGCATAGCGCGCGCGGCAGCCTGCTCGGCTTCGCGTTTAGAGCCGCCACGTCCCTGTGCTGGTTGCAGGCCCTCAATTGTTACCTCAACATCAAATTGCGGTGCGTGATCAGGTCCGCCGCGGCTTACCACCCGATAGACCGGCGCACCGCGACCATGTTGTCGCGACTGGGCCCATTCCTGCAATGCCGTCTTGGCATCGCGCATGTCCCGCCCCAGATCGTCGAAGGCGCTTTGCCAATGGCGCATCACGAACTGACGTGCTGCCGCAAGGCCACCATCGAGGTAGATCGCGGCAATCACTGCTTCAGTCGCGCCGCTAAGAATGGCTGCTTTATGCCGACCACCGGATTTTACCTCACTTGCCGCCAGGACAAGATGGCTGGACAAGCCGGCACTTTCCGCGGCGGCGGAGCAGGCCTCGCGGCGGGCCAGAGCATTGAACTTGAGTGCCAAAAGTCCCTCGGCATCATTTGGATAACGCTCGTATAGGGTTTGGGCCAGGATAAGTCCCAAGACCCGATCGCCAAGGAATTCGAGACGTTCATTAGAAGCCTGTGCGTCAGCACTCGAATGGGTTAGCGCTTGCCGAAGCAGCGCAGTATCACGAAAGGTATGATCTAGCATAGGCGACAGGGCAGATAGCTCGGCACTACGCACCCTAGTCAATGACGGTGAAGAGCCGGTCCCAGCGGATCGACCATGGCCACTTCCAGACCTGCCACCAGCTCGCTTTGTCATTGACCGAGAAAAAGATCAGTTCCGCCTTACCCACCAAGTTTTGCGCCGGAACGTACCCCACATCGGCTCGGCTGTCGTCGGAATTATCGCGGTTGTCCCCCATCATGAAATAATGGCCTGGGGGAACCTTGAACAATTGGGTATTGTCGTAAGGCCCGTCAGGGGTGCTGTCGAGAATATAATGTGTCTTGCCCCCCGGCAGGAATTCCTCATAGCGCGGTACACGGCGCTGATAGCCGTCAATGGTCTCGACAAAGTCCGAAACCCTCTTCTGCGACACGATCTTGTTATTGATGTAGAGGCGATCATGGATCATCTGCACGGTATCTCCCGGCAGCCCGATCACGCGCTTAATGTAATCGATCGATGGATCGCTCGGCAACCGAAACACCACGACATCACCGCGTTTGGGCGGCGACGCGAGTATCCGGCCATGCCAGAGATCTCCCAGAGGTCCAAGGCCCCACGGGAAGGAATAGCGGCTGTAGCCATAGGCGTACTTCTCGACAAACAAATAGTCGCCCACGAGAAGCGTACTTTTCATCGAACCTGAGGGAATGTTGAAGGGCTGAATGACAAAACTGCGTATCACGAGGGCAATCAGGATCGCATAGACCAGGGTCTTGATGATCTCGATCCAGCTTTCCTCTCTTTGAGGAGCAGGTCCCCCTCCCCCATCCTTGCCCTCCGCAGGGACGCGGCCGCGCCTGCCGGACAGAGCATCGGCCGCAGTGAGG
>JAKBAU010000137.1 GCA_021808875.1 Pseudomonadota bacterium | reverse complement strand
ACTGCCATGACCGACAAGCAGCACGAGCGGGGCGAAGCCCTTTGTCAGTGACATCGCCCGCAGCATGCCCTCGGACAGGTCAAGGCGCGCACCAGGAGCTATCCCGGTGATGGCTGGATTGCCGGCGGCCGGGGCAAGGCTTGGCCGCAGCCGCGCCCCCGCCTTGGCCGTCAGGCCAGCATTCGGTCGCCTGCGCGCAGCGCCGTCGCAAATCAGCGCGGCAGCGGCAAGAAATCCCGCACTTTCGACATAGGTAAAACAGGACACCGCGGAACGCTTGAAGCTTATCCAGCTTTCCTTGAGCCGTGCTTTCAGCGACAGACGCCGCAGCAGCTGGCGCTGTTCGGTAACGCCGGCATGCGTCAACGCCTCCCCAATGGTGAAGAGCGGTTTCAGGAGGACCGGGCATTGCGCCTCGCCCGCGCCCTGTCCCAGAGGCTGCCAGGCCATGGGAACCCCGAAAAAACCAGCAAAGCCGATGGTGTGAACTTGCGGCAGGATGGTTTCGAGAGCCCGCCGGAAGGGCTCCGAGCGCACATCGATGCAGAACGCTGCCTGCAGCGCTGGCCTTGGCTCTGCGGCCTGCTGTGCGGGCGGACAGGCCAGTCTGAAGGCTGCGATGAGCTCGCGCTGGTAGGCGTGCTCGTAGGCCTCCTGCAAGATCAGATCGATGAGCAGATCACTGTCTTGAGCCGGCGTGTCCCCAGTGGCCAGGCGTCGGGCTGCTGCCATGGCGTCCTGCCAGGTGGTACGGAAAAGCGTATCGCTGTGTTCGAGATAAAGCGCATAACCCCACACCACACGGATGGCGAGAAGCTCAATCAGTGTATCGTCGTTGCGGCCGTCAAGTTCGCTCCTCCAGACGCGATAGCGCGCATAGCCCGCCCAGCCACCGATATCGAGGAGGGCGCGATGCAGATAGTCTTCGTAGGCCGTTTCGGGAATGCCCAGCGCTTCGAGCACCACCTGGATGGCGACAAGGGGGTCTGCTGGCAGCGCGGCAATGGCGCGGCGGAACCCTTTGATCCCCATGGTCTCAGGATTGCGGTCGAAGGCGGCAGCTTGCCGCCAGGCCTGATACAGGGGCAGATGCCGCCACGGCGAAGGCCACAACGCCTGACCCTGATCGAAATAGCCGGCGCACCATTTGGAGATTTCATCGATCATGAAAGCGGTGCGCGAGACCTGCCGATTGCCGCCGGCAAGGTGGTCAAGCGTTTCAGAGCTGGTGGCAACCGCCACCGGCGTGCGGTCATTTGCCGGATGCTCCCGTGCCAAGGCGAGCCTGAATGCGGCCAGATCCATCGTCGTGCGCCCGTCGGCACAAAAGATCTGAAGCGCCGTTTCCAGATCGGCGTCGAGTATGTGCTTCTTGCTCAAAGCCTCACGGTAAAAGGCACGCGGCATCAGCATCTGGCACTTGGCGAGGCGTTGCATGCGGGCGCACGCCATATCGAAGGTAAGATCGCTGAGGCCAAGGAAGGGATTGACGGCAACGAAGCTGTCCAAAGGCCAGAGCGGCGCAATTCGCAGGCAGGCCCGTGCGACGACAGCGCGAAAGGCCTCTGGCAAGAGCGTGCAGCTGTCGGTTGAGGCGGTGGAACGCTTTGTCGGCTTCAAGGCGAGTGTCATGCTCTATCTCCGGAGCGCGATTAAGGGAGGTTTGGGGTATTGATCTGAGGCGGTGGCACGGAACCTGGCCACAGCGTGATCGCCCAGCGATTGGCCAGCGTGTTGACGTAGAGCCCGTTGGCGAGGTGGACATAAAGGGCCTGAAGCGCATGGACACGCGGTGCTTCAATGGCACTGTTCTGGAGGACGAGGACCGTGACAAAGCCAACCAGTATCAGTCCGGCCACCACCGCTTCGACCGGACCTCTGAGCGGCAGGTAGGGTGTTAGCGTCGGCCGCAGCAGATGCGCAGCCAGGGCTTCCAGCGCGAATACGGCTAGGGCGACGACGACAGCACGGATGGCCAGTTGCACAATGAGCCTCGGCGAGAAGGAGGGCGCCGCCGAGCTGAAAAGATGGGTCAGGCTGAGAACCGCAATGCTGGCGATGATCAGCAGACCAGGCGCCCGTGCCGGCGAGAAGTCAAAGAGCGCCCCGGCGCTGACCACGATGACAAGACCAAGGCTGAGCGCTGCCCCATGGGCAAGAGGTGTCGGTGCGCGCTGCGGGCCGGTTTCCACACGGCCTCCTGCGGGCGTCGCACCACTGCCGGTGCTGAGAAAGGCATGGGCCTTGTAGAGCGAATGGCCGATGATATGGATCCACGCGGCAGCAAAGGCTCCAAATCCGCATTCAAGCATCATGAAACCCATCTGGCCGATGGTCGAATAGGCCAGTGACACCTTGATCGAGGTCTGGGTGAGCATGACGAGACCGCCGAAGAGCGCTGTGATGCCTCCTACGAGCAGCAGCAGATCAAGCGCGCCAGCCGCGTGCGAAAAGACCGGCGCAAAACGCAGCACCAGAAAGCCGCCGGCATTGATGATGCCGGCATGGAGCAGTGCCGACACCGGCGTTGGTGTTTCCATCACCTCGAGGAGCCAGCCATGCATCGGAAATTGTGCCGATTTGAGGAGCGCGGCCAGACCAAGCAGCAGCGCCGCCAGGGTGAGCCCGCCACTGCCCGCGTCGCGAGGAAGCCGTCTGGCAGCAGAGAGGATGTGGGCGATATCTGTGGTTCCAAAACAGTGCGCAAGGATGAGAAAGGCTGAGGCCAAAGACACATCGCTGAGCCGCGCGACCACAAATTTCTTGCGCGCAGCGAGGATCGCAGGCTGACGCTCACCATAGAACACGAGCAGCCGATGCAGACAGAGGCTGGTGGCGATCCAGGCGAGCGCAAACTGTGGCAGGTCTGCCGCGACGATCAGATGCAGGACCGCTGCGAGCGTAAGGCACAGGCGCTTCAGAAATGCGCTGTGACGTGGATCCCCGTCCAGATAATTTCGGCTGAAGTCAACCACAATCACACCGATAAAGGCGACGAGAACTTCGATCGAGGATGACAGTGCATCAAATTGCAGACCGGCAAAGCCATTGCCCATCGGGGTCCGGACGCTGCCCTTCAGAAGTACAAAGCTAAGAGCTGCAACCCCCAGGATAAGGCAAAGCAGCGCGGCATCGCGCGCGCTGCGCGCCACGGCTTGCGGATCTGACAAGAGAGAATCGGGCATCAGTCCAAGCAGTGCCAGAGCAAGCTGGCCTGCCGCAAAAAACCAGATCAGTCCGTCGCGCATGAAAGCACCCTCCCGTTGCGGCGCGGGTGTAGCCTCCAGACGATATTTAATAAAATAGATAGTTTGATCTATATCGTTCTGTTTTTACGAAGATATGAGCCTGACGTGAGACTGCGAAGGCGGACTTAACAGCACGCAGCCAAACGCGGGCCTTTTTCGGCTTTGCAGGGCAAGCTTTAGGGACAGCGCAGCTGCGGACAGGAAAGCGGGTGGCGGGATTGGTGCAAACCTAGTCTGCCCCGGCAGGCGCCTGCTGAGGGCCCAGCGCAAGGCGCAACAGACCAAGAGCGGCGCGAACCTTCAGGTGGCGCAGTCAGCGCACACCGCGATTTCGATGGTGACGTGACTGAGGCTGGCAAAGCGGGTGCGCAGCGTGGCCTTGATCTCCTCCGCCGTCACCTGACCGGGTGCCACCAGCGAAACAATGAGCCCTTTATGACCAGGACCAAGGCGCCACACATGAAGGTCCGCCACCCGCGCGCCCATCTCGTCCTCGAGCAGCGCGCGAATATGCCCGGCCAGTTGCGGATCATCGGCGGCGTCGAGAAGGACGAGACCGGCATCCCGGATAAGGCCATAGGCCCAGGAGCCAATCACCACCGCACCGATAATGCCGACGACGGGGTCAAGGGCATGTAGGTGCCAAAGATAGCCGGCCCCCAGGGCAAGAAGCGCAAGGGCGCTGGTTGCGGCATCAGCAAGGACATGCACATAGGCTGCACGTATGTTGTGGTCGTGGTCATGGTCATGGCCATGGTCGTGAGCATGACCCTCTTCATGCGGCTCATGCAGGATGGCAGCCGAAACGAGGTTCACGCCAAAGCCGATCGCCGCCACGATGAACGCATCACCAAAATTGACCGCCACCGGAACGAACAGGCGCTCGACCGATTCGATCGCCACCACGACAGCGGCAATACCAAGGGCAATGGCGCTCGCAAAGGCGGCCAGATCGCCGAACTTTCCCGAACCGAAGCTGAAACGCTCATTGCCGGCATGGCGACGGGCCAGCCAATAGGCCATCGCCGCCAATCCGAGGGCGCCCACATGGGTTGCCATATGAATGCCATCGGCGATCAGCGCCATCGAGCCAAAGGCAACACCGGCGGCGATCTCCACCACCATGAACAAGGCCGTCAGGATGGTGGCAAGACGAGCACGGCGTTCTGCGCGCTCATGACCATGCCCCAAAAAGACATGGTCATGGGTCCAAAGTCCGTGATCGTGGCCCTGCACATCTACCATGGCGACAACATAATGCGAGGCAACTGCGATACCAAGCCCTGCTCAGTCCGTGGGAGGCAGGAAGCCGCGATGCTGGAACAGGGTCTTGCCATCAGAATCGGTCACATTCCAGATCCTCAGGCAGCGGAAATCGCTCAGAGTCGAGCAGCGCTCGTCGACCTCGGCGGTATAGGTCGTGGCACCAAACTTGGCCTTGCAGGCGACCCGGTCCTTAACACTGGTCGGGGTCGCATCCTTGGAGACAAGGGTCGTGTCCGGTTCAACCACACCATAGGCCCGCAGGCGGTCGAGCGTGATCCCGCACACACCCCCTACCTGCGCGACCTCAGTGCCCTGGCTGCCGGTGCCGCCGCTGGACGAGGTGCCGGTACCCTGTCTGCCCAGGAAATAAGCGCCGGCCACGGCCAGTACGACGACGACGGCGATGCCCACAAGCACAAGGGGGCTGCGCATGAAATCCGAGGAACTCTTCTTTTCGTCGCCATTCGAATCCGACATTGCCGCGTCCCTTGCCTTGCGCAGTGGCGTCCGGAAAAAGCGGCGGACCTGCGCGCAAACCCTTGTCCAACCGTCCTGATTTGCGTGCGACCATACTGGCAGCGCCCGCCGCCGCCAAGCCCCCCAACCGAAGATCGCGGTGCATCGTTGCCCAAGCCTTCGCCTCCCCGAAAAGGGCGCAGGAGCCTGGCCAACCTCCCAGGGCCGGGCGCGCGACCCAGTCCGTCTCCCCTCAGCTCACGCCAGTGATTTGACGATTTCCTCGGTCATCTTCTTGGCGTCACCAAAGAGCATCATGGTGTTGTCGCGGAAGAACAGCTCGTTTTCGATACCGGCATAGCCCGAACCCATGCCGCGCTTGACGAAAAGAACAGTCTTGGCCTTTTCGACATCGAGGATCGGCATGCCAAAAATCGGCGACTGGGGGTTGGACTTGGCGGCTGGATTGGTGACGTCATTGGCACCGATCACATAGGCGACATCCGCCTGGGAAAACTGGCTGTTGATGTCCTCAAGCTCGAACACTTCGTCATAGGGCACGTTCGCTTCCGCGAGGAGCACGTTCATATGGCCCGGCATGCGCCCGGCCACCGGGTGAATGGCGTAGGAAACCTTCACCCCTTCCTTTTTGAGCACGTCGGCCATCTCGCGCACGGCATGCTGGGCCTGGGCGACCGCCATGCCGTAACCCGGCACGATGATGACGCTGCCGGCATTCTTCATGATGAAGGCCGCATCCTCGGCCGAGCCCTGCTTGACTGGACGGGTCTCGGTCTTGCCCGCCGCACTCGCCACTTCACCACCAAAGCCGCCCATGATGACCGAGATGAAGCTGCGATTCATACCCTTGCACATGATGTAGGAGAGGATCGCGCCCGAAGAGCCGACCAAGGCGCCCGTGATGATGAGGGCAGTATTTTCGAGGGTGAAGCCGATCCCCGCTGCAGCCCAGCCCGAATAGGAATTGAGCATCGACACCACCACCGGCATGTCAGCGCCGCCGATGGGAATGATGAGCGTGATGCCAAAGATGAAGGACAGAGCGCTGATCGCCCAGAACGCCCAGTGCGGCTGGGCCACAATGAAGTAGCCAATCAAGCCGACAATCACGACGAAGATCAGCAGGTTGAGCGCATGGCGGGCCGGCAGCAGGATCGATGCCCCCGACATGTTGCCATTGAGCTTGGCAAACGCGATCAGCGAACCGGCAAAGGTCACCGCACCGATCGCCACACCCAGGCTCATCTCGATCAGGCTCTGGGCCCGGATCGCACCCTCAAAGCCGATACCATAGGCCTGCGGTGAATAAAGCGCAGCAGCAGCCACGAGAACGGCAGCCAGGCCAACGAGCGAATGAAAGGCCGCAACGAGTTGGGGCATCGCGGTCATGGCAATGCGACGGGCAACCACCGCACCGATCAGCCCGCCAATCGCGATGCCGCCGCAGATCATGGCCCAGGTGAGCATGTCCTTGACGCCCGTCACCCATAACGTGGTGATGATCGCCACCGCCATGCCGATCATGCCATTGCGGTTGCCGGTGCGACTGGTCGCAGGCGACGACAATCCGCGCAGCGCCTGAATGAACATCACGCCAGAGAACAGGTAGGCCAGCGCGGCCACATTCGCATTCATCTAGATTTCGCCCCCGAATTTCCTCAGCCGCCCTGGAGAAAATGGTCTTTCTCCCTCCTCCACGGGCGGCGCAAACCAGCTATCATCATCCGACCACAGCAATGCGGTCCCGAACAGAACGAGGATGCCGCATGCGACCTCAACCCACGATCTGTAGCCATAAAATAACAAAGCCGTGCGGGTCCATGCCGCGGCGATGCCCCAGTAAAGGCCCAAGAGCACAAGACCGAGCCCGGCAATACGCATCTGCCCAATCCGTTGTAGCCGCGTGTACTGCAGAACCAGCATCATCCCGGCAAGGATCTGACTGCCAGCCACAAATGTGCCAAGGGATGTGTTCTCACCCAGAAGGGCGCTACTGGATGCGAACATCATGGCCGCAGTCGCCACAGCAAACCAGCGGGGCATGCGCTGGCTCGTTCCACGATGCAGCCCCATATAAAGACCGATCCCGCATGCCAGCACGGCATAAACCAGCAAGAGTCCCAACGACGCAGTTAAAAGCCAATGGCGGATGAGAAAGGCGTCATCGCGCATCATGCCGAGCTCCCGCGCCACTGACGCCAGCTCGCCGCCGCGCCGAAGAGAATGCTTGCGCTGGCCCCAAGATCAAGCACACCCTTAAGCCACCCCCCGGCGAAGGACGACACTGCAAGTAAACCCGTGGCCAACAAGACGCAGCCGCTTAGGCCAATGCTCGACCACCTCAGATCTCGCCGCGGGATCAGCATGCCTCCCAAAAGGCTCAGGGCTGCGCCGCAGGCAATGATGGCATAGCAACCAAGCACCCAGCTCTGCAGATGGGCCTGGTGCCGCATCGCGTTCTGGCTCGCCTCCCACACGCCCAGCACAGCAAGGCCGAGACCGCTCGTGCAGGTCAACCCCGCGCCGAGAAGCATCAGCCCGCGACCGCGGCGGTGCTGGACCACGGAGCTATTTCTCCTTCTTCTTGTACATGGCCAGCATGCGCTGGGTAACGAGAAAGCCCCCGAATATGTTGACCGAGGCAAGAATGAGGGCGAAGAAGCCGAGCAGCTTGGAGGCCCAGCTGTAGCCGCGCGAGACCGGCACCACACCGAACAATGTGTGGACGACATGGGCCGCCATCGCCCCGGCGGCTCCACCCACCACCACGATGTGATGCTGCAGGCCAAGGTTCACCACCACGTGAGTGGACGGATGCGTACTTACTCCCACGGCCATCAGGGCGCCCACCACGATCACCGAGGAGATGGCATTGGTGACGCTCATCAAGGGGGTATGCAGCGCCGGCGTGACACTCCACACCACGAAATACCCAACGAAGATCGCCAGGACGAAGATGGAAAGACGGAAGACAAAGGGATCAATGAGACCGGCGGCGTGCATGGCTTCACCCTTTCAGGCTCGGATGGACAATGACGCCATCACGCGTCAGCGCCGCACCCTTGATGATGTCGTCATCCCAGTCGAGCGCGAGGTGACCGCTCTTGCGGTCGACCATGAGGGTGACGAGATTGAGCAGATTGCGCGCGTACAGGCTTGAGGCATCGACCGCCAGCCGGGCTGGAAGATTGGTCGGCCCCATGATGGTCACACCACGGACATCGACGACCTCGTCCGCGCGCGTCAGCGGACAGTTGCCACCCTGCTCCGCCGCCAGATCGACGATGATCGAGCCCGGCTTCATGGTGCGCACCATCTCTTCACTGACCAGAACCGGCGCCTTGCGCCCAGGAATCAGCGCCGTGGTGATGACGATGTCCTGCTTCTTGATGGTCTCGGCGATGAGCGCAGCCTGCTTGGCCTGATACTCCGCGCTCATCGGCTTGGCATAACCGCTCGCGGTTTCAGCCTGCTTGAATTCCTCGTCGATCACCGCAACGAAGGTGGCTCCCAGACTTTCCACCTGCTCCTTGGTAGCCGGACGCACATCGGTGGCCGAGACAATGGCCCCTAGCCGTCGCGCGGTGGCAATGGCCTGCAGACCAGCCACGCCTACGCCCATGATGAACACCCGTGCCGGAGCAATGGTGCCGGCCGCCGTCATCATCATCGGCATCGCGCGGCCGAACGCCGCGGCCGCATCGATTACGGCTTTGTAGCCTGCAAGATTGGCCTGCGACGATAGCACGTCCATCGCCTGGGCCCGGCTGATGCGCGGTACGAATTCCATCGCCAGCGCAATCACACCCTGGGCAGCCAGCTGCGCGATCGCCTCTTTTTCCGTGTACGGAGCAAGAAGGCAGGCCAGTACCGTACCCGGCTTCAGCTGCGCGATCTGCTCGGCCAAAGGTGTCCGCACCGCCAAGACGAGATC
>JAKBAU010000136.1 GCA_021808875.1 Pseudomonadota bacterium | reverse complement strand
AGCCCGCGAGCGTCGTTAGCTTGAACTCGATCAATGTGACGAAGAGCTGCACCGCCAGGATGAAGAAGGCGATCAGCACCAGCAGCCAGGCAACCATCAGCACAGCGATCTGGATCGCGTTGGTAAAGATGGCAACCGGCCCGACCAGCTTCTCTGCTGCGTTGAGCAGCGGCTGTGCGGCCGTGATGCCGACCTCCGCCAGGCGGCCGGGCTCAAGGAACTGGGCCTGCGAGATGGACGAGCCTCCGGCCTTCAGGCCGAGGCCGGCGAAGCTGTCGAACACGGCCTTGGCGAGATAGTCGAAGTTGCCGATTACGAAGGCGAAGAAGCCGATATAGAGCGTTTTCTTCACCAGCCTCTGGATGATGTCCTCATCGGCACCCCACGCCCAGAACAGGCCCGCCAGCGTGATGTCGAGGACGATCAGAGTGGAGGAGAGCGAAAGCACATTGCCCTTCACCAGGCCGAAGCCGGAATCGATGTAGGTGGTGAAGGTGTTGAGGAAGGTGTCGATGACGCCGACGTTGTTCATTGCGCACCTATTGGCCGTTGAACATCGTGACGGTGCCGGGCGTGTAGCCGTTCAGCGTCGAGAACTGGTTGTACAGCGCTTGGCTCTCCGCCTCGGTGGTTGCGGCATTGGCCTGGGCCAGCGCATCGGCTCGACTCTGTGCGGAAATGACAGCGACAAGATCGGAAAGCTGCTGGGATTGCAGGGCGAGGAGCTGGTTGCCGGCCTGGGCGGCTTGCAACGCCCCGGTCGCATCCTGGCTGGCGGAGACCAGCGACGTCATGGCGTTCGCATCGGTGGGGATATTGCCGACGACGCCCGCTTGCACCTTCAGGGAATCCTCGAAGGCGCCGACGGAGTTCTGCCAGCGGGTCTGGGCCGAGGCGAACATGGCGCTCGTGGAGCCGGAGCCCCCGGATGCGCCGTAGTCCGCGGAATAGGCCTGCTGGATCTGCTGAACGTTGAAGGCGATGTTCTGCGCCTGGGCGACCAGGCTCTCGGTCTGCTGGACGGACGATTCGAGCTGCGTCAGCGCAGACATCGGCAGGCTGGTGAGGTTGCGCGCCTGATTGACCAGCATCTGCGCCTGGTTGGTGAGGCCCTGGATCTCGTTGTCGACCTGTTGCAGCTCGCGCGCGGCCGTCAGCACGTTCTGGACGTAGTTGGTGGGATCGAAAACGATCCATTGCGCGAAGGTCGGCGGCACAATGCCGGCAATCAGCAGGACGACGGCGGACGCGACCGCTAGATTGCGGCGTTGGCTCATGACGGCGTATCCAGATTCGGAAGGTCGTGAATGAGTTCGGCCGCCCAGGCGAGGCTGCGCTCGGCGAGCCAGGCGCCGGCAAAGGCACCGCGATCGTGCTCGGCCAACAACCGCTCGATCGCGGCGTGATCCTGCTTGGAGGACGCGGCGCAGAAGGCCAGCGCCACGGGGCCGAGACCGAGCTCGAACAGCCGATTGCCGCGCCGCGACTGGCAGTAATAGTCGCGCTTAGGCGTGGCGCGGGCCAGGATCTCGATCTGCCGATCGTTCAGCCCGAACCGGCGATAGATTGCCGTGATCTGCGGCTCGATCGCGCGCTCGTTGGGCAGGAAGATGCGCGTCGGGCAGCTCTCGACGATGGCGGGCGCGATGGCGCTGCCGTCGATGTCGGAAAGCGATTGCGTGGCGAAGACGACGGAGGCGTTCTTTTTACGCAACGTCTTCAGCCACTCACGAAGCTGTTGCGCGAAGGCGGGATCGTCGAGGACCAGCCAGCCTTCATCGATGATGAGCAGCGTCGGGCGTCCATCGAGCCGGCCCTCGATGCGGTGGAACAGATAGGTCAGCACGGCGGGCGCCGCACCTGCACCGATCAGCCCCTCGGTCTCAAAGGCCTGGACCGGCGCCGAGCCGAGTTGCTCCGTCTCCGCGTCGAGGAGCCGGCCGGAGGGACCGCCCACGCAATAGGGCTGGAGCGCCTGCTTCAGCGCGGTCGACTGCAGCAAGACCGCGAGGCCCGTGATGGTACGCTCGCCCACCGGCGAGGACGCCAGCGAGGTCAGCGCTGACCAGACATGCTCCTTTGCGGTCGGATCGATGGTGACGCCTTCCTTGGTGAGGATCGCCGTCACCCACTCCGCCGCCCAGGCGCGCTGGGCCTGGTCGTCGATCCTCGCCAGCGGTTGAAGCGAAACCGAATGATCGGACCCCGCGGAGAGAGACCCGCCGAGATCGTGCCAGTCGCCGCCCATGGCGAGCGCGGCGGTGCGGATCGAACCGCCGAAGTCGAAGGCGAAGATCTGATTGTTGCGATAGCGACGGAACTGCATCGCCATCAGCGACAGCAGCACCGACTTACCGGCGCCGGTCGGGCCGACGATCAGGGTGTGCCCGACGTCTCCGACATGCAGGCTCAGCCGGAACGGCGTCGAACCTTCGGTCTTGCCGAACAGCAGCGGCGGGGCCTGGAAATGTTCATCGCGCGCCGGCCCCGCCCAGACCGCCGAGAGCGGGATCATGTGGGCGAGGTTCAGCGTCGAAACGGGAGGTTGACGGATGTTCGCGTAGGCGTGGCCCGGGATGGACCCGAGCCAAGCCTCCAGCGCGTTCACCCCTTCCGGCATGCAGGTGAAGTCGCGGCCCTGGATGACCTTCTCGATGAGGCGGAGCTTCTCGGCCGCAAGGCCGGGGTCTTCGTCCCAGACAGTGACAGTCGCGGTGATGTAGGCCTGCCCCACATCGTCCGTGCCAAGCTCCTGCAGCGCCAGGTCCGCGTCGGCCGCCTTGTTGGCGGCGTCGCTATCGACCAGCGTCGAGGCCTCGTTGGTCATCACCTCCTTGACGATGGCGGCGATCGACTTGCGCTTGGCGAACCACTGCCGCCGAATCTTGGTCAGCAGCTTCACCGCTTCGGTCTTGTCGAGCAGGATCGCCCGTGTGGACCAACGATAGGGGAAGGCCAGACGGTTCAGCTCGTCGAGGATTCCGGGGTGGGTCGCGGTCGGGAAGCCGACGATGGTCAGCGTGCGCAGATGGTGCGACCCAAGCCGCGGCTCGAGGCCGCCGGCGAGTGGCTCGTCGGCGAGCAGCGCGTCGAGGTGCATCGGCGTCTCGGGGACGCGCACCCGCTGCTGGCGGGTCGAGATGGTCGAGTGCAGGTAGGTCAAGGTGTCGCCGTCATCGAGCCAGGCGACCTCGGGCATGAAGCCCTCGACCAGTTGCAGCACGCGGTTGGTGCGATCGACGAAACCGCGCAGCAGCTCCCAGGGATCGACGCCGGTCTGGGCGCGGCCCTCGTAGAGCCAGGCTTCGACGCGCGACGCATCCTCCGCCGGCGGCAGCCAGACGGAGGTCAGAAAATAGCGGCTCTCGAAATGCGTGCCGGCTTCCTCGAAAGCATCCTGCCGCTCCAGATCGACCAGCGCCGACGCGGGATCGGGGAAGGTCGAGTGCGGATAGGTCTGGGCGGCGATCCGCTGCGCCTCGACAAAGATCGCCCAGCCCGAGCCGAGCCGGCGCAGCGCGTTGTTCAACCGCGCGGTGACGCCGACCAGCTCGGCCGGCGTCGCGCTATCGAGGTCGGGACCACGAAACCGCGCCGTGCGCTGGAACGAGCCGTCCTTGTTGAGGACCACCCCCTCTTCGACCAGAGCGGCCCAAGGTAGGAAGTCGGCGAAGCCGGCGGGGTGATTGCGATATTCGGCGAGGTTGAGCATTGCGGACCTCAGACGCCGAGGTGGGCGGGATAGCGGAGGTGCCGACGCACCACGTCGACGAACTGCGGGTCGCGCTTAGCTGCCCAGACCGCGGCGGCATGGCCCACCACCCAGATCAGCGCACCGGGAATCCAGAGGCGAAGGCCGAGGGCGATCGCCGCCGCTAGGGTGCCGTTGGCGATCGCGACGGTCCGCGGCGCCCCGCCCATCAGGATCGGGTCGGTAAGGGCGCGATGGACCGGCGCGAAGAAGCCCGGCACGTCCGGATCGACGATCGCGGCCATCAGACCAGCGCTCCGCCGGAGAAGCTGAAGAACGACAGGAAGAAGCTCGACGCGGCGAAGGCGATCGACAGGCCGAACACGATCTGGATCAGTCGACGGAAGCCGCCTGACGTGTCGCCGAAGGCGAGCGTCAGGCCGGTCACCGTGATGATGATGACCGAGATGATCTTGGCGACCGGCCCTTGCACGGACTCCAGGATTGAGTTGAGCGGGGTCTCCCACGGCATCGAGGAGCCGGAGGCGTAGGCGGCGGGCGCGAAAGCCAGCGTGAGGGTGGCGAGCGTGAGAAGCTCCGCCAGGCGGCGGCGTGACTGGCGAGTGACGGCGATAACGCGGATCATGATGGGTCTCCGAGGGGCAAGGGGTCGCCGCCCGCCCCGGCGAACTGGACGCGGTAATCGCCGGTGGCGGGATCGAGCCCGGCGATGAGGGCGAGTTCGGAGAGGCGGCGTTCGGTGCCGCGGCCGCGCAACACCGCGACGAGATCGATGGTCTCGGCGATCAGCGCCTTGGGGACGGTGACAACGGCTTCCTGGATGAGCTGTTCGAGGCGCCGGATAGCGCCCAGCGCGGTGCCGGCGTGAATGGTGCCAATCCCGCCAGGGTGTCCGGTCCCCCACGCCTTCAAAAGGTCCAGCGCCTCGGCGCCGCGGACTTCGCCGATCGGAATCCGGTCAGGCCGCAGCCGGAGCGAAGAGCGAACCAGGTCCGACAGCGAAGCGACGCCGTCCTTGGTGCGCATCGCGACCAGATTGGGGGCGCGGCACTGCAGCTCGCGCGTATCCTCGATCAGCACCACCCGATCGCTGGTGCCGGCGATCTCGGCCAGCAGCGCGTTGGTCAGCGTCGTCTTGCCGGTGCCGGTCCCGCCGGCGACCAGGATGTTCTTGCGCGATGCCACGGCGGCGCGCAGTGCCGTGGCCTGGCCAGCGGTCATGGACCCGGCGGCGACATAGTCGTCGAGCGTGAAGACGGCGACGGCGGGTTTGCGGATGGCGAAAGCCGGCGCTGTGACGACCGGAGGCAGCAGCCCCTCGAACCGCTCCCCCGTCTCGGGCAGCTCGGCCGAGACGCGCGGACGCTCGGCATGCACTTCGGCGCCGACATGGTGCGCGACCAGGCGCACGATCCGCTCGCCATCGGCGGCGGACAGGGTGCGCCCAGTGTCCTCCAAGCCTCCCGACAGCCGGTCGATCCAGAGCCGGCCGTCGGGGTTGAGCATCACCTCGACGATCGAGGGGTCTTCGAGAAAGGCGGCGATCGCGGGCCCAAGCGCGGTGCGCAGCATGCGCGCGCCGCGGGAAAAGGCCTCGGAATGGAGTGGTGCAACTGCCACGATCGTCCCCGTCGGAGGGCCAATCGCGACATGCGATTGGCGACGGGGATGATTAGAAAAGGAAGAAAATGCGGCAGTTCAACAAGTATTCAGATGGCGTAGTACGCCAGGGTAGAGCAGAGAAAAAATACTTGCTGGGTGCGGAACACAGATTGCGCCGGCGCATCCAAATACGTGCTTTGACGCGAAGGACCTTGTCATATCGGCCAAAGCGCCACGCGACAGCCGACTTGGTCTATCCGACGACCTGTCCGGAAGTCCTATCGGGCTGCATCATCGGTCGGCGCGGTACGAACCTAGAATCGAACTTGGCCGGGCGCTCCATACGGCTCTGTTGGAGAAGAACCGGTTGCAACCCTTCCGGGCTATCGCTGACTTCTTCTAGGAGGAATATGCGCCTGAATAGATTGATCTGAGGACCTCTGGAGAAGCAGCCCTCCGAGCAACTCTATACGAACCGGCTTTTGTCGAGAGATATGGACGATCGAGCGATTCCTTCGCACCGCCTGCATCGCGGACTGCTTAGATTGGGAAGATCCATGCTGCCACCCTATGGACGACTTTCGTACTTTTCGATAAGCGCGATGATGCGTTGCCTGCGGCGCACTACCTCGTCGATATGCCGATCGAGTGCCTCTAGCTTCTCGCGCAGTGCCGAGAGCACTTCCTTTCCGGCCGGTGCCCCCCTCCGTTGACTAAGGCCCGCCCGGATCTCGTCGAGGGTGAAGCCAAGATCCTGCGCTTGGTCGATAAAATTCAGTGTTTCCAGCACGTCTACGCCATAGTTTCGATAGCCATTTTCGCCTCGTACCGCGAGGGGGATCAGCCCGTGCCGCTCGTAAAAGCGGATACGCGAGGTGGAGAGACCTGATCGCTGCGCGACATCTCCGATGCGCATAGAAAGCCCTTGACCTTAAACCTAAGTTGAAGGTGTACACGTGTGTCTTCTTGCTGACAAGGAGACAACATGGCGAGGGTTTTAGTAACGGGCGGCACGGGATTCCTGGGCGCACATTGCATCATCCAATTGCTCGCGGCGGGCCATGAGGTGCGCGCCACGGTTCGCGATCTGCGGCGAGAGGACGCTCTGAAGGCCATGCTACGGCGGGGCGGAGCGGGAAATGACGCCAATCAAGTTGCTCTGTTCGCCGCGGATCTCACCGCCGACGCGGGGTGGAAACAGGCCGTCACGGGCTGCGATTATGTCCTCCATGTTGCATCTCCCTTTCCAAGCAAGGTCCCCAAGGATGAGAACGAGCTGATTAGGCCAGCGCGTGACGGAGCGGTCCGGGTCTTGCGCGCAGCGCGGGACGCCAACGTGAAGCGGGTGGTGCTCACCTCCTCGTTCGCAGCGATCGGATACGGGAAGGGGCGCACAGGAACATTCACCGAAACCGACTGGACCGATCCCGACGATCCGACGATCCAGCCCTATCAGAAATCGAAGACACTGGCCGAGCGTGCCGCGTGGACCTTCATAAAGGGAGAAGGCGGCTCGCTCGAACTTGCGGTCATCGATCCCACCGGCATCCTTGGTCCGGTGCTCGGGCCAGACCTGTCCACGTCGATCCATCTGATAAAGCGGATGTTGGAGGGCAGCACACCCGGTTGCCCCGACCTATGGTTCGGTATCGTAGACGCTCGCGACGCCGCCGATCTTCATCTCCGGGCGATGACCAATCCTGCGGCCGCCGGAGAGAGATTTCTAGCGACCGCTGGCCATTTCATGAACGTCGCCCAGATGGCCCAGACCTTGAAGGACCGCCTGGGTAACGCGGCCCGCGCCGTATCGACGCGCCAATTGCCCAATTGGTTGTTGCGCGCGGTCGCACTCCTTGATCCGGAAGTGAGGAGCTTGTTACCCGAGCTGGGAAAAAGGAAGGATGCGAGCGCCGCTAAGGCGCAGCGCCTGCTCGGTTGGAACCCTCGCTCCCCCGAGGAGGCGATCGTCGCCACTGCTACCAGTCTGGCGGAACTGAAATTACTCAAATCCTGACAGGTCAATCCTTTGCTTTGGGTGCATGTCGGGCTG
The DNA here is from genome assembly GCA_021808875.1 of Pseudomonadota bacterium. The sequence goes on along the minus strand of JAKBAU010000136.1, from coordinate 1,695 downwards.
CTCATATTAAAGGCTTGGATGGCGAGCATTGAATTGCCACCGTAGTATCGGTCAGCCATCTTTTGACGCCCCGGCACAGCAGCGCGCTCATTCTCGTGCCTCGTTCCGCACGGCGTCATCGGGAATTTCTTGGCGCAGCTTCGGCCCTTCATTAAGACGCCGACCCAGCGTTGCGACAAAATTGTCATACCGCGCCCCCGCTTGTGCCCGCGCCGCCTTCGCGGCCGGCTCGGGTAGCGGCGGCGTGGTGTTGAGCCAGAAGCGGATGAACAACGCCAGCGTCTCGACACCGATGCCGACATCGCGCTCCAGACGCGCCAGTCGCCGATCCTGCTGGTCGAGCCGCTTGGCGATGGCGGCTTCTCGCCGCTCGTCGGCGTCCGGCGACAGGAACGAGGCGATGGCGGCCTCGGCGATCAGCGACATCGACTGCTCGCGACGCGCAGCATAGGCCGCCAGCGACTGCATCACGTCCGGGTCGAGATAGACGGAGAGTTGGGCTTTCTTCTTTGGCGCGGCCATGCTCACCTCACATCCCGAGGTCGTCGCCGGGATCGAGCGAAGCCTGCTGGGCGAGGCCCTGCATCAGGTCGTTCATCCGGCCGATGTGCGGCGCGTCCTCCTCCATGTCGTCGACCTGGTCGAGCGCGAACTCATTCTCGATCGGCGCCTGCTTCTCGACGATTCCTTGGTCGAGCTCCGGTTGCTTCCGACGGTCGGCGTTCTTCGGATCCTCGTCGTCGGCGTCCTCGCCATCGGCCGCCGCTGGCGCCGGTGGTCGGGGCGGCAGCGGACGCGAACTCCAATCGTCGGGGCGTCCCTCTTTCGGCCGCACCGGCACGGGCGGCGCCACGATGCGTTCTTGAAACCGTCCGTCCTCGTAGTAGCGCGCCTTCTTCGCCCGGATCGGATGGACACCCGACACCATGACGATCTCGTCGGTCGGGGGGAGCTGCATGACCTCGCCCGGCGTCAGCAGCGGGCGTGCGGTCTCGGAGCGCGAGACCATGAGATGGCCGAGCCAGGGCGATAGCCGGCTGCCGGCATAGTTCTTCATCGCCTTCATCTCGGTGGCGGTGCCGAGCGCATCGCTGACACGCTTCGCGGTCCGCTCGTCATTGGTGGCGAAGCTGACCCGCACATGGCAGTTGTCGAGGATCGAGTTGTTGGGGCCGTAGGCCTTCTCGATCTGGTTCAGCGACTGGGCGATCAGGAAGCTCTTGATGCCATAGCCCGCCATGAAGGCGAGCGCGGACTCGAAGAAGTCGAGGCGCCCCAGCGCCGGGAACTCGTCGAGCATCAGGAGGAGCCGGCGTCGCCCGGCCTTGGCCTGCAGGTCCTCGGTCAGCCGGCGGCCGACCTGGTTGAGGATCAGGCGGATCAGCGGCTTGGTCCGGTTGATGTCGGAGGGCGGAACGACGAGGTAGAGCGTCGTCGGCCGCTCGCCGGCGACGATGTATCCGATCCGCCAGTCGCAGCGTCGCGTCACCTCGGCGACCACGGGATCGCGGTAGAGGCCGAGGAACGACATCGCCGTGCTCAGCACGCCGGACCGTTCGTTGCCAGACTTGTTCAGCAGCTCGCGCGCGGCAGAGGCGACAACAGGGTGGACGCCGGCTTCACCGAGATGCGGAGTCCGCATCATGGCGGAGAGCGTCGTCTCGATCGGCCGCTTCGGATCGGAGAGGCATGATG
>JAKBAU010000007.1 GCA_021808875.1 Pseudomonadota bacterium | reverse complement strand
TAGAAAGACGGAAACTCCGCCGCGCAACAGCAAAGAACGGCAATCGTAGAGGATCGAAGAAATAGAAACGGACGGCGGGTTGCGCCCTTCGTTCCAGGCCTCGGGCTCAGATCGCCTGGATCGGTCCCGGATATCGCGCGAGGTTGGCGTCCGCGGTGAGCAGCATGATCCCTTCAACCAGCGCCTGCGCGATCAGCATGCGGTCGAACGGGTCCTTGTGCAGCGGCGGCAGGAGGTCGAGTGCGACGGCATGCGCGCTGGTGATGGGGAGCTCGGCATAGCCGTTGTCGAGCAGGCCGCGCCTCAGCAGCCGCGCGTCCGCACGGAAATCCTCCCGTCCCAGTTGTTGTTTGATCGCCACCTCCCAGAGACTGGCGGCGCTGAACACCAGTTCATTTGCTTCATCCTCAAGCAGTGCCCGCGCGGCGCGCGGGAGCCGCCGCGGGACGCCCGCCACCCACAGCAGCACATGGGTATCGAGCAGCAGTTTCATGCCAGCTGGCTCACCTGGCCTCTGCCCCGAATAGGCGCGCGATCTCCTCGGCACCCATGGTATCGAAATCCTCCGGGACGGCGATCTGGCCCTTGAGGAAGCCGAGGCGGCGCGGGTGCGTCGGGGCCTCAAGCGCCGTGAGCTTCACCAATGGCTTGCCAGCCTTGGCGATGATCACCTGCTCTCCCTGCGCCGCCTGCTCGATCAGGCGGGAGAGGTGGGTCTTGGCGTCGTGGATGTTGACGGTGGACATCGGTCGCCTCGGACAGACTTAGTCCAGTTAATCTAGTCCACTCATCGAGCCCGCGCAACCGAGTGACACAACCCAGACGCTTGGTGCCGATAGTGAGCGGCCGGAGTCGACCCAAGTTGGCCACCAAGCCATCGATCGGGTAACCTCGGAACCGGACATTCAAGGCTACCTGGTGGCGACGACTTCGCGTCATCGCGGCTGCTCCGTAGAAGGACGCTGCTCCTCCGACGCGGACAACCAATCAGCTTGGACACGTTTATCCCGCTGAGCTACCGTTTGGCAGATGCAGCGTGTCCCACCCAAACCGAAAGGCCGCAGCAGGCAAGAGACCATCACGCGGCGCCAGCACCACGTCTGGCGCCGCTACCTCGAGGGATGGGCTACCAACGGCAAGATTTGGTGTCTGCAAAATGGGCGAGTCTTCGAGACCAACATAATTAACGTTGCCGTCGAGCGCGATTTCTACAGGCTTCGCGATTTGACCGATGCCGACATTTTCCTCATCCGAGCTCTCATGAAGGATAGCCCGCCGCCGGCAAAGCAGGTGCTTGACAATTTTATACTGATGTTTGGCATGTTCGGTCGCTTCAGGTCGATTCCCCTCGTCGCGAACAATGCTGAGCTGCTTGCGCTCATCGACCGCGAAGTGATCACGATGGAAGAGAAGTTCCACGCGCAGATCGAAGGGAATATCAAGCCAATATTCGATGCAATCCGACGCAAGAACCTGAGCTTCTATGACGATCCAGACCTGTGCGGTCAGTTCTGCCATTTTCTCAGCTTGCAGAATCTCCGTACCAAGGGCGTGCAGCATCGGCTTTTTGCGAAGACAACTGAGCAGCATGGGATGAGTCTGGCGCGGGCCTGGAACGTGCTCCGTCACATAATGGCGGTAAATGCGGGCGGTAGCCTGATGCTGGAGCGCAAGGCACGTCCGCTGATCCTGCTGGAGAACGAGACTGAAGTGCCCTTCATCACCGGAGATCAGCCGGTAATCAATCTGCTCTCCCCAGGCTCCGGCGAACCGCCGAGACTACTGGCTTTTTACTACCCAGTGAGCCCGCGGCTTGCTGTCATTCTTGATGAAGTGAACGAACGCACTTGCTATGCTGCTGGGCCGGTTTCGGCTGACCGGGTGGTTGCGCTCAACCGGAGGATCCGGGCCGCAGCGCATACACAAGTCTTCGGCAGTTCGCGCGACGTGCTGGATTCGCTTTCTCAAGGCTTGTCGGGGGCGTGACCGAGCACTACCGGCGACCTTGGCCATATTCTGCGGCCCGCATTGTGGTTCCGGTCACTCCGTCACTCCTCACTCGGTAAATCGCAGCCAGCAATTTGACATGTGAGATACGAATCGTTGTCGCGAACGATCACTGCGGCCAAACCCGGTCTTGAGCCGTGTGACCGACATGCGGACGGTCCGGCTCGGAAGCGGACCGTCGCAAGCCACCCTGAGCTGCCGGGCGGCCGTCGACCCTACTCGGGCGCCAGATTATCACTGCGCTGATCCCGGAACTGGGACATTCAGCTATGCGGCACCCCGACCGGTTCCCGCCCCATCCCCGGCGGGTGGGATGCCGTCAGCGCTAGCAGCAAGTGCCGCCTGCTCCCACCATGAACTGACTCCGTGAAGTGGGCCGCTGTAGTCAGAAATGAACCATTCAAATTCCGCGAACGCTATAGCGATTGCGACTTTGGTGGCACTAACGGCCCGTGGATCAGTACCCAGTACCATTCGTAGTTGGGTTGGCCGCCCTTCGCGATGCGATCGGCGATCTCCTCGTCCAGCAGCTCTTGGGTGAGCGCGTCATCATTCGTGTAAATCACCCCAATGAACATGCTATACTTCTCGGAACCATATGTAGACTGATCATCGATAATACCGCCGATAGCGGCGGACAAGCCGGAGCGGTCGCGCGCGATCTTCGTTTCGACGCAACACTTCAGCCGTGGGATCCCGAAATCAGGCTTGTGTTTCTGCAGCTTGCCCTCGAATGCGATGGCCCCGTCTGGAACTGCGTCCGCATAGCTCGCTCGCGCGAACGCGAACAGCAAATGTTTGACCTGATGCTCGCCTGTGGGAACCGTGATCATCTTTTTCGAAATCATCGCCAGGATCGCCGCGGGCGCATTGCGACAGATGGTCAGCATATGCCCTTGCGCTGCGCTCAAACCTGCCTCGAGCTGATCAGGTTCTAGGCCGTAGATATCGCCGATGCGCCCGAGCAAGCCGCGCAAGTCGATCGGGTGCCGATAAACCTCGGTTTCGCCATCATCTGGTGTGTCGGGTGGCAGGCTGTATACGTCGAACGGAGCCGCCTTAGCGGCGGCAACGGCGTGGTCGATTTCAGTTCGCAAGGCGGATGCACTCGCATCGAGGCTCGCAAGCCCCACGAGTGCATCGGTTGCTTTCACCATCAGCTGGTTAACGCGTGCGAGCTCGGAATTCCGGTCGAGACCGAGAGCATCCGCTTCCTCGGCGCCGAACAAGGCGGTGTCGAGGCGATTTAGACCATCTTCGGTCTGCCGGTACAGCCGGCGCGCTTGGGTGACGTTCATGATGTATCCTGGCCGTCACGATCACGATTACGATAAAGGATATCGTGAGTCGGTCAATGCAGGCGAGTCCGCCGATCCATTGGCATAGATCGAAACGGAGTCGACCATAAGGCCTTTCTCACTAAATCGGGAGCTCAGCTCTTGGCCTTTCTTCGGCTTGAATCGAATGACCGGTTTCCCACTGGCTTGCGCCGGACGCAGACAGTCAGCTTGCCACCCGTTGCGGTAGTCCGAACCCGGTACGAAGCGTCAGATTTTCATCACCAGCTTCCCCCGGCGCGACCTGGAAGCTCTGCGCCTCAGCTGGGTATCAGATGCCGAGCCCTCGATCCCGGCCAATCTGCCAGGAAATCCCGCGGTCGGTGACGAGCCCGACGACCTCGCGGCCAAGGCTTCGCTCGATCACCGGCCGCCACGGGACCAGGATGAATTCCTGGGCGTTCTCGACCAGGGCGTAGCGGCCGGAGGCGAGCTGGATCGCCTCGCGGTAGGTGCCGCGGATCGTGTCGCCGGGCGCCGGCATGCGGAACGGTACGGCGCGCGACGTCGCCAGTTCACCACCGGCGCGCGCGAGTTCGCGGCGTTCCAGCGTCCCGAGAAGGTCCCGGCAATAGCGCACGCCCCCATCGGCGTCACGGTGTGCATCGCCATGGGCGAGGTGATGCTGGCGGCGGCGCTCAAGGGCGGCTTCGACCTCCAACCCGAACCCGCCTTGCGCGAGCGGCACCGGGTCGCGGGCCACCAGTTGGCGGTCGAGCCAGGTCGCCCCGTCGCTACGGATCTGGGCTTCCAGATCGAGCGCGGACAGCACGCGCAGGCTCGGCATCTGACTGCGGCCCGTGTCGTGGCGAGCAGCCCGCTGTTCGAGATCGGCCGGGACGCGCCAATGGTCGGCGTCGAGCCGCTGGACCGCGCCGGCGCGGCGCAGCGCCTCCAGGCGGCGGACATGCGCTTCGACATAGGCCTCCGGATCGGCGATGCCGGAATCGACGCGCGCGACAGCGAGGTGGTCCGCGGGCCGATAGATGCCGGCGTTCCCGTGCGCCAGGTCGGCGACGTTCCGGTCCGCGGCGCGCGACGCTCCGCGTTCCGCTGCAAATTCCACGATGGCCCCGATCGGCGGGTTGGCGGCATCCGCGCCGGCGGCGGGGAGTTCGACGTAGTGGACCCGCCCGTCGAGGCCATCGACGATCAGATGAACCCGATCGCCCAGTTCGTCGCCGCCAAGCCCCCGCCCAAGCAGCCGCCCGGTAATCGGTGCGGCAAGCGACTCGCGGAGCTCGTGGATCGCGAACTGCTCGACGCCGCGTTCCGCACCATGGCGGGTCAACGCATGGTGCATGGTCTTGATGATGTCCCCGCGTTCCCCGAGGGCGCGCAGCGTCTCCTCCATCCCGGGAACCAGGCGCCAGCGGCCGGTGGCGATCTCCTCGGCCAATCCCAGCCGCTCCAAGGCTTGCAGCCGGCCGATCCGCAGTTGCCGGTCGAAGTCGGAGCGCGGCTCCCCGACGGCGGTGCGGAGGTCGATCACGCCACCCGCCGCGTCACCCGCCGCGCGCAATAGCGCCCGATCGATCCGGGTCAGCCGTTCCTGGTCGATCTCGCGCACGAGCTTCGCCTGTCGTTCCATCGTGCTCTCCGGGCCGAGCTCGATGGTGACCAGCTCCGAGGCGCGCTCCCGGATGCCATGGGCGAGATAGGCCCCGGCAATCACCAGGTTCTCGCCAGTCTCATCGACGCCGCGGATGACGATGTGCGTGTGCGGGTGGGCGGTATTGAAATGATCGACCGCGACCCAGTCCAGCCCGGTGCCGAGGTCACGCTCGACCTGCCGCATCAGATCACGGGTGAAGGCGCGGAGGTCGGAGAGCTCGGCGCCGTCCTCGGCGGCAACGATCAGACGGAACTGACGCGGGTCGCCTTCCGAGCGATCGAGAAAGGCGCGGCCATCGGCGCGGTCCGCCGTGGCGGAGTAGAGCTGGCCGGGGGAACCCTCTCGGGTGACGCCATCACGCTGGAGGTAGCGCAGATGCACGGCCGCGGCGCGGCTCCCGGCGCGCATCTTCACGTAGCGCGCCTTGACGACGACACGGCGTGCTCCGGGCTGCGCTTGCGACCAGCCCCGTGGTGAGGCCGCACGCCCGCGAGCGAAGGCTGCGCCCCTGCCGCGCTTGGCCGGCAGATCGGCAAGATGCCGTGCGCCGATCGGCCGTGGCCCGCCGGTCACCCGGGCCAGCGCACCCGCCCGCGAGATCGCGCGCTTGATCTGCGTTGCCGCCAGCACACTCCGCTGATTCCGGCTGCGCGTACGGCCGAGGCGTGGACGAAGGCGCGTGTCATTGTCGGGACGAGCCATGCTCCGAGACTGACGGCAAAGCTGCCACTCGCGAAGGAGCCATGGCGGCACTGCGGAAATGCGAAGGCAGAAGCCGTCTCGACATGCTGTTGCCGTGCCTCCTTGCAAAGCCGTGGCCCGGTGGTCGCGGTCGATAACCCAATGTGCAGACACTGAAATCGCGACTGATCGCGCGCAGTGGTGCCGCAGGTCTTTATCTTGCCCTGACTGCTAAGGAGAGACAGATCAACAAGCTGAAGATGCTCAATCGGGCAATGTACGGCCGTGCCGGCATTGACTTGCTTCGCGCCAGAATGTTGCCATTGGACGACGAAGGCCTCTACCGAGAATGAACCAGACCCAGTTGCCGTCAGCGCGACACTAGCCGAGATCGCATAACAGGGTTTTCGCCGCCTTGAGGTCGGCGGTATCGAACCCTTCGGTAAACCGGTCGTACACCGGCTTGAGCAGCGCCACCGCGTCAGCAGGCTGGCCCTGATCGCGGAGCAGACATGCAAAACTTGTGGCGGTGCGTAGTTCCCAGGACAGTGCACCCTGTCGACGGGCCCAGTCCAACGCTTGCTGGAAGTGGTCCTCAGCAATCGCCGCTGCTCCGGGCGCGCCTTGCAAGATCAGCAGTTCGCCTTTGATGCGCAGCAGTTCGGCGATGCCCCAGCGTTCATCGGTTTCGTCGGTGCGCACAATCACCCCCTCAAGTGCGGAAAGTCCCTCGTCGATCTGCCGGACGCGGCCCAAGGCTTCCGCCATCGCACACAGGAAAAAGAAGGCACCATAGTTGCCACTGACCTCTCCGAGCTCGCCAAGACATGAACGCAGCAGCTGCAATCCGGCATCGATATCGCCGCGTCTGATGGCGAGCGCCCCCTGATGACCATGACCGAGTGCCCTCCGAGGCGTCAGTGGGTTCTTTCTCAAAAGGTCGATCAACATTCCGGTGTAGCGGTCTGCCAGGCCAAGATCGCCGTTCAACACCGCAATCGGACATGCTCCATGGTTCAGAACGTGGTATAGTGAATTTGCGTGATTGCTCGCGCGCGCGTCGTCCACGCTTCTTTCGATGGTGCGACTCGCCTGATCCGGCAATCCCTGCAGCCACAGGGCGCGGCCGAGGAAGGCGCCTGCTGCTGCCCGCTGGTCGCTCTGGAAATGGATGATATGCGACTTGTGGCCGGGAAGAACATAATTCGCGAGCACTTGCTCGAGATGGTTCCGCGCGCTCGCTTGATCACCCAGGAAGTGCTCCGACACTCCGACCAGTCGCTCACCAACCAGCCGATCGTTCGGATCGGGCCGGCTCGTCGCCAGCGAGCAGAATTTTCGCGCCAATGTCAAGGCGGTGCGATGCCGGCCGCTAGTCCATTCAAGGGCCCAACAGCCCCACAGCGACCGCAATTGATACTCGGCGTCGTCAAGCCTTTCTGCAGTTTCCAGTGCTCGTGTCCAGGCCGCGCGGATCGCGGTAAGTGTCGCATCGCTGGCGAATAGCAAAGTCGTGCCGAGTGCGGCATGGAGCTTCATCTCTCGGCGCGCATCGCCGCTGGCTCCGGCCGCAATGGTGGCGAGCGCCCGCTCGACATGGCCTCGGCATTCCGCAGTCAACGACAAAAGCATCCACAGAGGTGCCGCGGCGGCCGTTAGCGTCGCACCGGTCTCCACGTCACCCCCTTGTGAGAAGGCCCAGTCAAGCACGGAGCGCAAGTCGTCGATCTGCGGCCCGTAGTCGGCGAGCCAGTCGGCCGTGGGGCGCACCTCCAACTCGACTTCAGCCCGCTCGAACATATCCCGGCAATATTCGGCATGGCGGCGCACGACCTGCTCTCGTTCGCCGCTTTCGACGAGTTTCTCGATCGCATAGGCGCGGCTGGTGTCGAGCAGGCGGTAACGCGGAGGGGTGGCGTCGACTTTCGCCACAACGAGCGACTTTGCGACCAGGCTAGAAAGGCCGTCGACGACTTCCGGCGACACGGTCCCGGTGTTCGCCATGACCGCGCCGACGGCCTCCAGGCTGAAGGTGCCGGCGAACACACCCAGACGGCGCAGAAGCACTCGCTCGGACTCAGCCAGCAACTCGTGGCTCCAATCGAGTGTCGCCCGCAAAGTCTGGTGTCGCGGCAGCGCCGTCCGCCTTCCTCCGGTCAGCAACTGGAGTCGATCGTCGATGCGTTTGGCGAGTTCATCGACGCCGAGTGTCGCGACGCGCGCCGCGGCCATTTCAATCGCGAGCGGAATGCCGTCGAGGCGCCGGCAGATCGCCGCGATTGTCGCTGCCCGATGACCGTTCAGCACCAAGCCGGAGTCTGCCGCGCGCGCGCGCGCGACAAACAGTCTGACGGCGCCATATTCCGAGAGATCCTTGGGGTCGTCGGCCGGGACGGCGAGTGGTGGCACCAGGTAGAGCTGCTCGCCCTCCGCCCGGAGCGGCTCGCGGCTGGTGGCGATGACATGAGCCGTCGTTCCGGCCCGCAGCAGAGCCTCGGCCATCGCTGCCGCGGCGTCGATCACGTGCTCGCAGGTGTCTAGCACCAGCAACAGGCGCCGTGTTGCCAGCGCCTGCACCACTCGCTGCGCCGAAAGCTCGCCGCCGCCGAGTTGGAGCCCGATTGAGGTGGCGACGGTTGCAGGCACCAAACTGGAATCGGACAGCGAAGAAAATTCGGCCAACCACACGCCATCCGGAAATAGCGGCAGCAACTGGCGGGCTGCAGCAAGCGCGAGCCGCGTCTTGCCGATGCCCCCAGTGCCGACGAGGGTGACGAGCCGGCCGGCGCGAATGAGGTTCGAGACCTCCTCCACCCCGGTCTCGCGGCCAATCAGCTCGGAAACCGGCTGCAGCAGATTTGTCGGGCTGATGACCCCGTCGGCCACGACAGGCGGTGCGACGGCAACAAGCTTGTCAATGTCGGGCGAACTAATGCGGATCTCGCCCGTAAATTGATAACCGCGCCCGGCGACAGTCCGGATCAAATTGCGCTCCGCCCCGAATGCGTGACGCAAGGCCAAAATCTGGGTTTGCAGGTTGGTCTCGGTGACCAAGCGGCTTGGCCAGACGAGAGCCATCAAATCGCCCTTGCTGACGACGGACCCGCGACTCTCGATCAACACCATGAGCAGGTCGAAAGCGCGCCCCCCGAGTTTTATCGGCTTATCATCGGCAAGCAGCACGCGACCACGCGGAAGCATCCGGAAGCGACCGAATGCGATGCTTTCAGCCGAGGTGAGTAGGAGGTTCATTAGCCACCGCCATAGCCCCAATTCAGAAAATTTGAGGTCCTTTTAGGACGTCCCGGCATATGGCGATAGCTTATGACAATTTTTTAAATGTATTCAATGGCCTATCAAAAGCGCCTCCGTTACTGATGACTAAGCCGGACGGAGCGGAGCGCGACGATGCACAACAGGGCTGGCAGCAACACCTCCTATCCGGATGCGTGCGGCGCATGCGGGCCTGTCGAAGAGTTCGTGGCCGAAGACAGGATAACGCACGGCTTTCGACATCTTGGCGTGGTGCTTGCGGTCCAGGCCGAAGGATCCGGTCCGAGCTGCTTTTGCGCAGGACTCGCGATACCGGCGCCTTGGCGGCAGCGGCCGCGGCTATATCGGAGCTTCTCACGGGGCCGGCGAGCGCGGCAACTTCAGACTCAGACCGAGACAAAGGAGCAAACGCCATGAATACGATCACTACCAAGGACGGTACCGACATTTTTTACAAGGATTGGGGCCACGGCCAGCCGATTGTCTTCCATCATGGCTGGCCCCTGAGTTCCGATGACTGGGATACACAGATGCTGTTCTTCCTCCAGCACGGCTATCGCGTCATCGCGATCGACCGACGTGGGCACGGGCGCTCGAGTCAGGTGTCGGATGGGAACGATATGGATCACTACGCGGCCGACGCAGCGGCCGTGGTGGATCACTTGGATCTGCGGAACGCCGTACATATCGGCCATTCGACGGGTGGCGGTGAAGTGGCGCGCTACGTCGCGCGGCACGGCAGGGGGCGCGTCGCCAAGGCGGTGCTGATTTCCGCCGTCACCCCGCTCATGCTGAAAACGGCGGGCAATCCGGAGGGTCTTCCTATTCAGGCGTTTGACGGGCTGCGCGCCGGCCTGGCGGCCAACCGGGCGCAATTCTACCGCGATGTCCCGGCGGGTCCATTCTACGGTTTCAATCGTCCTGGCTCGAAGCCGATCGAAGGCGTAATTCAGAATTGGTGGCGCCAGGGCATGATGGGCGGCGCCAAGGCTCAATACGATTGCATCAAGGCCTTCTCGGAGACCGATTTCACCGAAGACCTCAAGAGCATCGAGGTGAAGACGCTCGTCATGCAAGGCGACGACGACCAGATCGTCCCCTTCAAGGATGCAGCCCTGCCGTCGGCGAAGCTCCTGAAAAACAGCACGCTGAAGATCTATCCTGGATTCCCGCACGGCATGATGACCACCCACGCCGATGTGATCAACCAGGACCTCCTCGCGTTCATCCGCGCCTAAAGCCGCTGTGATGGTGGGGGCCCCCGCTCCTGGGCGGGGGACCGTCGCTTGCCGCATGCACCTGGTGACAAGGATCATGATGATGAACAGGCGTACTTTTTCAACCGCGGTGATCGCCGGCGGTGCAGTCTCTCTGATCGCCACCCGCAGCATGGCAGCAAGCTCCGCGCTGCCGAAAGCGCGCAACGTCGTCCTTGTGCACGGGCTGTTCGCCGACGGGTCATGCTGGTCCGAGGTGATCGCACGACTGCAGGCGGCGGGGCTCAATGCCACCTCCGTGCAGAACCCTCTGACGACGTTACCCGATGCGGTAGCCTCGGCCGAGCGCGTGCTGGTACGGCAGGATGGTCCGACCGTGCTGGTGGGCCATTCCTTCTCTGGCATGATCGTCACCGAGGCCGGCTTGCGCCCGAATGTCTCGGCTCTTGTCTATGTCGCCGCGCGGGCGCCGGATGCAGGGGAGGATTACGCCGCTTTGGCCAAGACATTTCCGACCCCGCCGGCGTCAGCCGGGATCATCTTCGACGGCGATGAGGGCCGTCTCAGCGAGGCGGCGTTCCTGCGCGATTTCGCGGGCGATCTGCCGGAGGCGAAGGCGAAGGTACTTTATGCGGTCCAGGAGTCGTTCCATAAAGCTCTGCTTACGGGCAGGACGAAGCACGCGGCCTGGCGGTCGAAGCCGAGTTTCTACGCCGTTTCCACCGAAGACCGGACGATCAATCCAGATCTTGAACGTTTTATGGCCAAACGTATGGGTGCGAAGACCGTCGAAGTGAAGGCGAGCCATCTGTCGCTGATCTCGCATCCCGACGAAATCACGAAGCTGATCCTGGAAGCCGCCGGACAGCCCGGCTAGGGAACCTCTGATCAAGTTCCGCTCGACGCGGCATCGGAACATCCGAAAGAATCGTGATGTCCATGCAGCAGGGGTACGGCGCGATGCGGCAAGCCACCTTGGCGACGGCTAGGTTTGATCGGTACAACAAGCCAACGCGGCGGGCGCTATTCCTGGCGGAGATGGACCGCGTGGTGCCATGGCGGCAACTGTGCGCTCTGATCGAGCCAGTCTATCCGAAGCCCGGCAAGGGCCGCTCGCCGGTTGGTCTGGAACGGATGCTGCGCATCTACCTCCTGCAACAGTGGTTCAACCTGTCGGACCCCGGGGCGGAGGAGGCGCTGTATGACTCTCTTGCGATGCGTCGGTTCGCAGGCGTCGACCTCGGGCGCGAGCCGGTGCCGGACGAGACCACGATCTGCAAGTTCCGCCACCTGCTGGAGCGACACGATCTGGGATCGGCGCTGTTCAAGCAAGTGCATGAGTATCTGGAGCAGCACGGGCTGAAGCTGTCGCGGGGCACGATCGTGGACGCGACCATCATCCACGCGCCGAGTTCGACCAAGAACGCGGCCCGGGCACGCGATCCGGAGATGCAGCAGACGAAGAAGGGGAACCAGTGGTATTTCGGCATGAAGGCGCATATTGGCGTCGATAGCCGGAGCAAGGTGATCCACGCGGTGGTGGCGACGGCGGCCAACGTGGCGGACGCGACGGTGCTGCCCGACCTGCTGCACGGCGATGAGACCCGGGTGTGGGGTGACCAGGCGTATCGGGGGCAGCGCGAGGTGATCCGCAAAGCCGCGCCGAACGCGCTGGATTTCACCAATCGCCGCTATCGGCATCGCGGCGTGGTGAACGAGACGGAGAAGGCACGCAACCGCACCAAGTCGAAGGTGCGGGCCAAGGTCGAGCACTGCTTCGGGGTGATCAAGCGCGTGTTCGGCTTCAGCAAGGTCCGCTACCGGGGATTGGACAAGAACGCGCACCGGCTGTTCGTGACCTGCGCGCTGGCCAACCTGTTCATGGTGCGCAACCGATTGCTGCGGACCTGACAGGCGGAGTGCGTCCGAAACACGGCTTGTGGCCGCGGACGCGGGTGAAATGACGGGAATTTCGTGCCTGTCGAGGCATTCTTGAGCCATCCCGTGGCCGACGGCGTGATCTGGGCCATCGGCAACCCGCTGATCAGACCTTCCCTAATCGGAACATTGGTCTCTCTCCGATCGTCTTTCTCGAAGCGCAGATCGAAAGAAAACGACGCAAGCAACGCGATGCACCGCGATCTCGCACGGCGGGCCACGATAGTCAGATGGATCGACGGCGCCACGCAAATTGGCAGTGCGGTCAGCTGCGAAGTTGGTGCAGCCGGCGTGCAGTTCGACAGCCGGACGTCACGCCACGACATGGCATCGACGCAAGCCGTCGCCAGCTCATCGGCGGCGCGCCCGCGTCATTGAAGAGCGATGAACAGCGCGCCATTTCCGCGCACATTGAGGGCAGAACCGGAGACGGATCGCGGCACAAGTCCGGCCGCAGCCGAACCGCCCGTGACCACCGTCGGTGCAGACATCGGCGTCTGGCTCGGTCTCGCGATCGTCGGAACCGTGCGAGCCGGAGAGACCTCGGGACGCCCAACGACGGTCACGAAGAGGCCGGCGCTGAGGGCGTCGCTCGGGCTCCGGACCGGCGGCCCGGGAGCCGGCTTCGTGCTCAATCCCGTCGTCGCGACTGCCGCCTGCAACGCACCCGACATGCCGCCGATCTGCGGCGCGAGCGCGGCGAGGTAGCGTTGTGTCGCGGCCGGCAGCGCGCGGCCAGTGTGCAGGAACTCATCGAGCCGCGCCGGCCCAGCGTTGTAGGCAGCGAGGAACCAGGGCACGCCGTAGCGGTCCAGCAACTCGCGCAAATACGCCGCGCCGGCGAGGATGTTGTCGCGCGGCGCATACGGATTGGCCCCCAGCCCGTAGCGGGCACGCAGCGCGGCGTAGGTCTGCGGCATCACCTGCATCAGGCCCATCGCGCCTGCTGGTGAGCGGATTGGCTCGCCGCCCATGGTCGCCTGGCCGTCGCTCTCCGCGCGCATCACGGCGGCGATCCATGCTTCGGGAATGTCGAAGCGGTGCGCCGCCGCGGCGATGGCGGGCTGCCAAACGGCGACCGCTTCGTGTCCGTCGCCGCGCAATACGGGCGTCGCACTCGCGCACGCGGGCGCACTGCAAAGCGGCACGAACAGCGCCGCGCGGGCCGCAAGACCGCAGGTCGCGACCAGGGTCAGCACGTCCATCGTGAACCCCTCCATGAGCCAAACCGCTGCCACGCCGGTGACAGGTGAAGCGCGGCCAGCCTGCTCGCTCCGGTCAAGGGTAAAGCGCGCGCAGGCGCGCCGGCTGCGCCGCCCTTGACCTTCGCTGCGCGCGCCGGCGGTGCGGGAACTGGCCGGGACGGCAGGATGGCCGTCCCTGGACCGAACAACAGGATGGCGGGGAAGGTGTGCGGCACGGTCATCGCGTCCGCCGGCCGGGAAGCCAGAGCGGCGTGACGCGGCCGATGACGGCGCGGATCGGCGTCGGCCCGAAATACCGCCCATCGAGCGAGGTTGGCACGCTGGGGATCAGCACGAAAATTTCGCCGTTCGGGAGCCTGCCGCAGCCGCTCCATGCGGCCAAGCGGCGTCCGCGCCCGTCCACCGGCAGAGCGCGCGCGACGATGCGGCCATCGATCGAAACCTCGCGGTCGCGCTCGCAGACGGTCTGTCCGGCGACGGCGGCAACGCGCTTCAGCAGCGGCACGCCGCGCGGCAGATAGCCGCGCCGGGCGAACAGCTTGGCGCTGCGCCGGTCGGGCCAGAACAGCACGTAATCGCCGACGCGGAGGTGCGTCCGGCTCGCGGCTGGCAGCACGCGCCAAAGGCCGACCGGCGTGCTGGCCGTGGCGTTCCAGACCACCAGCGGCCGTGCCTGCACGGCTGAGGCGGCGAGCAAGGACAGGCCCGCGAGCATGGCGTGCCGAGTCCGTCGATTCCGCTTCATCGCGCCGTCACCCGACGCCGTAGCAGCCAGGCGCGATGCTGATCGCGGGCATAAGGCCGCGGCTGCTCGCCGCCGAGCAGGCGGTTGTGCACGTGCTGCCAGTAGGCCGGCGCGACATCCGCCGCCTCGACGCCGGCCTGCTCGACCGCGTCGATCAGCGCGAGCAATCCCTGCACACGCGCCCAGCCCGACAGCCGGAGCAGGATCTCGCCGCCTGGATGCACGCCGGGAACCGTCGCGCAGGGTTCCCCCGCCCCGCAGGCACGCAGGATATCGATGCGCGACAGGACGGTCCCGAAGTCGTTCGCCTGCCAGCGGACGAAGGCGAAGACCGCGCCGGGGGCGAAGAAGACCAGGCGCCGACGCCGATCGAGGATGCGCTCGCCGGCATCACGGCCGAAGCGCAGCCAGTGTTCGACCCGATCCCGATAGAACACCAGCCTGACGCTGGTCAGAGGCTCCTGCGCGATCACCGCTCGCCTCCCGGGCCATGTCGGTGTGGTCCGCCCGACATCCGTTCAGCGTCCGTCCCGACAGCGGGAAGGACGCACGAACGGTGGAGCCATCCCTCTCTCAATGCGTCTTCCCTCTGGCGTCCGACACGACGATCGGGCGGAGGAACACACGTCGATCGTCGGCGTGCGTGACGGCGACGACGAGCGTGGGTTTTGGGGTGAGAACACGCAGCAAATACAAGGGAAGATTCAGTACTAGAATCAGTACTTAAGTAGGGCACCGCGAATGGCTCGTATCTATCTGATTCAAAACAGACAATTCGAATATGCGTGAAGTGATAGGCCGTGCTTTTTCGAGTGATAGGCCGTGCCCGTTCAAGTGATAGGCTGCGCTCACTCACAGATGCGCCCCCGTAACCGTGGATCAAAACCCGGCTTATCCCCGGGCACCAACGCGGCACTGTGGACGGGCACGGCCCATCGACCGATGCTGAGCCCTTCGTTTCCGCAGTGCTGGACTGGTTCGACTCGATACGTCAGAAGCCGCCCGGATTGCGCAATCCTCCGCAAAGCCGCGACGAAGTGACAATGCCGTGTTGCGCTACCGGAACGCGCATGCAACGCATCGAACGAAATTCGCCAGCCTGTGGATTGTTGCCCGGCATGCTTGCGGGCAAGCAGCCAGAGCCAGCGCTGCACGCCGCCGGTGAGCGTGAAGGGGTCAGCGGCCGGCGCGGCCTGGCTCTGCTGTAGGTTGCGTGCCGAAGCCGCGCGCAGGGCTCTTCCCCTGGGCGCGGCGCCGCAGGCGGGGTTGAACCGGCCCGACCTCCGGCCGGCGTGACAATGGGAAGCTCGCGGAGGCGCTCTCTTCCCCCTTCGGGCGCGCGGGAGGTGACGGCACCGTTCGCCGGCTGGGCGCCTCGGTTGGGTCAGCGGGACCAGATCAGGTTGTAGCTGCCCTCCGCCTCGGCCTCGACCAGGCTCGCGTAGATCGGCTGCGGGAAGCTCGGGTCGTCGAGCTTGATCGAGAGGTATTCGCGCGCCGTCTCCTTCGCCTTGCGGGTCCAGGCGGCGCCGAGTTCGACGCTGCCGGCGGCGAAGACCCGGAAGTCGGGCGCCTTGTCGGTGCCGCCCTCGGCCGGGACCAGCCGCGCTTTGGCGTTGATGCTGAGCGTGCGAACCGTCCCGGTGTAGCCGTTCGTGTCCTTGGTGAAGCTGCCGATGATCGCCATGGAAAGTCTCCTTCGCTCGGGTTCTCGGGGCCGCCCCGTGCGGCCTCGATGGCGGTCCTGGGGCCGGGAGGCGATCGACCCGCACCGCGTGCGGCCGCAGCGCAGCGGAGGACGGCGCGGCGAGACTTTCTTGCCTCGCGAGGAATGGGCGCAGCCCAGGGGAAGAAAGTCGCAGCGGCGCCGTTGCGGGCAGCCGATCGGGGCGCAGCCCGCACCTCCTGGTCAAATCCGCCCATCGAGAGGCCGGACGGGCAGCCACGCACCCCAAGCAGGGAGGAGACGGTGGCGAGCCGCTGCGGGGCTCATCAAGGTGTCACGATGGCACTGTGGCGGGAGGCCTCACGTCAGCACGGTGGCGCGCATGGTCCTGGCCCCGGGGTGGCAGGGCGCGGTCAGACGGGAGTTGGTGGCGACAGCGATCGCGTTTGCGCCAGACCAGCAAGGCTCGGGCGGATGGGGCGCGCTCGGCTCTGAACGGCGTCCTCAGGGGTGATCAGCGGGCCGGACCATGGTCCTCAGCCGGGGCGAAACGGGTTTGCAATCCGCAGCCGGTCCTGGATGACGATGCCGTCATGCATGTCCTCGGACCAGAGCGTGTCGCACTTGGCGTGGAGCGCGGAGGCGGCGATCATCGCGTCATAGATCGAAAGGTCGTAACGCTCGGCGAGCGCCAGCCCGGTCTCGTGGATTTCCACCGTGATCGGCTGGACCGGAAGCAGGGCGCGGATCATGGACAGAAACACGTGGGTCTCGGGCCAGGTCATGCGCATCTTGCGGCGCGCCACGTTGGCAAGCTCGTTCAGCACCTGCACGCTGATCGTGCCGCCGTCGGCGATGACTTTCTCCGCCTGCCCCGCCTTCACCGGATCGCCCGACGCCACATAGACCAGGACGTTGGTGTCGATGAAGCTACCGGGCATTCGCCTCGTCCCGGTCGAACTTGAAGTCGACCGGCAGGCGTCCGCGGAAAGATCGGAGGCGCTCTAGCAGCTCGTTCCGCCCAGGCTTGCGGGCGACGGCGAAGGCCCGCGCGTCGGCAACGTGGATTTCAATCTCGTCGCCTTCCTTGAGTTCCAGCGCCTCGACGACGACGGCAGGGAGGCGGACGGCAAGGCTATTGCCCCATTTGGCGACTTGCATGGCATCCTCCGTGGAGATACATCGACATTAATGTATATCTTAAGGCTGCCTCTATCAAGGGAGGCGGGCCTTTGCGTTGCCCAATCTTCCACCCGCCCCCGAAAGCCGGGGCCTGTCGTCAGGCGGACGATCGGCAATTCTTGACCCTTGGCTGAAGATCAGAGACCGTACCGTGAACTTCTGCCTCGCGCCCAAACCGGTTGTCCATCTGATTGTCGCTACTCGTCCAAAGCGGTCGCTCGACCCCGCACGGTTCGGGGCTGTTATAGTCGGCATCGACACTTGACTGGCCGGCCCGTGCATAGCGGGCGCAGGTCGCTTCAATCGGCGATGCGGCAGCGACTGAAATGCCAATTTCTTCGTTCGGTCTCGTCGTCCCTCAACCGCCGGCGCCGCGCCGTCCCATCCCCGCTCGCTTCGGCCGCATGCGCCGCAAGGCCGTCGCGTCTCGCTATCGGCCGCCTACGCGCGAGACCATCGCCTTCATGGAGAAATGCCGGTCACAGACCATAGCCCAATCGGGCGGCACCCAACCTACCCTGGCGGTCTGCCTCGCGCACGCTAGATCAGCGCGGCATCGGCTATTCGCGGGAAGAGCCGACCTGGTATGACGCTGACCGGTTCGTCCTCTCCGACTTCTGGCGGCCGGATCACCGCGTCACCATCGAGCTCGACCGCACACAGCACCAAGCTCGAACTGCTCCGCGATCTCGAGAAATCGCACATCATTTTCAGCAGCCGTGGGTTCCGGACGATCCGTTTTACCAACCGCGAGGCCATGCGGCCTGGTTTGCGCGATCGAATAATCGTGAAAATATGGATAATTCCGGGGCAAGCAATGTGATGAAGACGCTGACACGCCGCATCCCAAAGACCAGCACCTATGACGAACCCGAGCTCGCCCCGATAAGTCCGCGGGCGTATTCGAGGATCGTTCCGACTCGCATGTCTCTTCTTTGATGTTTATTAGGAAGATTTCCTAGCCACTCTACAATCTCATCCTCGATCGTGGGGAATTTCCTGGTGCGGTAGTTGTACCTGTTCAGGAAGAAACTGCGGATGCCACTGCGAGATATCTCTCCGTCTGGCTTTCGATTAAGCATGCGCGTAAGCGGATGACGCGGCTTGTCCGGATGCGACAACAGAAAGCGGATCAAATCCTGACCGGTTGTCGGTGCTGCAAGGCGACATAAATCCGTCGCAATGTATTTTGTAACTCGCGTGAAGAGCATGTGATCGGCAAACGTCAGATCGGCCACCGGATTGGGTGCAGGTAATCCAAAGTCCCGTTCAACCGTCGCACGAAAATCACTTACATTATCAAACTCCCGCCTTACCCGGTCGCGGTCTATAGAGCTATGGACGAAGGCATTGCGGACCAAGCGGTAATATTCAAAGATCTCGTATCGCTCCCTTCGGATTCGGATGTAATTGGTGGCGAAGCCGCCTGAGATGCTGTCCAGCGTGTATTTGAGCCGCGGCTCCCCGTCGCCCCGCTGCCGCCAAGTACGACCCATGTGAAGTTGGTCGCGGCGAAAGCTCTCGAGGAACGCCTCGGCCTGCTGGCACGTCCCGACGATCAGCAGTTGTGTGAGATGGGCTGGCACGCTTGGGAAATCCACAAAGTGTGTCGAGACGCGGTAGTGAACAGCCAGGTCGCGAACGAACTGCTGCGGATCTTCGAGCTTGGCGGCGGCGTCGATGAAATGCTCAGATGCCAACGTCTGCGCCGCTGCCAGGCCATCCATGGCGCCCAGATCCTTGATCAGAGCCCGATAGCTATCAAACAGAAACGGGATGTCGACGCGCGGCGTAAGCGTGAGCGGCAGCGGCTCAGGTGGAATCATGGCGATCACGAACTGTACGTTTGCAGGGAGAATGACCTTTAGGGCACACCCGGTCTAACCAGTCGCGGGTGGTTGTGGGTATCAGGGGAGGTGGGAGCCGCAAGCCGACGCCGGGCCGACATTCGTCGGGGTCTCCAAAGCCATAATCCGGTTCCCCGCTGAACCGCTTGCGGAGCGCGGCCCTTGACGTCGCCGAGCACCGTGGCACCCATAATCCTCTACCGGACGGCTGCGCCAGCCGCCGATGTTGCGCGACCTCTGGCTAGGCGGCAGCGGCACGCCTCTTCGTAGGCTGCTCGAAAAAACTTGGTCAGTTGACCATTCTTCTTTGGCACTGATGCTTCATGTTCGGCGACGACAGTCCCGACATCCGAGTCACCCAAGGCGCCATCATAGATTAGCCATCCGAGCAGGTGCGGGGTCGTATGAGCTGGACCGGCATCGACATCAGGGGCCTTTGCCCTAGCCTTCTGGTCGTCTGTCATGAAGCCAATACGCATCTTGCGCGCCAGCGCGAGTGCCGCGATTTCGCCACCTCCCAACCGGCCGATAGCGGGCATGTTCGCGACCGCCTGCAGATCGGCGAGGCTCACGGACTGGCTGGAAAATCCCTGATTCCTCTGGAGGCGATCTCTGAATTTGGCCTGCAACTCGAGTTCGCTTGCTTCGGGGTTGGTTCGTGGTCGCTCAAGCGCCTCATAGCGGACATAATCCGCAACGACGAACCAGCGCTGTTTGGCGAGAGCAGCGGAAACTAACCTCGCGGACGATAAGACGTTCCAGATTGCGCAAGTGTCAATGGCGTTGAACTGCACGAAGGTTCTTACATCAACCCTCACGGTAAATGCTCCGGCCGAACAGCTGCGCTATCTCGTGAACGCCGGCCGCACTGCTCAGGAGCATTTCGCAAAGCAACCCGAACGATATCAGGTCCCGCGAAAAGCCCTCGAAACACAGGTGGACATATTCAACGCTGATTCCGCGCTCGAGCAATAAGCGTCGTCGACTGAGTAAGGTCTGATTGGTTACGCCCTCAAGCTCAGGATCTGGCGGTTCCGGCGGACGGGGCGCAGATCGTAGCTCTTCGCGCTTCTCCCTGGTGATCAATTTTGCCGCGACAAGTGCTGTCAGCAGTGCCGGAACGCTGACGCGAAACCGCTCCGCCCAATCGGACACCACCTTCGGTTCGCTCCACCGAGAGCCGACAGATGACAGGATCGCGGGCGGCATCAGGAAATCGGACGCGAAGGTGTTTGCTCGCAGTTCGATGAGATCGTTGCTGTTCCATTCGCCGACGGTCGATAGAACGATTGGCTTGCCGTCCATCAGACCATGGCCCCATTCGTGAGCGGCGCTAAACCGTTGCCGCGCCATGCCTTCGGCGAGGTTTACGAGCACGCACGGTCCAGCCTCGGGATGGCGCATGAAGAGGCCGGAGATGTTCGAGTTCTCCAGCCGGCGGCGAAACACCTTGAATCCCATGCTGCGCATGGACCCGAAGACGTCGCGGATCACCTCGTTGTCTTTGAGACCTAAATGGTGCCGCAGCGCAGCGGCGCATTTCTGACCATGGCCTTTTAGGAAGTTTCCGGTCGGCCGGAACTCAAATCCCGGATGGGAAGCGTGGCGGCCCAAGTCGCGCTCAAGGCTAGCCTGGCAGCGGCAGAGATACACGAACTCCGAAATCGCGACGCGATCCGCCGGTGACAGATCGTTGCCGTTGGTTCGAAATAGGAACTCAACGTCGGCGTCTGGATCGGTCGCGTCGTCGGTCAGAAAGTAGCGGAAATTCTTCTTGAACCGATCCGCGAGGATCAGAACTTCGTCGCCGGTCGGCTCCGCGTCGCCATCCTCCAGCACGGCAAGCCGGTCGGCTCCGATGCCCGAGCTGAGGGCAAGCGCCTCTCGGTCCTGACCAAAAGCGGCCCGGATGGTGGCGAGCTTGCGGCCGAAAGCTCTGGCGGTGAAAGCCATGGTGGTTCAAAAATGCCGTGTTACGAGGGTCTTAGAGCATAATCTGGTCCAAGATGCGAGTCAGACGGTCGGTCTGGCGTCATTTTCCGATATCATCCTAAGGGCAATCGGCGCGTGATATGATCCAGGTGGATATGACCCCCGATATGAAGCGGGCGATCTTCGAGGCGCACGACTGCTACCTCGCCCAGATCAACCAGCGTGTGGTCTCCGAATTTCAGGACATGAAGGGCGATGCGGATAGATATATTGAGGCAGGGTGGAGCTTACGCGCCACCTCCCCCGAAGCGCCAAACGGGGATGCCGAGAACTCGGGCCTTGTCAGCGAGGTTCTCGCAGATGCCGGAGCCGGGGAAGACGATCACCCCGATCGGCATCACCGCGAGCATCCGGTCATTGCGCTTGAACGGTGCGGCCTTGTTGTGGCGGGCCCATTCCGGCTTGAACGCGATCTGCGTGACCTCGCGGGTATCGGCCCAGCAGGCGGCGATGCGTTCGGCCCCGCGCGGGCTGCCGCCGTGCAGCAGCACCATGTCGGTGTGCTTGCGATGCACCCGGTCCAGCACCGCCCAGATGCGCTCGTGGTCGTTGAAGTCTACTCCGCCGGCGAAGGCGATCCGCGGTCCGGCGGGCAACAGCACCTCGGTCTCGGCGCGGCGCTTGGCGGCGATGAAGTCGCGGCTGTCGATCATCGAAGCGGTCAGGGCGCGGTGGTTGACCATCGATCCCGCGCGCGGGCGCCAGGCCGAGCCGGTGTGGTGTTCGAACAGCTCGGCAGCGTGGTCCCGGAGAAGCTCGAAGGCGTTGCGACGCTCGATCAACGTCAGCCCCTCGGCGATCAGGAGTTCCAGCTCGACCGAGCGGATTTCTGAGCCGTCCTGTTCCTGCTGGCTGCGGCGCTGCCGGTCCTCGTTGGCGTCGAGTTCGCGCTGCACGCGGTCCACCGTGCGGTGGAAGAGATTGACCTGCGACCAGAGCAGATCGGCGAGGTCGGGTTCCATGCGCGTCTCGGAAAGGGTGGAGACCAGGGCGTCGAAGATGTCGGCCAGCGCGCCCTCGAGCCGTCCGACCTCGGGCAGCGGCCGTGGGTCCGGGTCGTCCTGGAAGGGGCGATGCCCGTAGAGCTGCAACTCGTCGAGCAGGCGGGCAGTCGGGGATGCGGCGTGAGCTGGCTCGGCGTCGTCGTGGTGCTGGGAGAGGCGGTCGGTCGCCATGATCGGTGTCCTCGTTCGGCTGGCCGCGCCCATCGCGGCCTTCACGGCGATCCCTTGGCCGGGGCCGGGCCGGGGCTGCACCGCCAAGCGGAGCGCGGGCGGCCGGAGCACAGCGGAGGATGGCGGGCGGCCGCTATTTTGCCTCGCGATGCAAAGCGCTCGGCATCCTCCGGGGTGAGCTGGACCCGTAACCGTACCAGCAGAGCGTCGGCGCCGAAGCGGCGCAGGTCGGCATTGAAGTCGTTCGTCACCGGCCAGAGGATGCGCGCCTCGATCCCGGCCGCGTCGTTGTCGCGCGCGATATAGAGGCGGCGCAGCGCCGGTGGCAGGATCAGGGCGGTGAGGTGGTTAGCCGAGAGCGCCGCTGCCATCGGCATGTTGGGCAAGACGCATCGCAGCGACAGCATCGTCTCGATGCCTTCACCGGCGATCATGAGGTCGGACGCCACGCCGAAGCGGACGGCGTTGCCGAGGAGATGGCCCAGCGCACGCCGTGGTGTAGCGATCGGCGCCTTGCCTGCGCCATCCCGGTCGAGCCAGGTGCGATGCACGCCGGTGATCGCGCCGGCGGCGTCGGTGACGGCGGCGATCAGCGCCGGCCAGACCTCGCGGGGGGCAGCGTCATGCGCCCGGTAGAAGCAGCCGGGGTGGAAGCGTACCGCCGGAACGTCCTCCAGCCGCACGGTGATACCCCGGTTGCGGAGATAGGTATCGGCCAGCGTCCCGACGATTGGGCGTGACATGGCGAACAGCCGCCGGGCGGCGTCCGACGATCCCGCTCGTGCCGGTGCGCGCGACAGCTCCCGCTTCGGCAGTCCGAGGAAGGCCCGCGCCTCGCCGAGCGCTTCGCCCAGGCGATCGAGACCACGGTTGAGCCGGATCAGGTCGAGCAGATCGCCATGCTGGCCGGTCGCGGCGTCGGTCCATTTGCCGGCGGCGCCTCGGCCGGAGTCCGGCCCCGCCAGCCGCACGAACAGGCTGCGGCCCGGGCTGTTCTGGACATCGCCGACCAGCCAGTAACGGCCCTGGCGACGGCCGTTGGAGAGGTAGTGGCGGCACACCGCCTCGGCCTCACGCGCGAGGCGGTGCGCCAGTTCGGCGGCGGACCCGGACATGGACGGTCTCCACGTTCAGGCCGCGACGCGATCGACGACGCGGATGAGCGGCGATCGCTCGAACAGCGCCGCCAGGATCGCGGGTCCACGTTCGGTGACGGCGATGAACAGCCGCAGCCGCCAGGCGATGATCTCGCTGGTCAGCCCCAGCGCCTTGATCTGATCGACGGCACCGTCGGTGAAGCCGGCGAGTTCGATGCGGGCGGCGCCCATCACCGTCGCGCGCCGGATGGTGAGCCCGCCGGCGAGATGCAGAACGGCGCCGTCGGTGAGCACGGCGGACCACGCTTCGTCCGGCGACAGGGTCGGCGCGTCATCCAGCCCGAGCGCCCGGTAGACCTCGCCCATGGCGGCGGGCGAGATCAGGCGGCCAATGACGCGCTCGCTGTCGTCGGTCTGCAGGCGATAGACGCGCAGCAATTCGTCGGGAAGCCGGTTCCAGATCGGCAGGAGCAGGCCGGTGACGATGTGGAACGCACTCTCGGTGAATTTCGGCACCTGCGCCACTTCGGCGGTCCAGGTCTCAGCGAACCGCTCAGCGTCCGCCTCCGTCCAATGGGTGCGATCCAGCGCGTCGAGGGCGAGTGTCTCACGGGCCATCGGTCGCACGAGACGGACCCGGCGCTGCACCTCGCCGTCATCGAGCGTCAGGCTCGGCGCCGGCATCTGCACCGCGGCACGGCCGGACTGGACGTTGACCAGCAGCCGCGCCCGCTTGTCCTGCGCCAGAGCAAGCGCATCGGTGGCGAGAAGCGGCCGGTTGCGGTCCCGCCGCATCACTTTGAACAGCCGCGTTTCGGCACCGCTCGCCGCGTGCGTATGGATGGTGCGCCGCTCGGTGACGCGCAGACTGTCTGCCGTCAGCGTCTCGACGCCGACATCGTAGCTGCCGGCGGCGATCGCGCTCTCGATGCGGCTGGCGAGCAACTCCTCGAAGACCGCGAACAGCCCGTTCTGCAGGGCGATCGGCAGCGCCAGCAGGCGGTTCAGGAAGGTGGTGATCGGCGGCAGGTCCTCGCGCAGCGACCCGTCGCGGTCGGAGAGATCAAGGCCGGTCGTCTCCTCGAAACGCTGCAACGAGCAGCATTCCACCTTGCCGGCGAAGATCAGGCCGTAGAACTGCCGGAGTGCCGCGCGGGCATACTGGCTCTCCAGATTGTCGGCGGCCCGGAACAGGCCCTGACCGCCGGTCTGGCGCTGACCGCGGGTGATCGCGCCGAGGCTGTCGAGCCGGCGGGCGATGGTGGAAAGGAAACGCTTCTCGCCGCGAACATCGGTCGCCACCGGACGGAACAGCGGCGGCTGGCGCTGATTGGTGCGGTTGGAGCGACCCAGCCCCTGAATGGCGGTGTCCGCCTTCCAGCCTGGCTCCAGCAGGTAATGCACCCGCCGGCGCTGGTTCCGGGCGGCGAGGTCGGCGTGATAGCTGCGCCCGGTGCCGCCGGCGTCGGAGAAGACCAGGATGCGCTTCTCGTCGTCCATGAAGGCCTGGGTCTCGGCGAGATTCGCGGACCCCGGCCGCGTCTCGACGGCGAGCCGCTCGGTGCCGTCGGCGGCGACCTTGCGCACGACACGCCGCGACCGCCCGGTGACCTTGGCGACCTGATCGGTGCCGAAACGCTGAACGACCTGATTGAGCGCGCCCTGCACCGCCGGCAGCGCGGCGAGATGCTCGATCATCCGATCCCGCCGCTCCACCGCTTCGCGCGATCGCACCGGCTGGCCTTCCCGGAATACCGGGCGGGAGAGCAAATTGCCTTCGCTGTCCGTGAAGACCTCGAACAGCTGCGTCGGGAAGCCGTGCGCCAGGTAGTCGAGAACGTATTCGCGCGGGGTGATGTCCACCTGGACGTCGGCCCACTCACCGGCGGGGATCTCCGCCAGCCGCCGATCCAGCAGCGCCTCGCCGGTGGAAACCAGCTGCACGATGCACGTGGCTCCCGCGGCAAGATCGCGCTCCATGGCGCCGATCAGCGTCGGCACCTTCATCGCGGTAATCAGATGGTTGAAGAAGCGCTGCTTGTTCGATTCGAAGGCCGAGCGCGCCGCCGCCTTCGCCTGCCGGTTCAGCGTGCCGGAGGGACCGGTGACGTTGGCGGCTTCGAGGGCCTCGGTCAGGTTGGCGTGGATCACCTGGAAGGCCTCGGCATAGGCGTCGTAGATGCGCACCTGTTCGGGGCTGAGCGCGTGCTCGACGATCTCGACCTCGATCCCCTCGTACGACAGCGACCGCGCGGCATAGAGACCGAGCGCCTTCAGATCCCGCGCGAGCACCTCCATCGCCGCGATCCCGCCGGCCTCCATGGCGGCGACGAATTCCTGCCGCGTCGCGAACGGGAAATCCGCCCCGCCCCAAAGTCCGAGCCGTTGCGCATAGGCGAGGTTCTGCACCGAGGTCGCGCCGGTGGCGGAGACATAGAGCACCCGCGCATCGGGGAGTGCGTGTTGCAGGCGCAGCCCGGCGCGGCCCTGCTGGGATGGCCCGCGCTCGCCGCGCTCGGAGGTATCGCCGGCGGCGTTGGCCATGGCGTGCGCCTCGTCGAACACGATCACCCCGTCGAAATCCCGGCCCATCCAGTCGATGATCTGATCGAGGCGCGACGCCTTGCCCTCCCGCTCGGCGGACCGAAGGGTGGCGTAGGTGGTGAACAGGATGCCCTGGTCGAGGCGGATCGGCGCGCCCTGGCGAAAGCGCGCGAGCGGCGTGAGCAGCAGCCGTTCCTGGTCGAGGGCGGACCAGTCGCGCTGGGCGTCCTCGATCAGCTTGTCAGACTTCGAGACCCAGAGCGCGCGGCGGCGGCCCTTCAGCCAGTTGTCGAGGATGACGCCCGCCACCTGCCGCCCTTTGCCGGCGCCAGTGCCGTCGCCGAGGAACCAGCCGCGGCGGAAGCGCACCGCGCCCTCGGCGTCGTCGGGGGCGGCGGAGACCTGGTCGTAGGTCGCATCCACCAGCCAGGCGCCGGCGAGATGCCCGGCATGGGCTTCGCCTGCGTAGATGACGCTCTCGATCTGCGCGTCCGATAGCAGACCGCCCGAGACGATCTCCGACGGTAGATGCGGCCGGTAGCTGGGGCGTGGCGGTGCGACCGACGCCATGGCGGCGGATTGCACGAGCTTCGTCGGATGCGGCTGCGCGTCCGGGATGGCGATGGTCTGGACGGAATAGCTCTCGTAGAGCGCATCGCTGATGCGGCCATGCTCCGGCGGCGTCCCGTCACGAAGCTCGTAGGCGAGCGCGATCCCGGGATCGATCGCCGATTCGGGGTGACGGGTCGGGATTGGATGGGGGCGCGGGACGATCGCGCGTGGGGGCACCGGGCGGGCGGCGGGCGCCGCGACCGCGATTGGGGGCGCGGACAGGACCGGGCGCGGCGGCACCAGCCGCGTCACCCACTCCAGCAGCGTCGCCGCGTCGGGGGCGATGCCGGGACATGGGGGGAAGACGGTCGGGTCCTCGGCCGGCACGCGATCGATGACGGTCAGCCGCGTCTCGACCGCGGTGCCGTGGCGGGCATAGAGGCGGCGGTCGATTCCGGCCGAGAACACCATCCGCCCGCGCGCCTGCAGCCGGACGAAGTGCTCCCGCCAGGACGGATTGTCCGGCGCGAGTGAGATGCCGGTGATGGCGACCAAGCGCCCGCCCTCGACCAGCCGCGCCAGCGCCGAGGCGACGTGGCGGAAGGCGGCGTCGGCGACCCGCCCCTCGACATGCGCCGCGATCGAGAAAGGTGGGTTCATCAGCACCACCGAGGGTGCGATGGCGGGCTCCAGATAATCGTGGATCTGCGCCGCGTCGTGGCGGCTGACGGGGGCGCCTGGGAACAGATGGCCGAGCAGCTCCGCGCGGGTCTCGGCGAACTCGTTCAGCGCCAGGGGCCCGCCGGCGACCGCGGCGAGCAGCCCAGTGCCGGCGGAGGGTTCGATCACCAGGTCACTCGGCGTGATCGCGGCGGCGACGCTGGCCGCGAAGCCGAGCGCGATCGGCGTCGAGAACTGCTGGAGCGCCGTGCTCTCCTCGGAGCGGCGGGTATGCGTGGGCGCCAGCGCGGCCAGCCTCGCCAGCATGGCGAGCATCCCCGCCGGGCTGCCGGAGCGGGCGCGCATGGCCGGCCCGTGCCGGCGCAGGAACAGAACCTGCGCGGCCTCGCAGGCCTCGTAGGCATCCTTCCACACCCAGGCGCCGCCGGTGTCGGATGCGCCGAACGCCGCCTCCATGGCGGTGCGCAGAGTGGCGGCATCGAGCGCTTGGCCCCGCTCCAGCGAGGGCAGCAGCAGCCGGGCGGCGTGCAGGATGGCTGACGCGCGATCGGGCGCAGTGGGCGCGGACTGGGATGGGAGCATGGCCGACTGCTCGGCCGGCGCGGGGACGATGAGGTTCATGGGGGGATTCCAGAGAGCGGGGTTCCGAGGCCGGCGGGCGCTCTCTCGACCCCACCCGGCTCACCCCGTCCCGGCCATCCTCTCGCTCTATGGGCTCTCCGTGTCCCCGGGGTTACCCGCTTTGGTGGTCCGGTTCAGGCCGCGCGTGTTATGTTTGACCAACCAGATCGTCAGGACCGCATCATGGGCAGTGTGAGCATCGCCGACGCCAAGGCGCATCTGAGCGAACTGGTCGAGCGCGCCGCCGGAGGCGAGCCCGTGCAGATCACCCGCCGCGGCAAGCCGGTCGCGCAGATCGTCGCCGCCAAGGCGCCGCGCAAGCGCATCGACATCGCGGCCCTGCGCGCGATGATCGAGAAGATGCCGATGCAGGCGGAGCCAGCGGGCGAATTCATCCGCTGCATGCGTGACGAGGCGCGTTATTGATCCTCTACCTCGACACCTCGGTGCTCGTCGCTGCATTGACGCATGAGGCAGAGACCGAGCGCATGCAGCGCTGGCTGGGACATCAGGATCCGGAACTTCTCTCGATCAGCGATTGGGTGACGACGGTATTTACTTCGGCGCTGTCGATCAAGTTGCAGTCTGGGCAGATCGAGATGCAGCACCGGGCGGATGCGCTCGCCGTATTCACCACGATGAGTGCGGAGACCTTCACGGTGCTGCCAGTTTCCGCCGCTCAGTTCCGCACCGCGGCGCGGTTTGCCGATCAGCACGCACTCGGCCTTCGGGCCGGTGACGCGCTGCATCTCTCGATCTGCGCCGATCACGGCGTCACGCTCTGCACGCTGGACCGGCAGCTCAGCGAGGCGGGGCCGGCGCTCGGTGTGAAAACGGCGCTGGTGTGAACGCGCCGCCGGCGAGTGCGCAACGACCAGCGGCAGCCCGGCGGCTCGATGCGTAGGAAGGTGACATGCCCACCGATCGCTCGCACGACGGAGATGGGTGGAAAGCGGATCGTCCGCTCACGGCCGTCGCGTCATGACCGCGAAGAGCTAGCCCTGATTAGCTGGAGGAATAAATCCTATACGATCCCCTGGCGCCGCAGTGTCTCCGGCAAACCACTCGTAGTGGACGGCAGTGGCTACTTCGTCCGGCGGCTCTTTATTCTCCACAATGATGATTTGGATGCCTTCCGGCACCCGCTTCAGCGCATCCCAAAACGCAGCCTCTACATCCAGATCAATCGGGCCATCGACGCCTTTTACTTGTGTTCCGCGTTTTTTGTAACTTGTTAGGGGAGAGTCTATAATAACAAAGCCAGGATGCGGCCGACGATTGCGGGCACAATAACGCAAGAGACCTATAACAAATGCTGAGTATAAAATCGCACGGACGCCCTTCCCATGCGACTGCCTTGCCTGCCCGTCTACGATAAGATCATATTTGCCCGCATCGAACTCGACACGGCCACCCCCGTTCCACCGCCATTCCTTGAGAACGGCTTCTACTTCATCGCAAAATTCGCGCAGCGCCCTGCCCGGCAGTGGTTCCCACTTGCGCTTTCCAGCGCGTGATGACGCCGCGGTGCGTTCGATCTCTTCCTTCTTCGCTATGAGGCTATCAAGCTGCTCTCGATCACTCTTCGTCGTCTCTAATGAGACCCGACGATCCAACAGATCCTGTAGCCGCCGAGCATCTGCGCGCAGCGTCGGCTGAACGATCTCGTCCAGCCGCGTCTTTGTGCGCGCGATTGTCTGCTGTGCGGCAGCTTGCTCGCCACTTCGCGCCTCGCGGCGAGCTTGCAAACTGGCTACGGCATCTTCCAGGTCACGGCGCTGTGCGAGAATTTTCGCAGCTTCCGCTCGCGCCGAGGCATAGACTTTCTCACTTCCAACCGTCGCGATATGCGCATGCTCGGGTGTCATGAGCTGGTCGCAAAGCGGACATTTCACGTCTTGAAGGCTGTCGAAATAGTGAGCCCCTTCCGCAATAAAGTCCAACCGCTCAAGGTCGGAGCTATAGCGCTCTGCGAGTAGGTGATACCTTGTCAGAAGCTCGTCGATTGCGACGAGCTGGGTCTCGGCGCGTTGGAGATCCTCGATCGCTGACTGCCGCTCCTCGACGAGCTGCGCTCGCTCATCCTCATACTGCGCTATGGAGGCGGTGACGGACGTAATGGTCGCCTCGACACGCTCGATCGTCTCGTCTGGATTTTCAGGATCGGCTTGCCCCAGTCGCTTTTCAAGCGGCGCTAGAAGATCGGCAATCACGCTGAGCTGCGCATTGAGCCTGGTGTTCGCTATCTCGCGGCGCTCAGTCGCGATCACCCCTTGGTCGTCTTTCCCAGAAAGCATGAACGCGAACATACGCTCGCGTGCGGTGGTATCGTAACCGGCCCGGCCAAGAACGGGGGACTGCTCCTCGATCACCGAAATTTCGTCGACGAGGACCGGGGGAATGAAGTTCCTTATTGAGAGCCGCTGCGTTCTACCGTTCTTATCAGCCCGTACCGTTGCCTCGGGTATCCCGGCGAATGGGAACAGTACGGATGTCACATCAGGCGCGGTGCTCTTGCCATGACGCCGGTGCGCGATCTTCTCGCCATCGCCGGTGATATCCTCGACCCGGCATCTGTAGGCAGCGAGATCTCCTCCTGAGAGATGCCGCACCAAACAAAGGAACTGCCCCTCGGTATTTTCAAACTCGACGAGTAGGCGCGAGTACGGTTCCACTTGGGGAAAACGCTTCCTAAGCTCATCTGCGCCAAAGATATAATCAATGCAATGTAGTAAGTAGCTTTTACCCGTCTCAGATTCGCCGGCAATGATGTTTGCCGCTGCTGCGAACGATACTGAGGCTTCCTCGACTTCCGGCCCCTCCAGGATAATGCGACGAAGCTGTAGCATCGCCTACAGTTCCAAATCCTTGATGGCCGACAGGCGCTCGAACTCAGCGCCCCAACGGCCAATGTTATCCGACATATAGCGCTCTAGCACGCCATCATCCATAATGTGGAAATGCTCGATTACCCAAGTCGCCCGATCACGTAGAGCATCTGCGTAAACGGTCTTCATCAACCGTAAAAATGCGCCGGTCAGATCGTTTGCTCGATAAGTGATGCCGAGCGTATCAAAGCTCTTGGTCAACAACTCGCGAGAAAACATCTGATTGAGACCGGCCTGAAGAACGTCTCTCTTCACCAACAGCTCGCTTCCACGAAAAGGGACCGCCGGGTGAAGGCTCCTCGGCCCACCAGGAACGTCGCCCGAATGAACCATCAGGTAATCGTAGGCAATCAAGCGTTGAAGGTCGCACGGGCGTCCCCCTGCAGCTGCTAGCACAAAGAGGAGGCGTAAGCCGCATTCGAGCGGGGAATTGAACGGACGGTCGTGATGCGAGCGTTCCTTCACGGCTCGCACCATTGGACGAGCCCTTCATTTGCCATCTGGTGGCACATGCCCTCGCGATCGTTCGCAACGACGTGCGGAGCCAAAACATGGCTACCAAGGTCAATCTGCTGCGCACCTTTAACGGTGTTCAGCAGCCGCTGATAACCCGACCTGTGGGCGTCGCTATACCAGTAAAATAGTCCATCGCAGAACTCCTTGAGAAGGCCATCGAAGAATCGAACATCCGCCATTTGGTCGCGGGCAAGCTCCTTCAGGCCCTCTGTGGAGTAGAAAGTCAGACGTGAGCGGTCGAACAGTCGGCGATGCTTGCCAATATGGACAAAATCCTCGAGGGCGGAAACAGGCGTGCCGATCTGCTCACCGATGACCTCAAACAACTGCGTCACATATCCCGTTTCTCCGGGCGTGACCTCAGAAGGCGGCGCTGGAGGGGCGGCGCGCTCGATGAGCGGCGCGCCAAATACAGTCAGATGATAGCGAGTCTGTGCGTGTTCCTTCAACAGATCGAGCGGTTGCTTTGCGCTAAATATCGTGAAATCAAAGCTCGCAATATGTGCACGCAAGGTATCGGTAAGCTCTACCGGCTCCTTGCGGACCGCTCCGCGGCAATACTTATCCCAATTGTTAACAATAAAGGCCCTGAGCTCATTGGGGCTATCAAGTAAGTCTTGGAAGGGCGAGGTAACACCCTTATGCGTAACGAATACGTACTGCTCGGGAGCGGTGTAATCGCCACGCTGCGTATAGAACATTACCTTGGCAATCTCGCCCGCGGCCGTGCCGGCCCCAAGGGCAGAGCTGTAGTGCTTGCACTGGTATAGCCGCCAACGCCGATTCGAAGCAGTGGTCGGATCGAGCCAGGCTAGAACGTCGCGTCCCTTGTCGCCGGCGCCCCCACGCTGCTGAACCTCGACGATTTCCGGAACCTTGGTCGCAAGATAGTCCGCGACCCATTCAAGCGTGAACCGCTCAAACTCGGGAGCGCTGAATTGGGCGAGACGATCCAACTCGCTAACCGGCAGGCCAACGCCGAGTCCAAGCAAGCGGGCATTGGCGCCGGGCCAGGGGCTTGGAGTGGGCACGGCTTCCGGAGCTCCAAGCAGCTTGTCATCCGCCGTCTTCGCCACCGAACTCGACTGCCCTTCGAACCGCCAACAATACCCTCGCGCATAGCATGTACACCTTAGGCTGACCAGGACCCGGACCGGCGTGGGGAATCTGCCACGCCGCTCAAGGCTTGGCGCGCGGCCAAAACCGGACATCGACTGTATGCTTGGAAGCCGGACGTTTGGCGCGCCTAGACGCCGAACGTCTGGTCCCGGGGTGGCTTTCCGAGCCGGTTTATGTCGGAGCTGACTCGGTAGCCGCCAGCGCGCTTGGCAAGTTTACCGTCATTGCCCGCTTTGCCGCGGAGCGGCTTTGGTCATCGCGAACGGATCGACGTCCCGATGGATCGGCTGGGCGCGGCCCATCCACGGTTCGGGGCGGATGCGGCGGGCCCGGTCGGCGAAGCTCGGGATAAAGCCGAGGTCCTCGCGCACATGCTGCTCGCCGATCCACCGCAGCGGCACAATGCGCCCGGTCGAGACGGTGATGGTCGGCCCGAAAAATCGCTCCGCCATGAAGATGCCTTCGGCATGGTGGCGCAGGGCACGATGCCGGAAATCGGCGGTCAGCATCTTCGACTCGTCGAACCAGGAATGCAGAGGCAGGTAGTCGTCCGCGGTCCCGCCCCAGAGGCGCGCTGAGGACAGGGCGTGATTATACGGGTGTGCCATCGTCGCCTCCGTCAGAATTCGTGTTCGGAGTAGGAGGTTGTCAACACGCGCTCGTTGTATTCCAAACGGATGGTGCGCTCGCCGACATCGAAGACGAATTCGCCATAGGCGCCGTCTTCGTTCTCCCAGCCGCCATGCACCTCTTCGAGGAAGTCGTAGGCCAGCTTCTCGATGGCGTCGCGCACAGGCATGGTCTCGGGCTGCACGCCGCTTCTGTCCCAGAGCGGGGTGCGAATCTCGATCGTGCCGTCGGGCAGCTCGGCGGCGGTTTCGTCTGGGGCCGTCGCATCGATGCTCTCGATCTGTCCGGAATCATCAGCGCCGTCAAAGTGAACGGCGACATGCTGGACGCCAGCGGCCTGAAGCACGGCGAACAGCGCGGCCTTGTTGAGCGGTGTCACCTCGCGGGCCAACTGGGCTCGTAGTCGGGCCTGGGCCTCGTACTGCGCGAAGGCATCGTTCGGATTGTCGATCATGGAGGTGCTCCTCCGGGGTTCGGGAAAGCCGAAGCTCGGAAGGCCCGAGGCAGGGTGCCCCGGGCCTTCATCGGTCATTCAGCGGCGATGGCCTGCGGCACGGCGGGATCTTCGGCGTCGATCAGGAACGCCGGCAATGCGGTGATTGCGTCGGCGTCACCGTCGGCCGCGCCCTCGGCTTCCTCGTCACTGGCCGCGGGAGGGACGGCCGCAGCCTCAGGCAGCCCCGGAGTGCGGAGCGGCTCGGGCAGCCAGCCGGTGCCGGCGAGCAGCCGTTCGGCCTCCTGTGCCATCTCCGGCTTCTTCAGGTGGTCGATCAGCTGCGCGGCGTGCTCGCCCTTCGCCTCGCGCACCGCCTCCAGGATGCGCGCCTTCGGCACCCGGCCGAGATAGGTCTCGACGGTCGGCGCCCAGCCCGCCGCCGTCATGTCGAGACCGACCGCCTGCGCCAGCCGATCGGCGTGGGCCAGGGCGCCAGGACGGCGGTTCCAGGGTTCGTGCAGCGCGTTGATCGTCAGTGCCGCGCAATGCGCGAACAGCGCCGCGCGCGTGTCGGTGTCGAAGCCGACGAGCGCGTTCCAGAGCTCTCCGGACGTCGCCGGCAACTGCTTCACCCACGCCTCGTGCCGCACGTCGATCGCCCTGGCGGACGCGGTGTCGTTCAGTCCCGGAGCCTGGGTCCCGAACCCGGCGCTCTTGGCCTCGATCTCCAGGCACGTATCGGCAGCGGAGCGATAGAACAGGCGGAGGCAAAACGCGTGGAGCACGGCCAGGAACGCTGTGTCCCAGTCGTTCCCCAAGGCTTCGCGCAACGCGAGCGTCCGGTGTGCGGTGAGCTCCGTCATCAGCCGCTCGGGCAGCGGCTTCAGGCCCTCGTCTTCCTCCGGCGTGTCGGCAGACGGCTCCGCGGTCGTGGTGGTGGTGGTCGAGCGCGTCTCCGTGGGCGACGGGTCGCGATCGGTATCGGGCATCGTGCTGGCGGGCTCCGCGGCCTGATCGGGATCGTCGGGCGCAGCCACCGGCGGCTCATCCTCGGGCCGCACATAGCCGCGTTCGACCCGCAGTGCGCCGTCCCGGTCGATGCTGACGAAGGCGCCGGCGCGAACGATGTCGGCGGGATCGAATTTCGGCGGGCGGCTCTGGAATACCTCGATCGCCGCCTCGATTTCGGTCAGTCGTGCCTCTACCGCCTCGGGCAGTTCGTCGGCCTCGCCATACTGCTCCTCCAGCGCGTCGTATTCGCCCTTCAGCGCATCGAACGCCGCCTGCTCCGTCTCGGTCAGCGGATTGGTGCCCGGCAGCGGACGCAGCCCCTGCCGGTGGCCGTAGGGGAAATCCGGCGCGGCCTCGACCCATTTCCAGCCTTCGGCGCGGATGGCGTCGGCCTCGCGCACCAGGCGCTCGGCGACCAGCCGGTCGAGCAGCGCCGGATCCTGCAGCCAGCCGCCATCGTCCTCCTGGAACAGGTCGCGCATCACGATGCCGCCTGCGGCTTCGTACGCATCGACGCCGACAAAGCGCGCGCGCCGATCGGTCGCGCGCACCGCGCCCTCGGTCAGCATACGGCGGATGATGTGCGGCTCCTTGTTCCAGCCGCGCTGGATCATCGCCCACACCTGCTCCTGGCGGACATGATCGTCGCTGACGCAGAACGCCATCAGCTGATCGAGCGTCATCGTCCCCTCGGCATAGGCGTCGAGCAGCACCGGGCTGGCGGCGGCGAGCTTGAGCCGCTGGCGCACCACCGCGGCAGTGACGCCGAACGCGGCGGCGATCTCCTCCTCGCCCTGGCCTTCGTGCGCAGCGTCTGGAAGGCGCGGAACTGGTCGAGTGGGTGCAGCGCCTCGCGGTCGGTGTTCTCGGCGAGGCTGTCCTCCTCAGCCAGCCCATCGGTCTTGACGATGCAGGGGATGGGTGCGGTCTTGGCCAGGCGCTTCTGCCGCACCAGCAGTTCCAGCGCCCGGAAGCGCCGGCCGCCGGCGGGCACCTCGAACGTGCCGGTCTCGTTGCCCTCGGCGTCCAGCACCGGGCGCACGCTCAGGCTTTGCAGCAGGGAACGCCGGGCGATGCTCTCGGCCAGCGCCTCGATCGAGACGCCGGCCTTCACGCGCCGGACATTGGACTGGCTCAGGACGAGCTTGTTGAACGGGATATCCCGGGACGGGTTCAGGACGATCTTCTGGGTCGCAGCCATCGGTGATCTCCGCGACGGGCCGGCCGGGAGCCTCTCTCCCAGCCCCTCGACCCGTCACGAAAATCCCCTCCGCCCTCTCGCTCTCGGCGGCGGCGCGAGCCTCATGCGCCGGGGGCATCCGCCGCTGGTTCCGGCAGGTTGACCACGTCGGCGCCCGCGGCGCGGTAGGCCGCCGCGACCGCCGCCAGAGGCACGTAGCTGAACGGGCCGTGCGGCGGCGGGTCCGGCGGCGCGCCGACGGCGACCATCGGCCCGCGAATAACGAGCCGCGCCACGGCATCGAAGCTGACACCGCGGCTGTCGATCACCGGCAGGCCGGCTTCGATGCAGGCTGCCTTGATCGGCTCGGGGTCGTAACCCAGGAGACGGGAGCCGTCCCCATACCAAAGGATGAAGCCACCACGGCCAATCGAGAGATGGCCACCGTCGGTCGCCAGGGCTTCAGCGATCAGCTCGGCATGGTGGGAGTGGAGGTCGACGTTTTCGGCCGCGCTCATGGCAGTTCTCCGCGACGGGCCGGCCGGAAGCCTCTCTCCCGACCCTTCGGCCCGTCACGGAACGCCGGCGGTCCTCTCGCTCTCCGGCGCCGAGGCCGGGTTCACGAGGCCCGATGCAGCTTCCGGCTCACCCTCATCGGCCCGGAACGCCAGCAGATAGTTGGCGGCTTTCGAGGCCGCGCTGGCGGCGCGGATGATCGCGCGGTCATCGTCGCCCAGCACCTCGAGCCAGGAACCGATGTAGTCGGCGTGCCGCACGGTCGGCACGATGCCGAAACTCGCGCAGAGGAACGCCGCCGTCATCTCGGCGACCAGTTCCTCTTTGGCATAGTTGGCGGAGCCGAACCCGCCGGACATGTCGCGGGCCAGCCGATGGGCCGCGCCTGACCA
Organism: Pseudomonadota bacterium; assembly: GCA_021808875.1. The sequence goes on along the minus strand of JAKBAU010000007.1, from coordinate 4,065 downwards.
GTGGCCGAGCTCGTGGAGAGCCGTGCGATGCCAGTTCACCGGATCGAAATAGGCCTGCGGCGGCGGCACCTGGATGAAGTCGCCAATCACCGAATAGAACGCGCGGTCACCGCCGATCCTGATGTCGGCGCCACTGGCCCGGATCAGCGCCTCGGCCTGCGGCAGGATGAGACCCTCGGGAACCGGCGTTGCCGTGGATGCGATCGTGTCGGGCAGGCCCTCGCACTGATCGGTGTTGAACACGGTGAAGCGCTTGAGGAACGGGATGGCGCTCGGCTCGTCGCCGTCGCGGCCGGCGCGCTCGCGCTCGGCCTCCGGCACGAAGCGGTCGGCATAGACCCCCGTGGTGCCGCGCTCGCCCTTGCGGACATTGCCGCCGAGCCCGAGCGCCTGACGGAAGGTGAGCCAGGCCTGGCCGGAGTAGCCGCGCTCGATCACCGTGCCCCAGAGGATCAGCACGTTGATCCCCGAATAGCGCCGGCCGGTCGCGGCGTTCTTCGGCATTCCGACGGCCGCCCCGTTGCCCGAGGCGCCCCACGGCTGGATCCAGGGCAGGCGCCCGGCTTCCAGCTCGGCGATGATCCTGTCGGTGATTTCGGCATAGAGACTCGCCCGGTCCTGACCGGCATGAGCGCGAGCGGATGAACGTGACATCGCGGATCTCCGCGACGGGCGCCGCGAGCCTCTCTCGCGGTCCTCAACCCGTCACGGCCAACCCAGCCAAACTCTCACTCCGGAACTTTGCCCTGCCTCAGCCGTCAGTCGGCCACGCACGGACTCCGCGCGAAGTGGACCAAACATTCGACCGCTCGACCTGTGGTGGCCGCAGTTCACCCCGAGCGGCCGATCTCCGGCGCCGTGCCGATCGGCAAGGATGGGGGTAAGCGGAAGTCCTGCTGCAGGCCTTCCAGCTGCGGGTTCGCGCCCGTTCCGGCCATCACCGCAGACTGGCGTCGCTCCCCGCAGCGGCCGTTGCGATCAATGGCTGCATCGGCTAATTATAACGAAGAATCTTGACAGCGGTTTAATTGGCCCGGACTATGCAGGAGAATCGTCATTCTAAGGAGTTCCACCACACTGGCGTCCGTTTCGATGTCAGACCGCGATAGCGCGACGGACACCCAGCCTCTTGGCTGGTCCTACGAATGCGGTGGGAGCGACCTTTGCTCGTGCATAATCCGGGTTAGCTGCTGACCTGCGTCTCCTGCTTGGTTCCAGCATCTGGGGGTTTTTTGTCCATTCTTACGCCGAGCATCCCGCCACATATAAAGGTTATTGTTGAAGGCGATAGCGGCAATATTTTGCACCGACAGACGCTTTATGATTATCTTCGAGCTCCAAATCTTCAACTCCAGATAGCTGCCCACGGCGGGACTCTTTTAGATATATTTCTAAAAGAATCATATATCTCTGAGGATTTGCGGTTTAAACGACTGTTCACGGGAGACCATCATGCAGACGCTACCAGATTGATTGGCAGCATTGCGGAATCCCTGATTGTCAAAATATGCAATGAAGACCCAGAAGTAAATAGAAGACTTGCGATGTTCGCGCGCTCAGGCGTAAGGCCGCACAAGAATCTAGACAATTATATTGCGATCGCTACGGGATCCATGAGTACAAAGCGTAATTTTCCTCAATACTACAATCCAAGTGACACCCAAAGAGATATAATCTGGGTTGAAAAAGACAATCCCGAAAATCAGCTATTATGCATCAGCTCGAATAACAATTCATCGGCTAAACCGGCTGGGTTACAGGTTAAGGCGAGCCACGACGGCCTACGTTACATCTTACCGCAGATTGAGCAGTATCACTATCCAATTCTGTATTTTGATTTGGGTGGAGACTGGGGGGTCGTGGCCGAAGCAATCAGGCAGAAATACTCCGGATGCAGTCTGATTAACCCGGACGAGATCCACCATGCGATTAAGCATGCCCTAAAGGGATATTTTGACATTATCGTATCTATATTCAGGGGCGAAACAACTATTCCGGACGTCATACGGGGCGCAAAACATAAGGGCGATAGTATCATAGATGCTGGCATTGCTGCCGCAGAAGCCAATTCTGAGGTAAAGATCATTCTACCGTCACATGTAAGCGCGATGTCGTAGCGCGTGTAAGCCCTTGACCGACTAATGTCCTGATCGCGAAATTCCTACGATCATGCTGGTGATCGGAGGAATCGCGCGATGGGCAAGGTTGCGGCTTCGATCGAATTGAGCGAGACGGAGCGGCGAGAGCTCGAATCGCTGGCGCGGGCGCAGAAGACCGGGCAGGCGATGGCGCGGCGGGCGCGCATCGTGCTGGCCGCGGCGGCGGGGCTGGAGAACAAGGCGATTTGTACGGAAGTCGGTGCGGACGCCAACACGGTGTCCAAGTGGCGCCGACGCTTTGCCTCCGACCGGTTGGAGGGGCTGCTCGACGAACCGCGCCCCGGCACACCGCGCACGATCGGTGACGACGCGATCGCGGAGACTATCCGCCTGACGCTGGAAACGACGCCGCCCGGCGCCACCCACTGGTCGCTGCGGTCGATGGCCAAGGCGGTCGGCTATGCGCCGTCCACCATCCATCGCATCTGGCGCGCCTTCGGGTTGCAACCGCACCGCAGCGAGACCTTCAAGCTTTCGACCGACCCGCTGTTCGCCGAGAAAGTGCGCGACATCGTTGGCCTCTATCTGAGCCCGCCCGACCGCGCGCTGGTGCTGTGCGTTGATGAGAAGTCGCAGATCCAGGCGCTGGACCGCACCCAGCCGGTGCTGCCGATGCGGCCCGGGCAGGTGGAGCGGCGCACCCACGACTACACGCGCCACGGCACCACGTCGTTGTTCGCCGCGCTCGACATCGCCACCGGCGCGGTGATCGGCCGCTGCTACCCGAAGCACCGGTCCGGCGCGTTCCGCAAGTTCCTCGATCAGGTCGAGGCCAATGTGCCCGCCGACCTCGATGTGCATCTGGTCATGGACAACTATGCCACCCACAAGACCAAGCCGGTCCGCGACTGGCTGGCCAAGCGCCCGCGCTGGCATGTCCACTTCACGCCAACTGGCGCCTCATGGATCAACCAGGTCGAACGCTTCTTCGCCCTGCTGACCGAAAAACAGATCCGGCGAGGGGTGCACCGCTCCACCCGGCAACTCGAATACGACATCCGCGCCTTTATCGACGCCCACAACGCCAATCCCACGCCGTTCCGCTGGACCAAGTCCGCCAATGACATCCTTGCCGCAATACAGAGGTTCTGCCTCCGAACCCAGCAGATCGGAGGAACTGCAGATCGGAGGAACTGCAGATCGGAAGAACTACTGAATCAGGACACTAATATGTTTTGGCCATTTAGCAGAAATCGACCTTCACTGCTGTCCTTTTCCCCAATCCGAGCCTGGAACCGCACCGTCAGCTCCTGGCCAACTTCGGCCGCTGTCAGCCGGCCGGTCGATTGTGTCACAAGCTGACCGCTCCAGCCGGCAAAACAGCAAGCCATTCCCGCAGCTTCGACCACCGCCGCCGACCCGAGACATTGCGGACCGCGATGGCCACAGCCTTGCGGCTGCCGACCAACACAACCAGCCGTTTACCGCGGGTGATGCCGGTATAGAGCAGGTTCCGTTGCAGCATGGCGTAGTGCTGCGTCAGGATCGGGATCACCACGGCGGCATATTCCGAGCCCTGCGCCTTGTGGATCGTCGCCGCATAGGCCGGCACCAGCGCATCCAGATCGCCAAGGCCATAGGCCACGTCGCGCCCATCGAATCGCACGGTGATCTCAGCCTCCTCGGGGTCGATCGCTTCGATGAAGCCGATATCGCCGTTGTAGACCTCGCGCTCGTAGTCGTTCTCGATCTGCATGACCTTGTCGCCGGGCGCAAAGGTCCAGCCGAATTTCTTGACCTTCGGCACGGCCTCGCCGTTCAGCGCGGCCTGCAGGTCGATGTTGAGCGACCGGGCGCCGACCCCGCCGCGGGCCATCGGGCACAGCACCTGGATGTCGCGCGCGGGATCGAGCCCGAAGCGGCGGGGGATCCGGGTCTTCACCAGATCGATGATGCGCGCGACGGC
>JAKBAU010000135.1 GCA_021808875.1 Pseudomonadota bacterium | reverse complement strand
ACGGGCCCATTCGCGTTCCCGCCAGAAGTCGGGAAACCTGGTGTCGAAGCCGCGGAAATAGGGATCGGTGCAGGTCTGAAGCGAGCTTTCCGACGGAAAGGCCACGCGCAGATGATGGGCATAGGGGTTGCGCTCAAGGGCGACGGGATATTTTTTGGAGGCATACCGAAACAGGTCCAGGTGGAAGCCGTAATTGCGCAAGCTCACATGCGCGCGCAGTGCGGCATCCCACAGATGCCCTTTTCCGATTTGCCCCTCGTTGCCATCAGGACTCGCAACATCGCCAGTGCCGGGCAGCAGGTCTGGATCGTTCGGGGTTGCGGGATTGAAGGTGCGCCGTTGCCACAGTGATGCGACACCTACATTGACGTTGCGGTTCTGTCCTTCGACATCGTAATTCGATATCCGCCCTGCATATTGTACCGGGATCTCTTTGACCCCGACATCGGTTTCGCGGGCGTCGGTTGACCATGGCCAGCCTTCTCCGGAAACCTCGCCGCTGTCTTCGAAATTATCGAGATCGACGAATTGGCGGGCCAGGGCATGCTGGTTGGGAGTTACGCGCTGGCCGAATAGTGTAAGAGCGGGATCCGAATTACCGCGACCAAGATCGCCGAGGATCTGGTCATAGGTGCGGTTCTCCTTGATGATATAGATGACATGCTTGATGTGCTCGCGCAGGGCGGCCATGAGCCGATCATCGGCCGGATTGCTCCTGAACCCCAGATCATCATTAGCGGCTACGGTGTCAGTCAGCTGCCCGAGGTCACGCCGTCCTGGTATCGGAAGGGTCAAAAAGCCGGCATGACTGAGCTGTAGAATGTAATGGCCCTTCCCGCGACAGAGAAAGGCTTTCATCGGCACGTAATTGTTGTGCGTGCAGCCCTGCGGATTGGGGCCGGGGTCACTGCGTCCATTGACGACGTAGAGCATGCCACCGGCTGTGCTGACGGAATTGGGATACCAGCCCGTGGGCACCAGACCAGAGACCTGGCCAAGTCCTTTGGCATTCAGCCTGATAATGGCCACGGCATTCAAGCCGCCATCGGTCACGAAGAGCTGGTGACCGTGCGGTGAAAGAGCAAGACTGTTGGGCGCGGCGCCACCGAAATGACTCCTGCCGGCGATCAGGCCCGGGGGAGCTTCGGCATTGATGGTACCGATCACGCGGTTTCGCAGGGTATCAATGACCGAGACGATATCCGCATTGTCGCTGGTGACGTAGAGCAGGGTCCTGGTGCGGTTAAGCAGCATGCGGTTGGGTACGCCCTGCACCTTGATACGGGTGATCAATCTCGGTGCACCCGCGATATCGACAACATCGACTTCACGATCGCGCTGCGCCGACACATAGGCGGTGCGTCCTCCCCTGATCTGGACCCATAGTGGGTATTCGCCGCCGGGCATGCCATGCATCCGGGGATTTTCCTTGCCCGGCCGCAGATCGAGTTCGCCGATCTTTTGGCGCGTGGCGACATTGACGATGCTGATGCTGTCATTGTTGTAGTTGGCGACGACGAGAAGGCGTCCGTCGGCCGTCACGTCGAGGCCGGCGGCAACGGGCTTGAAGCGGTCACCGGGGTTTTGCGGGACGGCGTTGGTCATCAGATGCCCAAGCGCAATGGGCGGACCAGCTTCCTGCCAGTGGCCAGCCTTGCGTGCGAACACGTGAATATCGTCATCCGCCCCCCCGGAGACGTAGAAGTGCCGATCGTCAGGAGCAAACACGATGCCGGAAAAGGAATTGGGAACGGTCAGTACTTGGCGCTTCCGGGGAGTTCGCGAGGAGATGTCGTAAACAAAAATATATTCACTCAGGTGCAGTGGCTTCGTTCCGCTTGCATCCGCCATCTCGTTGAACCCGCTCGTCAGGATCAGCAGGGTCTTTTGGTCATGGCTGACGACTGTGGTCACTGCCATACCGGCACGGAAATCGCGGGCATCCTTCCAGTCGGGATTGAGGCTCTGAAAGATGGCGCCAGAGGCCGCGGTCGGCGTGAGACGCTGGCCGGTGGGCAGCAGCGTTGCGCCATTGCCGGCAGCCGCCTGGCCGATGGTTGAGGCGAAGGCGGCAAGCACCGCTGCGCCGACAAAAAGAACCGATCTGTTCATGAGCTTGCTCCCTTGGCGCTCCTTTTAGCGCATGGACGGTGACGGAACGGCGACGGCGACCGCCTCGAGCAGCTTGACACCAGTTCAGGATTTCAGGCGGCGGGCGGGAACGGGAGAGAGACAGACATCGAGGATGGGACGGGGCTGGTGTACATAAAACTGCGGCGCCGGATTGATGCGGGCCGCTTTCCAGCGGGCGAAGGCTTTGGAGGTATCTCGCAGCACTTCATAATGGGGACGCTGTGAAACTGGCAGTTGCGAGGCCATGCGCATCCACACAATGGGGTCACGCTTGGCGCGATCGGCAATGACGCCGTGATCGACATTGGGGTCCCCGCGGTGCAGCTTCTGCAGATATTTCATACCGGCGATCACCCGCCCGAAGGCGGACAGATTGCGGTCGAGCCGGCGTGGCGCTTCACCGATGACGATATAGAACTCGGTGGTCGCCGAATTTGGCGCGTTATCGCGGGCAAAGGCAAAGGTACCGGGGCAGTTTAGGATCCATTCGCGCCCCGCCTTGGGGTTACGGCCCACCGGAAAACCTCTTACCCAGCCAACCTCGGGGGCGTAGAGATCGGGCGATCGGGTAGGAACGAACGGAGCATGGATGGCCGCGATCGGGGCGTCGAACTCGGCCTTGAGGGGGGGCCAGCGCGACAGCAGCTTGGCTGATTTGGGATGGTCTCTGGTGGCCGCGGTACCTTCTCCGATCCCGCCCTGGGCGACAAAGCCGTCGATGACCCGATAGAAGCTGAGGCCGTCATAGAAGTGGGCCTCTGTGAGCGTGCGGACCCGGGCGACATGCAAAGGTGCGAACTCCGGTAGAAGTTCAATGGCAACCTGGCCATAGCGGGTCTGGATCAGGAGTAGGTCCTTGGCCGGTACCTTGCGCCAGCTGGACTGCCCGTGGGCCAGGGCTCCAGCGGCTGCGCCAAGGCCAAGGGCGAACGCGATTGCAACAGCTCGAGCCAAAACGCGCATGGCTTCCTCCCGGGATCATGCGGAATGGGATTGCGCCCGCCCGCCGAAACGCTATCAAGGCACACTATAGCGCGAAGCACGATGAGCACCGACCCCAAGAACGCAACTTTCACCGACGGCCCCATGACCGCGAAGGTGGAGAACTCTGGCGAGCCACAGCCTCAGCAACGCTCGGCCGCAGCCCTGCCGACCCTTTTGGCGGTGATGTTCATCAACCTGCTGGGTTTTGGCATCGTGGTGCCGCTGCTGCCCTTTTACGCCAAATCGTTTCATGCGACGGCCTGGCAGATCGCCCTGGTGTTTTCCGCCTATGCGATCGGGTCCTTTTTTGGTGAACCCTTCTGGGGCCGGCTGTCCGACCGCAAGGGTCGCAAACCTATCCTGATCTCGACGGTGAGCGGTAATCTCGCCTGCTACACGGCAATGGCTCTCGCCCCCAATATTTATATTGCCTTTTTTGTCCGCATCCTTGGCGGGCTGATGAGCGGCAATGGCTCGGTTATTCAGGGCTATATCGCTGACGTTACCCCGCCCGAAGACCGGGCCGGCCGTCTCAGCCTTCTCGGTGCCGCCTATAATGTCGGGCTCATTGTCGGGCCGGCTCTGGGCGGGCTCCTCGCACGCCCTCAGCTCGGTCATACTGGGTTTGAGGCGCCCTTGTTCACCTGCGCAGGGCTTTCGGCCATCTGCGTCGTGATGCTGGTGCTGTTCGTTCGCGAAAGCCGTATGCCCGAAGCGCCTGACCCGGTGCAGAAGCCCAATCGCTGGGCGGTCGCAGGCAAGGCGGCGAGCCATCCCCTGATCCGCCGTGCCATGCTCGTCACCCTGGTCGCGGGCTGCGCCTTCACCGGGGTGGAATCCATTTTTGGCTTGTGGACCCAGGCCCGCTTTGGCTGGGGCCCGCGGCAGGTCGGCAGTGCCTACGCTGTGGTCGGGATCGTTGCAGCCTTTTGCCAGATCGTCCTGATCGGCCCGGCCTCACGGCGCTTTGGCGAGGCCCGCGTTCTGGCCTTCGGCATGGCGCTCACGGCCGTGTGCTATATCGGCCAGACATATTCGGTCGGAGCCATTACCACAATTCCGCTACTTGCGGTTGCCGCCTTCGGTCAGTCGATCGCCTGGCCGAATGTTGCAGCGATCATCTCGCGCAATGCCGAGTGGCAGCACCAGGGCCAATATCTCGGGCTCAACAATGCGATGGGGGCTCTTGCCCGGGTTGTTGGTCCTTTTGCTCTTGGCATTGGCTTCACGGCCATGGGCGTCGACGCGCCTTTCTATATGGCGGGCCTGTTCGTTGCGCCGGCCGTATGGCTGGCATGGAGCGTGCGCCGCAGGCGCTGAACCTCTCGGTATCGGTCTGCGACCTTTGACAGGCCCCTCATTCTGGCTTCAGTTTCAGGTCTGACAAACAGGGAAGGATGCGATGGCTACGATCGAGACAGGAACTGGAGATCTTCTTGCCGTTCTTGAGGACGGAGTTCTGACCCTCACGCTCAATCGGCCTGAGGCGCGCAATGCCCTCAGCGCGGCCATGAACGCTGCGCTCGCCGAGCAGCTTGCCCGCGCCGAGCTTGATGAAAACGTCAAGTGCATCGTGCTGACTGGAGCCGGCAAGGGCTTTTGTGCCGGCGGCGATGTGAAAGGCATGGCGAACCGTAGCGCCAGCGACCGGCCCGTCGATGAAGCCATTCACCGCCAGCGCGTCAATCAGCGCGCCACTGCCGGCAAGCTCTATACGTTGCCGAAGCCGACGCTTGCCGCTTTGCCTGGAGCTGCGGCGGGCGCTGGTCTGTCGCTGGCTCTGTCCTGCGATCTTCGCATCATGGCCAAAGGCGCGGTGATGACCACCGCATTCGCGCGGGTGGGATTTTCAGGCGATTATGGTGGCACCTATTTTCTCAGCAAGCTGGTGGGAACCGCCAAGGCGCGAGAGCTCTATTATCTTTCCGAGCGGATCGACGCGGAGGAAGCGCTCAGACTCGGGCTCGTCAACTGGGTCTGTGAGGCGGACGCGCTGGCAGAAAAGACACGGCAGATCGCCCGCCGGCTTGCGGCTGGGCCATCCATCGCCTACCGCTACATGAAGGAGAATCTCAATCGTGCCCTTGGCGGAGATCTGAATGACTGCCTGGATCTGGAAGCGACCCATCACGTGCGCTGCGCCCAGACCGAAGATCACAAGGAAGCGGCGAGGGCCTTTGTCGAAAAGCGCGAGCCTGTGTTCCGCGGCCGCTAGATGATAGCTGGCTCACACTGCTTTCGACCTCGATCTTCGCGTTTGCGTGATTAGCTTGGTGCGGCGCTGCGATAGGATCCTCTGTACATGGAGCCAGCGGCCTGTCCCTCACCTAGATCAGATCGCGTACCGCAGCCCCGCATACAATGTCAGCATCTGATTTTGTGTACCGGATGCAGCGCCCGTGAACTGCGTTGTGGTTCCTGTCGTTTGGTCCAGCACAAGGGTTGGCCCTTTGCCCAGGGTGTATGCCTGATACTTCAATGAACCCTCGATCCACACATGCGCGTCAATCCTGTAAGAGACCGCGCCGCGGATGGACCACAGATGCGATTGCCCAAACTTGTCCCAGTAGATCAGCTGGCGCAGAACATGGTGATCTTGATCTGACGCGGTAATGGCCCATGGGCTTCCCTTGAGTTCAGCGCCAAGCTGCCATCTGTTGTCGAGTGCATAGCTTCCCGAGATGCCGAGGAAGGCGGCGCTGAAGCTCTGCGCATAGGTGCTGTCGAGCTGATTGGCGGGAAAGCTGCCGGATACATCCCGAAACCCCTGCACAGAATAGGTATAGCTGCCGCCATAGGCGGCCCACTTGAAATACGTCCACTGATAGCCGCCAATCGCGCTCAGACTTACCCCGTCGTGATGGTAAATCCGAGCCTGTAGGTCCATCGCGCCCTGCCACGCAGTTGGCAACCGCGTATCGGGATGATGAGAATGATCGCTCCATTGATTATAGGGCGCCAAATTCCAGTCATAGTCGTCCATGACGTTGTCCGATGCGATCGCCGTCCACCCGGAAATTCCTGCAGACAGCCAATCGGTAATCCCGATATCGGCCTTCCCTTTCAGAACCGCAGCATCATTCACCTGCCAATGCAGTTCGCTCAGCATCCGATGTGTCGTGGGGTCATAGCTCAACTCATTGGCGCTTCCACTCATATGGCCAATCCCTGCCTGAAACACGATATGCCGTGTCCAGCTCCAATTGATCCAGGACGTCTCATTGCCTGGAGGTGAAGCTGCCTGAGCTGGTGACATGGCTTGGACCGACAACACACAAAGGCCCACCGCCGCAGCCCGCACGTTGCCCTTTCTCATCGCGATTTCCTTCTTCCGGCTTTGTCCCGACCGATATGCAACCATTTGGATATCTACCAAACTGAGGTTGGCCCGATGACTGTGGTTGGGTGTGTCGAATAGCATTTTCCCAAGATTGGCTGAAGGGCTCTGGCGTCTACAGGCTTGGACTGCGTTGACAACAGGTTAATACGATGTGTGTACAAATTCATTCCAATTTTTCCGTCATTCCGTAATATGTCTTTTGGGCTCCGCGCGTACTTCGCATTCTTCGCGCGAGTTGGCGCTGTTTGTGGCCGAAATCCGTCTGTCATCGCCGCAATCTTCGCGAGCAGCGGGCGCGACGTCGCGAGCTTTGTCATCTGCAAGCTCACGCCGCCAGCAAAGGCGAAGATCCTTGCGCTGATCCTGATGAGCTTTCCCGTCGGCTTCGCCACCGCGGAGTATCGCGTGGCGACTGATCTGCAGGGCCTGTCATGCCTCACCTTGATGCTGCGAAGTAATCGTCTGATCAATACACGTAATTCTGTACGGGCGCGGCCGCAAGATCAATCTTATCCGTTGAATGCAAACCCAATACCTGTGCGGCTTCGCGGTAGAAAGTCACAAGCCTTCAGCCAGACTGCCTGCAGTGGCGACGATGTCGGGGGGCGAGGCCGGAGGCGTCTGCGCTCCCTTTTCCGCAGGTCAGGTAGGTTCAGGACTGCTCGGATGTCGTCAGGCCAGGTGGCCACATGACCACACGAAGAGCTGAACCGTGATTTCGGCTGAAGTGCACGCCACTGCTGGTGACGGTACTGATGGGAGCTGCACTCCCGATCGGTTCCGCGTTCGCGACCCTGGCGGTCGTGCGGCTGTTTCATCTGTCACCGCCAAAGTCCTCCGGACTGCTGTTTCTCTACATCCAGCATGGCCTCATGCTGGTGATGGCCCTGGTCGCGATCGCGACAGTGAACTATTGGATGGTACCGGCTGATTACGGGCTCCACCTGCCACGCGGCAAGAGTTAGGTCCTGTCCGCGATTCTGTGGGGTGTGGGCTTTGCGACGATCATTGCTGCCGGCAGTTCCTGGCTCGATCTGATCCTGCACAGCAAGCATGCCTCCAGCAGTATCAGTTACACGCACACGCATGCTGGGGGTTGTCCGTGTTTGAAGAGCTCTATTTAGGTCACCTGGGAAAATCCCCTTTCGCAGGCTTCTGGTGATCTATCTGGCGGCCATCATGCCCGGAAAACTGCACCTTGGCCGCTTCAACATGAACCGGGGCGGGGATTATCGTCGCGCTGCTTTTTGTATTCGCACATATCGAGCGCTTATGGCCGGAAAACTGGGTGGATGCGCTTGTGCAGCCGGGTTATGCATTTGCCCTGGGCGTTCTTTATGCCTGTTGGCTTGAGAAGTCGAACAGCATCATCGCGCCAATCATCGCTCACAAAGTCAGTGAGGGCATCACGGGTTTCACCTGGGCCCTTGGCATGTAATCCCGCTAGCAAGCCATATGGATGCGCAGGGCCAAAGTGATGGCGAGATTGGGCGGCGGCAGGTCTGGAGAACTGCGGTTACCATCTTCCGCTGAAGGGCTGAGACTTTGCAGTGCCCCGCCTTTGCACGCCTTGTCCCGTACCCTGGCTGTACGCGAAACGGCGGAGCAGGATTTCACTTTGAGCTCTAAGTTGGGCGGGCGCGCCGGGCTTTGGCCGGCGCGGATGGTTCCCTCATACGTTTCAGATAGTGCTCGTGATGCTCGGCCAGCAGCAACACGGCCTCTTCGGTCAATTCGCGGGACGGTGCGATGGCCGCCTCCAGAGCAAGGCCTCGCAAGGCAGCGCGGACCAGGAGGAATTCAGGATCAAGTGGTGAAGACTTGTCGACGCCACGGGGTATCCCGGATTTACTCATCTGCTGAAGGCCGCGCGAGGTCACGCGCGAAAATGCGGACGGCAGTTTGTCCCGAAGTTTGGTATCGCCGATACTGCCGATCAGCACCTGCAGGACCGCCATCCCTCCCGGGCTGGAAAAGGCCTGCCAGGCCGCACGGACAAGTGCGATAGCTCGTGCATCTCCCGGAAGGCCTTTTAGCGACCGCCCATAGAACTCGACATCTTGCTCGTAGACATAATCGACCACGCCCAGCATGAGTTCCACCTTGCTGGGAAACTGATGGAAGAGTGAGCCGCGGCTGACTTTGGCACGCGCCTGTACGGTCGAAGAACTCGTTGCGGCATAGCCCAGCTCCGCGAGGCAGGCGATGGCCGCCTCAAGGATTTTCTTGCGGGTGGAATGGCTGCGCTTCTGCTGGCCACGTTTGCGTGGTTGCCCCTGGCTTTGGACGTGGCGCTTCGGCCTCGCGCCCCTTTCATCAAGCATGTCGTCTTACCCGGCTAAGCGCAAAGGGCTGGTTGTCGGTTAGGTTGATGTCGATCAGCCGGGGGCAGGCACCGGCAGGGGTGTGATTTTATCCAGAAAGACAAAATTCAATAGCATTCTTATCGCGTCCCCGTCCCTCTGGAGTAGTCGTTTAACTAGACTGGAAGGTCTAATTAATTGCTAGGTATATCTGCGCGTCATGACAGGCAGCAATCAACCCTCTTCGCCTTCACCAGGCGTTTCCCGTCGCCGACCCAACTTTGTGGTGGTGTTCTGCGACGGCCAGGGCTTTGGCGATGTCAGCCTCTGCGGCGAAAAGGACATCGTCATACCAGCCTTGGATGCGATGGCGCGCAAAGGCGTGGTCCTGTCAAACTTCTATGCCGCCGCCAATATCTGTACGCCTTCGCGGACGGGCCTGCTGATTGGACACTATCCGATCCGCACTGGATTGGGCCACG
>JAKBAU010000134.1 GCA_021808875.1 Pseudomonadota bacterium | reverse complement strand
AGAGCCCTGGTCAGTGTCGCAGTTTCGAAGACCAGGACGTCAGGGCGGTCCGAGAGCGGTCCCAATTGATCGTTCAGTCGAAATGTCTCCTCCGTTACAATCTGGTCGTAGCCGCCCGGTGCGACGATCGGAACTGTACGCTCAAGATGTGTGAGACGGTGGAATTGGCGCGGGTCGGGGGCGTTTGGTACGACGTCGAGCAGCGAGGAGACATTGCCGCCGATCGAGGGTACAGGATTGGCCGGGTCGGAGTGGAACCTGAGGAGACCTGCGTCGTCTTCCGATGGTTCTGTCGCGAGTTGACCATTAGCGAGCAAATAATAGGGCTCATACGCGGTGCGCGCGAGTGGCCACTCGCTTTCATTGCGCCAATGACCACCATGCTGTAGACGGTGGTCAGCATCCAGGTTCCCTTCGCCTCCGCCCATGACGTAGATGTGGATTAATGGCTCATCGGTACGGTCACGGCCTTTTAGTTCAGCGTCAAACCAACGCAGCAACAGCGCTTTGTAGTCGATGATTGCGTCGGGCGTGAAGCGAATGCCACCAGCAATTGGCTGCTCGACGCTCGAAGTGCTGTGCACCCAGGGACCGACTACAAGGCGCACGCGTCTGCGCGCTACGGCACGATGTACGTTGTAGAGTTCGAACAGTGCGCGGCCATAGGAATCGTACCAGGATCCAATATAAAGCGCCGAGATTTCCGCAAATGCCTGCGCATAAGCTGCTGGATTAAGCGCGGGATGATTCCAATAAGCGGTGCGCTCGTCATTGCTTATCAGATCGAAGGCCCAACGTTCGTAGGCGGGCACGCGGGCGAGCTGGGTTTTGCCCCGCCGGATCGGCCACTCCCGCAGCCAGTCGGAAAAGCGTTTTGTGGGCTGTATCAGAGCTGCTTCGGTGGCTGCATCTTTGGCAAGCTCAGTTTGGGTATTCTCGGCCGCGTGCCAGAAGGCCCAGGCGATCCAGCGCAGTTCAAGCGTTCCGCCCTGCCGGATCGCGCTGGAATAGCCATCGGCGCCGCTCATCATGGGGACGATAGTGCGAAGACGTTTGGGTCCAAGTGCAGCCATTGCAGTTTGGGTCCAGCCTGACCATGATGTGCCCCAGCTTCCGATGTCTGCATCGCCCCAGTCTTGTCGGCCGATCCATTCTAGCGTGTCATATCCGTCCTCAGATTCGGGCAGAAGATAATTGACCGCGCCCTCAGATTTGAAGCAGCCCCGACAATCCTGCTGAACTACCACAAAGCCCTGGCGTGCGAACCAGGGTGCGTGGCCACAGTCCCTCTCAACCTCATCTTTGGAGTAAGGCGTACGGAATAATAAGACAGGAAAGCGTTCGTTTCGGCTCTTGGGAACAGGGTGAAAGACGTCGGTCGCCAAGCCGATGCCGTCGCGCATCCTCACGAGGAGATCCCGCTCGACCTGGAGGTCATAGACATGGGTATGCATCGTCGCTCCGTATACGGTCCGGCTACCCGAGACCAAAGTTTAAAACCGCTGTGCCCCTGCAAGACTGCCTCAATAGCGGCTTCAGCAGGGCACGGACCTTGTCAGCATCTATTGTGCCTGTCGGATTAAAGGTCGTCGAGGCAAGTCTCTGCTTTACTGCCAAAGGTCAAAGATCACTCGCCAGATCTCAGGCGAGAAGACTGGCAGAAAGGTATCATCTTCGTTCTGACGAGGCACGTCATTGTCCTGTCACATGTTGATATGCAGTGGCTGTGTGAAACCCATGGCTACGTACCTGAGCGTTATGAGCTGCTCCGCCGCGCGCCAAGTTGGCGGGGTAGGTGGTCACTGCAAGGTCGATTGTACTGAGCCAGTGACTGGGTACACGCCGGGAAGACCGCGTATGCCGAAATGCGCCGGATCGTGCTTCATGCGGCGGTTGTCCATATAGCTCTCCGCTCCGTTTTCGGTGACCATCCTGGTAGTGATTATACCCGTATAATTTCACTACTTTACAAGTTTAGGAAGCGTACCAATATGTCGCTCATGTGAACAAGGAGTATTTGCATGCGCGTTTTTGTAACAGGTGCGTCTGGCTTCATTGGCATAGCCACCGTGAGGGAATTGATTGCCAGCGGGCATAGCGTCGTCGGCCTCTCCCGCTCCGATGCCAATGCGCGGGTATTGGAGCAATTGGGTGCAACCGCTCACAGTGGCGCGCTCGAAGATCTCGACAGCTTACGCGCCGGAGCCAAGGATACCGATGGTACCATCCATCTGGCATTCATTCATGATTTTTCGAAGTTTGCCGAGAACGGTCAAGTCGATAAGCGGGCGATTGAGGCTATAGGTGAGGTCCTTACTGGATCGGGGAAGCCTCTCATTGTCACCTCCGGGACGTTGCTTGCGGCACCTGGGCGTGTTGCTACCGAAGAGGACCCCGCGACGCCGGGTCTCCCCCGCATGTCCGAGGCAGCAGGTCTATCCTTCGCTGCCCACGGAGTTCGCGCAATGGCGATACGTCTTCCACAGGTCCATGGCGGCGATGGTAAATGCGGCCTCGTCAACTGGCTTTTTTCCATCGCTCAGGAAAGGGGGGTGTCGGCCTACATTGGTGACGGCAGCAATCGCTGGTCCGGTGCGCACCGGCTCGATGTGGCGAGGCTTTACCGCCTGGCTCTAGAGAACGGGCGCGCAGGCGTTAGTTACCATGCGGTGGCCGACGAGGGAGTGCGGGCGCGCGACATTGCCGAGATCATTGGCCGGCATCTGAAGCTTCCCGTAGTTTCAATTAGGCCAGAAGAGGCCCCTAATCACTTCGGCATGATGGCCATGTTTGCCGGATTGGATGGACCCGCTTCGAGCGCGCTAACGCAGCAATGGTTGGGATGGGTACCTAGGCAAATCGGTTTGATCGCCGACATCAGCCGACCTGGCTACTTTCAGCCCTAATTCGGGGTGACGAGATAGGGTCATCATCAGGTTGGTCCCAGAGGATCGAATATAATGATGCATCCTTCAGGCGGGAGAAGGTGACCGCACCATACCCCGCCCTTGCTTGTGCCCCGGGGTCTGGCAGCACGACGAGCTTTGTGATTTGAGCGGCTAACATTAAGCCTCGCCCACGCCCGAGCGCTCTACTTTGGGGTTGCTTCAACGGCATTCCGCTACTGGGTCTGGGCAGGAAGGGCTAATAGATACGTGCCATGCGAGGTCATGCCTGGATCCACCTATACGAAGATGGGCAGGGCGAAGCCGCCATGCGTCACTGCGCAAGTCGGTTGGCTCCAGCTCACATTATCGATAGTCGGAAATGCTCATGAACCAAATCGCTACTGTCAGTGATAGAAAGGTCCGAACGGCCGGCAAGGCCCAGACTCGCCAGCAAGCCACAGTCCTTTGAACCGGTAAACTTGGTCCATCTTCCAAACCCCACGCAGATCTGTAATGCGCCGATGGAGGATAGACACGCTAGCATGGATGCAACTGCGTTGAACATTTAATGCATGCCAGTGTCCATGACCCGCAGCCGCTTGGGTAACCGGGTTTGTGTGACAAGAGCCTCTTCGGTCCGCGCCCACTAACCTCCGAAACCCGGAAAAGCTCAATGGGGCCAATCGCAGGGCTGGAAATACGGCAACGCTGAATAAGTTGAGCGGTATTTTGGCTCTTGAAGAATTCAGCCCGGAGATCTGTTTGGAGGGGGCAGTATCGGGCCGAGAGCGAGGGCAAATACTCCACACGCCCGAGGCATAAACGGTCTTGGGGTTAAACAACAGCTTGTGAAGTCGTGGGACTACTTCGGTCTTTGATCGTCGCTCCATACTTGCCATACTTGATGAAATTGGAGGACCGGGGAGCATCAACACTAACGCCAAACGAAAGGCTCACCGCGGCTAGCGCATGCGGTTCGCCCAAAAACTAAATTAAAACAAATGGTTAAGATTGAATGCCGACTGGACGGGCGCCCACAGCCGCGTGCATTGGTCACAAATCACCGCCACAACTGAGGTTCGCTGCACATGAAATCGAAACATCTTGCTCGGGTTGCACTCATCGCACTTTTGGGAGGCTTTCCGACGCTGGTGCAGGCCCGGCAATTATCAGATGCGGACTACGCGCGCGGGGCGAAATTTCTGCTCGATAGCACAGACCCACTGGTAGGACATTTTGTGGATCCGTTGGTCGATCATGAGGTCCAGCACGTCAAGTGGATCGATGCCACGCACTTTTGGTATCGCGATCACGGTGCCAGAGGGGACTCAATTCTCGAAGTGAGTGCTGTGACCGGGAAGATTTCACCGGCATTTGATGCGGGTAAGCTGGCTGCAGCTCTAGGCAAGGCGCGCGGGAAGCCTGTGAGT
Source organism: Pseudomonadota bacterium (assembly GCA_021808875.1). The sequence goes on along the minus strand of JAKBAU010000134.1, from coordinate 4,926 downwards.
GCAACGAAATGGCCGGCATATGGATTCGATTTCCATCACCTCGCCCATGGTAAGCTGGAAGTTCACTTTGGCGGAGGAACGTTCCAGTGTGCCTTGTCTGGTGCAGGCGTGTGCACGTCAATGTCCAAGCCGGCAAAGTCATCTCATCATGCGAGAGAATTTAGCGAAGGTAAGCATGCTCTCTCACCAAACCGTAAACTGAAGGCTTTTGTACGTAACTGGAATCTTTGGGTTCGTAATATTTCCAACGGCAAAGAGACACAGCTCAGCACTGATGGAGTGAAAAACTACGGGTATGGAAACAAGAAGGACGGCCCGGCAACGGTGCGCTGGTCTTCGAACTCGAAGATGCTCGTGGCATTTCGGCAAGATCAACGTAAGGTCAAGGATTTCTATACTATCTCAACGCGTGTAGGGCATCCCAAGCTGAAAACTTTGCCTTACCCACTGCCAGGCGACAAGCATGTCTTTATGATCCACCCGGCAGTGATCGATGTTGCCAGTCACAAGGTGATACCCCTCAGGATGGCCCCTGAGCAGAGATTGGGCAGCTGGAAGGACGTGCGCTGGTCTTCCAACGGCAAGACGTTTGCGATTGTGTCGACTTCGCGCAATCAGCAGCATGAATGGTTTCGTATTGCCAATGCCTCTACAGGCAGCGTGCGAACGGCGTTTCAGTACAGCGCGAAGGAATATTATCAGGGCTGGTATCGTCGCCCTGACTGGCAGTACCTGGCAGGAAAGGGTGAGGCCATATGGCCAACGGAGCAGAATAACTGGATTAACCTGTATCTCTACGACCTTAAGACGGGAAAAATGCTGCACCCAATTACCACGGGTAAAGGCGATGTAATTCAGGTTCCCTACGTTGACGCCAAGGCTGATACGTTATGGTACGTCGGTGTGGGTCGAACCCCCGGAGTTAACCCTTATTATCGGCAATTATTTAAGGTGAACATTGATACTGGAAAGACCACCTTGCTGACGCCAGAGGCAGAGGATCACATCATCACGATGTCGCCGCACGGCAAGTACTTTGTTGACTCGTATTCGACGCCGACCACGCCTCCAGTAACTGTTCTTCGCTCGTCGCAGAACGGACGGATTATTGAAACGATCGCAAAGACAGACATTTCCCGTCTGAAGGCTATTGGGTGGGTACCGCCAGTTCCATTTACCGTAACGGCTCGGGATGGTAGGACGACGCTTTATGGACTGATGTACAAGCCAACCAATTTCGACCCCCACAAAAAATACCCGGTAATCGATTTTATCTATCCGGGTCCGCAAATCGGTTCTATAGCGACGTTTTCTTTCCGCTCCGAAAGTGGCGACCATCAGGCCTTGGCTGAGCTTGGCTTTATCGTTGTTACCATTGACGGCATGGGAACGCCTTACCGTTCCGCGAAGTTTCAGCGTTACTGGTATGGCGACATGGGTGATGACACAATTCCCGATCAGGTCACAGGAATTAAGCAACTGGCCGCCCGATATCCATGGATGGATATCAATCGCGTGGGGATATGGGGTCATTCAGGCGGTGGTAACGCGACGGTGTCAGCCATGCTTCATTACCCAGATTTCTTCAAAGTGGGGTGGGCTGAAAGCGGTAACTACGATAACCGTGATTATGCCTACGATTGGGGTGAAAGGTGGGAGGGCCCCTTGGTCAAATATAGTAACGGCACGACTAGCTACGACAATCAGGCGAGTGAGCTAATTGCGAAAAGTCTGAAAGGTCATTTGATGCTGGTAACAGGATCGATCGACGACAATGTCCCGCCCAGCAACACTTATCTGATGGTCAATGCCTTAATGAACGCGAACAAGAATTTTAGCATGCTCGTGGTACCTAACGAGCATCATCATTACGGGTCTCATACTCCCTATATCACCCGTCGGTGCTGGGATTTCTTCGTCAAATATCTTGCAGGTAATACACCGCCCCACGAGTTTAACGGGATGCCAAAGACCCTAGACAAGTGAGGACGGAAGGTTGACGGCGCCTGGATGCAGACCTGGGCCGGCGTCTATCATGCGGGACACCGCTCAGGTATCGGAACGGTGAGCGGTGTTGTTCGACAGATCCTGGCCTTTTGGCCTTAGCATTGATGGTAGGGAGTTATTGTGGGCGATGGTCTGATGAGGCGTCGCTGGCGTCGCCGTTGATTCCTGTAGTCCACCCGCAACTCACGAATGAAGAGCTGTATCTGGCGATGAAATTGTCAGCTTCGGCGTTAGCCTTTCGAGGCTGCCCTGGTTAAATGCCGAGGCCGACTAATGCTTCCTTGACCGCAGAGACTTCGAAAGCGTTCACGGGGTCAAGTAGGCTTCTCAATTATATTGGGCATATAGCCGAATGTATTTGCGCCGAACTAAGTGCAATTTGGCGTGCCACAACCAAAAGAAGCCATTTTACTTTCCTACCATCTGTATTTTAGAGACATGTACGCGCCACCCGGACCAGCTGACAGTCCGGTTGAAAACCCTCGCGGTTGGTATCGCGTGGTGAAAATCTCGTTATAACCGAGGGAGATGGCGGCACTTGCGACCACGTCCCACCAGTGGTGCTCCTTACTGTCGACTCGGGAGTAACCAACAAACGCTGCGGCAGCGTATGCAGGGACTCCAAATTTCCATCCATAGCGCTGCCAAAGATATTGTGCCGGCACGAAGGCGACGGCGGAGGTTCCGGACGGAAACGAGTCCAGATTGCTGTGACCATGGCAGGGCATGGCGAAAGGTCTGCATTCGTGAACAAAATGCTTGAGCCCATATACGGTGCCAACCGTCGCAATTCCGGTTACGGCAGCCTGCGCCAGACCAATCCAATCGTTTCGCCATACCGTGATCCCGCCCGCAATAACCGGTAGCGCAATCGCAACGTCCTGACCAAGCGCTTTAACACTGGAGGAAGCCTGTGCAGGCAAAGTAAAACCTGACAGACATGCAAGAGCTGCCACGAGAACTCGGAATTTCATAGTTTCCCTCATATACGCGGTTTTTAAGTGTTATCCAGCTGCAGCGAGAGCCTGTACAATCTATAGATCAGCTATGCTTGAAATTTGCTGCGCCCAGGTCAGCGGGCGCCACGAATGCAAAAACTCTGAAAGGCTCATCGAGTGTCCCGCCGGCGGCTATACTAATGCCATGACGAGATCAGGCAGCGGGCAGGGAATCAAGTGCCTTAATGAAGCTGGAAATAGCAATTTTTACCAGCCGCCATCTGCCATTCAGGAGGTGGACCCGCGCTGCATGGCCCCCGGGGAAGCAATCCACAGGCCCATTTTCTGGGGCAGGTGGCTCGTCTGATGGCCGAAGCCTTCGCCGACGTTAGCTCACGAGTACCACCCTCTTGCGCGGTCTAGGAGATGTTGAGACTTGCCGATTCGGGGGTATTCCACGGGGGGACTGATTTGGGTGACAGCCGCAGGGGGTACGGGATATTCGGCGGGCTACAGGGTTAGCTCCCTAACATGGACTGAATTTCATCTAATGGTGAGCAGGATTTGGCTCCCGGCCGAACGTATTGAGCAGATGTCGCACCCGAAATTTTGCGTTCGGCAGAAGCCTAAACTGGCGTGTCGCAAGTCGGGTACATACGTGCAGTTCCGGCAAATGCGGCCGGCTTGGTGGAACCGACTGACTTGGGTAGATGGAAAGAAAGGCGTTGTGAAGCTATCACTGTGGGGGAGGGAATGGCTGAGCCGCGCCGCGTTCAATGAGGAACCGAGCCAGCCTTGAGTGTGTCAGCAATGATTCTGGTAGCTCTCGCGCTTGGGCTTTCCAGGAGTATGGGTGCCCACTACACCAGCACCTGCATGGGTATGCCGCACGCTACGGGAAGCATCAGGCTGTGACCAGCCTTGTGGCTGATGGCGCCCTTTACTCTTCTTGGGGCGAGCCTTCTAAGCCATAGGGTGTTGCACAACATTGGACATGTCATTTTGGTCGTCCATCGCCTGGGCACGTACCCGCGATCGCAATTCCAGCGGCCGCGTTCATGCTCACGACAACATTTACGTAGCGCTGCATTCCAACTTCCACGATTCAAATCTTGGCTTTCGCCGTTATTGGTGCACGGCTGGCACAAGGTTTGACCATTCGTTGGAGCCCGGCTTTGAGCCTGGCGGTGCTGTGGGTTTCTGCTCCGCTTATAACTTTCATAGAGGGCTATATACTTACAAAGTGCGTGGATCTTGTACCTCAGTTTGTAGACAGCGGAAGTACACGCGTGATTAGACGCAGTCTTGTTCTTATCGGCGGTGCCGCGTCACTTGTGATGGGGGAAAATTATGTTTCCAACGCGACAGCTGCATTTCTGACTACGGGAATACCTGGAGATCTGCTTACCGGAGCTCTAGGTGGCATTGGAATTGCGTCGGGCGTACTCACTTGGGGCAGTCCACTGCTGGAACGTATCGCCTTTGACGTGGTGAAGGTTGACATGGCGATGGCAACAGATTCGCAACTAGTTCAGGGACTTGTGGTACCTGCCACGGTGCTAGCGGGATATTTCACGTCAATGAATCAGGCCCTCATTGGCGCAATGGCTGGAGCGGGTTTCGCGCGCGGAAGGGAGACTCTCGATCAGAGAGTAGCAGGTGCGGTACCGCGTGGCTGGGTGGTAGGACCACTGGCTGGAATGATTCTAGAATTTTCATCCTGTTGGTTCTTGCAAAGGATCTGATCAAACGTCTTCTCGGATGGATGGTTGAGATGAGAGTAACGCCCGGAAGGGTTGGCAAGGCTGAAGTTTCAGCATCTCCGCATTGGCCATGTGATCTGGAACGGTGATGACCATAAGGAAGAAGTTGAATGGAGTAGGTCTCCTAAAGTGGGCTGGGAAAATATTGATACAGCCACGTCTCAGTAAGCGCACCGGTGCCCAATGGAATGTAGCATCTAAGATTTATCGGATCTTTG
>JAKBAU010000133.1 GCA_021808875.1 Pseudomonadota bacterium | reverse complement strand
AGTCATCGCCTTGGGCATAAACGCTAATCGCGCCTTCCTCGCGCTGTTCCTGACGCAGCCGTGGATCTTCAGTGGGGCCATAATTCACGCCAAGCACGATCGCACTTTTCGCCTCAGGCCATAGGCTGTCGGGGGCGCGTCGGCGCTCGAGATGGCTGGCCATCCAGTCCATGTCGCCGTGATGGCCGAGAGCAATGAACTGTTGCAGCCGCTCTGCCACCGGTGCTGGCAGAGCAGCACGGGTAAAGCCCACAACATCGAAGCCTTCTGCCACAGCCTGCGCGACGATGGCCGCGCGCGGCTCAGATGTCGTCGAGTTCGCCATATTGTGTGGTCGGAGGCTGGCCGGGCACGCGGTCGGCCAGCAGCGAGCGGAAAGACGGACGCGATTTCATGCGCACATACCACTCACTGGCTGCGGAAAACTCGGACCAGGGGACTTCGCCAAAGTAGTCCAGAGCCGACAGATGGGCGGCAACTGCAAGATCCCCGAGCGTGCAGTCACGACAGGTCAGATAGCCGTTGCGGTCTGCCATCTCGCCAAGCCCCTTGAGTGCGAGCTTAAGCACGTCACGGCCTTCGCGGATCACATTCATGTCGGGGGTGCGCTTGGTCATAGCCCCGGTATAGCGCTGGGCACCCTTCTCGAAGACGATGCGGGCGGTAATGGTTGCCTGAAACGGCCCCATCGCCCAGTCGACAAGGCGCAGGGCTTCGCCGCGCACGCGGGCATCCTCGGGAAGAAGCGGGCGATCGCTATAGGTTCCTTCGAGATGGTCTACGATGGCCCAAAGACCCTCGCAGCGGGTGCCGTCGAGATCGACAAAGACCGGCAGGTGCATGTGCGGATCCTCGGGTACCACCGGGTCATAGGCGAGCCGCTTTTCGCCGATCATGAGACGGGCGAAGCGCGACGGGGGGGAAAGCGTCAAATGAGTGAGGCGGCGCATGACTGCAAACTAGGCCAAGCGGGCAGCGGGCAAAAGCGGCAAATCATATTTGGCTAGCGCCGTACACAGGCATTAAGACGATCACGGGTCACCCAGCCCATCCGCACCAGGATGACCTGGCTGCGCCCGCGCACATAGGGTCCGGGACGATCCGCGCTCCAAATGTCCGGATCCGGCAGTACAACCGCCAGCCGTGCGGCCTGCAAGGGGGTGAGGCGCGCAGCTGAGGTACCAAAATAGCTCATGGCGGCAGCCTCTGCGCCGTAGTTGCCGTGGCCCCAGTCAACGAGATTGAGGTAGGCCGTCAGAATCCGCTGTTTGGGCCACAGGGCTTCCATGAGCACCGTGAGCCAGGCTTCAATGCCTTTGCGTACCCAGCTGCGCACCGGGAGCAGGAATATCGTGCGCGCGGTCTGCTGGCTGATGGTCGAGGCGCCACGCAACCTTGCGCCGTCTTCATGGGCGTTGATCGCATGATCGATCGAGACCCAGTCAAAGCCATGGTGAAAGCAGAAGCGTTCGTCCTCACTGGCGATCACGGCCCGCCCGAGCAGGGGCGTGATGTCCTGACCCACCCAGACATGGTGCAGGGGCCGACCGGAGAGCGTCCGCAGCACCATCTGCGGGGTAAACGGCACCGGCACGAAACGAAATACGAGCAGGAGCACGATCGGTGCCGGAACAGCAAGTGCGAAAGCGCTCCACAGCACCATGCGCAGGATGGTCTTGCGGCGAAGTTTGTAGGCGGGAGGTGACATGTGCGTTCCGTTACCGGCGCGTTGAGAGGACCAAAACGGTCCTTACCTTGACCGAGTCCTTGCCCATCCTGTTGCGCCTCTGTGACCCATCCATGCCTGGTCCTGTCCAGGTTGCCCGCAGGATCTTGGACTTAACATTAATCACCATTGCGCCGGAGATTAGCGCCCGTGCGCCAGCAATGCCACATGAGGATGGCCAGAATGCCAACTTGCGGGCGTATCCGCAGCGGCTATTCGGCGGCCAGGGCGCTATCGCTGAGGGGGTAGGGGAGACGTGACAGCATTTCCTTGGGCACCACCTGCCAGAAACGGGGCAGTTCCGTCTCCCACTGCGTGAGCAACTGGCGCGCCCACTGCGAATCGGTCTCCGCCAGGTGCTCGACGATGAGATCGTGCAGCACGCCAGCCCAATGGCTGCTCTCCAGACGCTGCCAGACCACGCTGTCGGGATTGACATGACGCTCGAAGAGTTCGTCCTCGTCGTAGACAAAGGCCATGCCGCCGGTCATGCCTGCGGCAAAATTGTCGCCCACGCGACCGAGGACCGCAGCAACGCCACCGGTCATGTATTCGCAGCCGTTCGAGCCGCAGCCTTCGACGACGGTGATTGCCCCCGAATTGCGCACGGCAAAGCGTTCTCCGGCCTGGCCTGCGGCGAAGAGCTTGCCGCTGGTTGCACCGTAAAGAACGGTATTGCCGACGATGGTGTTCTGTCGGGCCACAAAGCGTGCCGAGGTCAGGGGACGCAGTGCGATGGTAGCTCCGGACAGACCTTTGCCGACATAGTCATTGGCATCACCGAAACCCTCGATGCGCAATCCCTGCACGGCAAAGGCACCGAGCGACTGACCGCACGATCCGCGCAGGCGCAAGGTCAGATGGGCCGGTTGCAGTCCGGTCATACCCCATTGGCGCACGATACGCGAAGAGATGCGAGTGCCTATCGAGCGATGCGTGTTACGCACATTGTAGGTGAGCTGCATCTTCTCGCCGTGTGCAAGAAAGGGTGCTGCGTCCTTTTCGATCTGAGCATCGAGCGTTTCGGGGACTTCGTTACGTCCTTTGGCCGTCGAATACCGCGCGTGATTTCCGGGATCCGCCTGAACCAGCAGCGGATTAAGATCAAGGTCGTCGAGCTCTTCGGCGCCACGGCTGAGCTGGCACAGCAGGTCGGTGCGGCCGATTACCTCTTCGAGTTTGCGGAAGCCGAGCTGGGCCAGAATTTCGCGGACCTCTTCGGCAATGAAACTGAAGAGGTTGACGACTTTTTCAGCCGTGCCGGTGAACTTGGCGCGTAGCGCCTCATTCTGGGTACAGACCCCGACCGGGCAGGTGTTCGAGTGACATTGGCGGACCATGATGCAGCCCATGGCGATCAGTGCCGCGGTGCCAATGCCGAATTCCTCGGCACCCATCATTGCCGCCATTACCACGTCGCGGCCAGTCCTGATGCCACCATCGGTACGCAGTACCACGCGATGGCGCAGATTGTTGAGTGTCAGGATCTGGTTGGCCTCAGTCAGCCCGAGCTCCCAGGGAACGCCAGCAAATTTGATCGAACTCTGGGGTGAGGCACCGGTGCCACCATTGTGGCCGGCAATGAGGATCACATCCGCTTTGGCTTTGGCGACGCCGGCGGCGATGGTGCCGATACCTGCGGCCGATACCAGCTTGACGCACACCCGCGCATCCGGATTGATCTGCTTGAGGTCATAGATCAGCTGCGCCAGATCTTCGATCGAATAGATGTCGTGATGCGGGGGCGGCGAGATCAGGGACACACCTGGCGTCGCATGGCGCAGGCGGCCAATGAACTCCGTCACTTTGAAGCCCGGCAGCTGGCCGCCTTCTCCGGGTTTGGCCCCTTGCGCCACCTTGATCTCGATTTCACGGCATTGATTGAGGTATTCGGCGGTCACCCCGAAGCGGCCTGAGGCGACCTGCTTGATGGCCGAGTTGGGATTGTCGCCATTGGCCTTGGGGGTGAAACGTGCCGGATCCTCCCCCCCTTCCCCAGAATCGGACTTGGCACCGATGCGGTTCATGGCAATGTTGAGGACTTCATGGGCCTCGGGAGACAATGCGCCCAGACTCATCCCCGGAGTAATGAAGCGCTTGCGGATCTCGGTGATAGATTCGACATCCTGAAGCGCGACGGGCGGTCCGCCTGCCTTCAGTCCCATCAGATGACGCAGTGAAACGGGTGGCAGTGACCACACGGCCTCCGAATAACGTCGGAAGGTCGTGTAGGAATCATGGATGACGGCATGCTGCAGCATGTGGATCAGGTTGGCACCGTGCGCATGGAGTTCACCACTGGCACGCTGCTTGTAGAAACCGCCTACCGCCAGCATGTCGGAGCCTGTGGCGAAGCCCTTGCCGTGCTGGCGGGCGACTTTGGCTGTGATGCCGGAAAGACCAATGCCGGAAATGCGCGATGGCATGCCCGGAAAGATCTCCGCGACCATGGACCGCGACAGGCCCACTGCCTCGAAATTATAAGCGCCACGATAGGAGGAAAGGACCGATATTCCCATCTTTGAAATGATCTTCTTGAGGCCTGCATCGAGCGCGTCGAGATAGCGCTTGACGCAGGGGCCGAGCTGAACCGTGCCAAACAGGCCGCGTTCATGGCGCTCGGCGATTGCCTCCTGGGCGAGATAGGGATTGACCGTGGTTGCACCCACACCGATCAGGCAGGCGAGGTAATGGGTATCCATGCACTCGGCTGAACGCACATTGATGGAGGTATAGCTGCGGTAGCCCTTTTTCGTCAGATGTGAGTGCACCGCCCCGACTGCAAGAATCATAGGCACGCCGGCGCGGGTGGCGCTGATACGTTCGTCGCTAAGCACGAGATAGCCGGTACCACTGGCCACGGCTTCTTCGGCTTCCGCCCGCAGGCGGGCGAGCGCATCGCGCAAGGCGTTGGCATCGGCAGTGCCATTGTCGACCGGGAAAGTACAATCCAGTTCGGCAAATTCGCCCGGCAGACGCTCGCGCATGCGCTCATACATGCCGTTCGACATGACCGGGCTTTCGAGTACAAAGACCTCGGTCTGTTTTTCATCCTGGGCCAGCACATTGCCAAGATTGCGGAACCGTGTCTTCAGGCTCATGACCCGATCTTCACGGAGCGGATCGATCGGTGGATTGGTAACCTGGCTGAAGTTCTGCCGGAAAAAATGCGACAGAGGCCTATACTGGTCGGAGAGCACGGCAAGGGGTGTGTCATCGCCCATGGAGCCAATGGCTTCCTTGGCCTCCGCCGCCATGGGATGAAGCACGATCTCGAGGTCTTCCAGGCTCACACCGGCAGCAATCTGGCGTCGATGCAGCTCATGATTGTCGAACAGGCGGGGCTCCGGCCCCGGGCCCAGAATCGGTTCCAGTTCGACGATCTTCTGTGTCCACTCCTGGTAGGGATATTCGCTTGCCAGATAATCCTTGATCGCGCCGTCTTCGTAGAAGCGTCCAGTCTCGAGGTCGACGCCGATCATCTGCCCAGGGCCAACGCGTCCTTTCTGCAGGATGCGGGTTTCTTCGAGCAGAACAAGGCCTGCCTCGGAGCCGACAAACAGCAGCCCGTCCTCGGTGCGGGCATAACGCATCGGGCGTAGACCGTTGCGATCCATGCCGGCGATGACCCAGCGCCCGTCGGTTGCGGCAATGGCGGCCGGTCCGTCCCATGGCTCCATCACCGCATTGGCGTAGGAATACATCGCCCGGTGGGATTCGGGCATGGTCGAGGCTTTTTTCGACCAGGCTTCCGGTACGAGAATGATCTTGGCGAGCGGCGCCGAACGGCCGGCGCGTGCCAGCACTTCGAATACGGCATCGAGCGCGGCTGAGTCCGATCCGCCCGGCTGGATGATCGGCTTGATGTCGACGTCATGGTCGCCGAACAGCTGGCTTGCCATCTTGGATTCGTGATTGCGCATCCAGTTGACGTTGCCCTTGAGCGTATTGATCTCACCATTGTGGGCAAGCATGCGGAAGGGCTGGGCCAGACGCCAGGTGGGGAAGGTATTGGTCGAGTAGCGCTGATGGAAGATGGCAAAGGCCGAAATAAAGCGTTCGTCCTTGAGATCTGGATAGAAGGTTGCGAGCTGCTCGGCGAGAAACATGCCCTTGTAAATCAGGGAACGCGAGGAAAAGGAGCAAATGTAGAAATCGGCGATTGCCGCTTCGCGAACTCGCTTTTCAATACGCCGGCGGCAGAGATAGAGGCGCCGCTCCAGCGTCTCCATGGGCTCGTCCTCGCCAATGTCGAACATCACCTGCTCGATTTCGGGGCGGGTGGCGTTGGCCTTCTCGCCGATCACCGAGATGTCAATCGGCACCTGGCGCCAGCCATAGAGATAAAAGCCAAAGCCGAGGAGTTCGGATTCGACGATGGTGCGGCAGGTCTCCTGCGCCGTGTAGTCGGTACGCGGCAGAAAAATCTGGCCGACTGCAATACGCCCGGAGCGCAGACTGTGTCCGGTTTGGGCAACTGCAGCGCGATAGAATTCCTGTGGTACCTGCAGGTGAATCCCGGCGCCATCACCGGTCTTGCCGTCGGCATCGACGGCGCCGCGATGCCAAACCGACTTGAGCGCCTCGATAGCGTGGGTCACGACATCACGACGCGGTGCGCCGTCGATGGCGACGATGAGGCCCACGCCACAGGCATCATGTTCCTGGTCTGGGGAATAGACGCCGGCGGCCTCAAGCAGCCGGGCATTGGCACGAAAGCGTTCGATCTCGGTGCAGACGGTATCCATCATCCTCACTCCGCAGCAAGCTGGCCGGCACTGGCCCTTCTGGCCAGAAGGAAGCGATCAATGGCCTCGGCCGCATCAAGGCCATCGCGTACCGCCCATACGACTAGGGAAGCGCCGCGTACCACGTCGCCCCCGGCAAACACGCCGTCGATGCTGGTCATCATTGTTTTTTGAACAATGCGCAGCGTTCCATTATCGCGCGTGGCGAGTTGGGGTGCGGAAAACAGGCTCGGCAAGTCCTCCACATCGAAGCCAAGTGCCGAAATCGCGAGATCGACATCGAGGCTGAATTCTGAGCCGCTGATCGGCTCCGGCGTGCGCCGGCCAGCCGGATCGGCAAGGCCGAGACGTTGGCGGACAAGGCGTACGGCTTCGACATTACGTGTTCCCTGAAATGCGACCGGCAGGGTCAGCCACTCGAAGCTGACGCCTTCCTCTTCGGCGTGGGCGACCTCACGCAGAGAACCCGGCATGTTGTCGCGATCGCGTCGGTAGAGACAGCTGACGGACAATGCGCCCTGACGCATGGCGGTGCGCACACAGTCCATGGCGGTGTCACCGCCGCCGATGACCGCGACCTTCTTGCCATGTGCATCGAGCCCCTTGTCCATGGCCTTTGGCAGATGGTCGCCAAAGCCGCGGCGATTGGAGGCGATGAGAAAATCAAGCGCCGGTACGATGTGGCCAAGATCGACGCCCGGCACCCTGAGTTCCCGCGCTTTATAGACGCCCGTGGCGATGAAGACTGCGTCGTGCCGGGCGCGTAGATCTTTTAGACTGGCGTCACGGCCAACCTCGAAGTTCAAGGTGAATGCGATGCCGCCCCGCTTGAGCCGTTCGATGCGGCGCTGCACCACGGACTTCTCCAGCTTGAAGCCCGGAATCCCGTAGGTCAGAAGGCCGCCAGGGCGGTCGTGACGGTCATAGATAGTGACGCGATAACCGCGCTGACGCAGGGTTTCGGCGGCGGCAAGGCCCGCCGGTCCGGCACCGATGATGGCCACGCTCTGGCCACGATCGGCAGCAGGCGTCAGGGGGGCGACCCAGCCATGGTTCCAGGCAGTATCGGATAGATAGCGTTCGATCGCACCAATGGTGACGGTGCCATGACCGGACTGCTCGATGGTGCAGCTGCCCTCGCACAGGCGGTCCTGCGGGCAAATGCGGCCGCAGATTTCAGGCAGGGGATTGGTCGCCTGGCTGAGGCGGTAGGCCTCCTCGAGCCGGCCCTCAGCGGTCAGCTTGAGCCAGTCGGGAATGTTGTTTGATAGCGGACAATGCACCTGGCAGAAGGGAACCCCGCATTGCGAACATCTGGCTGCCTGCTCGGCGGCCTTGGCGGCGGCAAACTCGGCATAGACCTCATTGAAGTCGGTCACGCGCTCGTCGGCAGCGCGCTTCGTCGGCAGCTCGCGCCCGACATCGACAAATCGTAACATTGTTTCTGCCATGGCCAGCTTTCCGTCATGCAGTTTCCCGACGAGTTTTCTCTGTTAGGGCCCTTCGAGGGGTATTTCCAGCACAAATTTAACAATATGGCATAAGAACTGCCATTGTTTGTGATGTCAGGAGATCCAAAAAAGTGATTTGCGAATATTATCCAAATAATACGGCAGCAATATTGACTTAAATATGGCGCGCACAGCGGTCAGGGCTGCGAAAGTGATGCTTTCGAGGTCCGGTGAATGCCTGGCGCGCAAAAGCGCGTCCGCGGCGCGCGAGCCGCGGATCAGCTTTGACGAAAGCTGTTGATCCGAACTCAGCTCTGGACGGGCTGCACGGTTTCGCGCTCGTACTGTCCGTGCGCCCGGAAACGCCACAGATAGGACGGCAGGATGGCAGCGAGCGAATCCGCTACGATGCCCAGATCGCTCAGGCCCAGTGCCTGCGCACCAACGACATTGTCCTTGCGCAGAAGCCGGACCTGATCGGTGGTAATCGGCGCTCCGGGAACCATGCTGAGGACGCGGCCAAGGAGGCTGGCCAAGGTGAAGGGCAGGGGCAGGAGGAGCCTCCTGCGGCAGATCACCTGCAGCATGAGCTGCATTAGCTCCCTGAAGCTGTAGATATCTGGGCCGCCAAGTTCGTAGAGCTTTCCTTCTGTCGACGGATCAGCCAGGCAGGCACAGACCGCCGCCGCGACATCGCCTACGAAGACCGGCTGAAATCTGGTCTTGCCGCCCCCGATCAGGGGCAGTACCGGTGACAGCCGGGCCATGGCTGCAAAGCGGTTAAAGAAGCCGTCTTCTGGCCCAAAAACGATCGACGGACGCAGGATCGTGGTCCCGGGCATGGCCGAGCGCGCGGCATCTTCGCCCTGGGCCTTGCTTTTGGCATAGGTAGATTTTGAATTCTTGGCCGCCCCGATCGCTGAAAAGTGGATGAGACGCTTAAGCCCGTGCTCTGCCACTGCCTTGGCGATGGTCCGGGCTGCATCGACATGCAGCGCGCGGAAACTCTGCCGGCCAAAGGATTGCAATACCCCAACAAGATTAACCGCGTAGTCGGCTCCGCGCAGGGCATCGGCCACCTCTTCGCGGTCGTGAACATCACACTTTACCACCTGCACCTGGCCCACCTGGCCTGCCACCAGCAGGAAGGGAGCAAGATTGGGTCGGCGCACGGCCACCCGTACCCGGTAGCCGGCCTTCGCCAATGCCCGGACCACATGTCTGCCGATAAAGCCCGATCCACCGAAAACGGTTACCACCTGTGGCATGGTATGCCCTTCCCATGATTGCCGCGCTGCGGGAGTGGCGTTCATAGCCAAAGCCCTGGGCGAAGCAAAGGCCGCATTTCGCCGCTCATCGGCGCGAGTACCGGCACGCCGGACCGGCAGC
>JAKBAU010000132.1 GCA_021808875.1 Pseudomonadota bacterium | reverse complement strand
GTAGGCCTTGGAAACACCGTTCATGGTCACGAGGCGCGGCATGAGACGGGGCTCTGCCGCTCCGATCGACGTGAATTTGAATCCTCCATAGACGAGGTGCTCATACATGTCGTCCGTTAAGACCCAGACATGGGGGTGACGGACAAGTACGTCCGTGAGAGCTCGCAATTGCTCTACACTGTAGCAGGCACCCGTAGGGTTAGACGGTTGGTTGAAAATCAGCCATTTGGTTCGCGGCGTGATTGCAGCATCCAGCACATCGGCGCGAAGCCGAAAGCCATCTTCCATCCTGGTTTCAACCACTACCGGCTTGGCGCCGGCCAGCCGGACGATGTCTGGATAACTAACCCAGTAGGGGGAAGGTACAATGACCTCATCCCCTGGATTGAGAGTAGCCATAAGGGCGGTATAGATAATGGCCTTCCCGCCCGGCCCAACGAAGGTTTCGCTCGGGGCATAGTCGAGGCCATTCTCACGTTTGAACTTGGCACTGATTGCCGCACGCAGCTCCGGAATTCCCTCCACCGGGGTATATTTAGTTTCGCCCCTGCGGATCGCCGCAATCCCCGCCTCCTTTATATTGTCCGGAGTGTCGAAATCCGGTTCGCCTGCCCCCAGACCAATCACATTGCGACCAGCCGCTTTGAGGTCACGCGCCTTTTGGGTTACCGCCAGCGTCGGGGAAGGCTGGATGCGGCCGAGCGATTCGGCCAAAAAGCCAGGTGGCAAGGTAACTTGCATAGACACGGGCATTGCCTCTTAGAAGGGATGGAAGCACAGAACTAGCAATCCCCTGCCGTCGGGCGCAAGCCAAACCGCGGGAATTGATCGGTGCTGCTTACTGTTCGTCAACCTAGACCTGCCAAGCTGTCCCTCTCGTCATCCCGTACCCTGGGGAGAGCCTATGCGGACCATTGTCAGCACCGCGCTTGCAGGGATCGCGGTCGGCCTGTCGGCCTGCTCCCCGGCCAAGCCGCCCGTTGGTCGCTGGGAGGGCAGCTTCCAGTCGCCCGAAACGATGATCGTTGCCCGCCTCAAGATCGAGAAGAATGGAGCCATCTATCTGAGCGCCCCAGATGCACTAAACGTCAGCGCCGATCCAGACCAGCGTGCCGTAATTCGTGCCCGCCTTGCCCAGGATCTGGATTCAAGCTGGTCCTTCGTTCAACCCCGACATATGCACTTCAATGGTCATGTATTTCGTTATCCCGGTCACATAGCGCCTCAGATGAAATGGGACACATCGAGTCAGACCATGACCGTAATCGTATACCCTGGTACCCTTCCCGAAGTGGATATTCCCATGCGCGCGGTGACTAGTTTCGACATGGACCCATGGCAGGGCTGAGCACGCTCACGAAATCGCGATAGGTCTCACGCGGTCGTGACAGTCTCTGCTGTAGACGGGCGCTGCATACAGTCGCAACATCGCGTTTGCGTTTCACGTAGGAGAGTTTCATGGCATTGCCTAACATGCTCACCTTCAAACGCAGGTTTGCAGGCAAAAATGGGCCCTTACTTGCAAGTGCATTTGGTGTCTTGATTACGATAGCCGCGGGCACGACAACCGCCCAGGCGGCGATTACAGTTATGGGCAGCGGTCTTGCCCAGGGCTGCTATAAAGCGGCCGAGTTTGGCGGCGATACACGGGACGGCATCAACACCTGTACCTTGGCTCTCAATCAGGAGCCGCTGAGCGTCCATGATCGTGCCTCCACCTATGTCAATCGTGGCATCCTTAGAGCCCCGTCAAACCCGCGAGGGGCACTGGCGGATTACAATGAGGGGATAGCCCTCGCTCCCCATCTGGCGGAGGCCTATGTGGACCGGGGAGCGGCGTTGCTCTCGCTGAAGCGTTATCGTGCCGCCCTCGTAGCTATAGACAAGGGCCTTGCACTGCACGTCAACCGGCCACAGATCGCCTACTATGACCGCGCGGTGGCTCACGAGAGCCTGGGAGATATCCGCAGTGCTTACTTTGACTACCAGCACGCGGTAGCCCTGTCTCCGAACTTTACCCTCGCCAAGCAGCAGCTTACGCGCTTCAAGGTGATCCGGGAGCCGGCCACCCACAACAGCTAAGCAAGAAGCCGGCCGCCAACCTGACGGCGGGCTCGGCGACAGATGGTTACCATTCGGGGCAGAGCATGGCCTTTTGGGGGCGGCTCTGCCCCCTTATCTAAGGGGCGGTCACCATACCGCCCTATCGTGGCCCCAGAAGCACAGCCCATGCCAAACCGCCACCGGTGCCTTGATCCTGATCCATATACTTCCCATCTGGCGGGGTACCACTACACCCCGAGGTCGGCTGGGCCTTCAGGACGTGCTGAACCCTTGCGTTCAGGGATCGAGCGTTTATGAAGGGGCGCCAGCCGCCAGTAGGCCGATTTCTTTCTAGCGAGTATTTCGAATGAAAAAGCTACTTCAGGCCTCGTCGATTGCTGCGCTCGCCCTCGTTGCGGCGGGATGCGTGGAAACGCCCCCGCCTGTGGCCCTGACCCGGCGTGACGTGCCCAAGTCGTTTTCTCAGCCCATCGTCGCCAACGCTCAGATATGGCCCAAGCCAGGCTGGTGGCAAGGATTCGGCAGCCCCGAACTCGACTCGCTGGTTGTCGAAGCCCACCAGAACAATCTCAATCTCGCCTCCGCCGTGGCAGCAGTCATGCAGGCGCGGGCCCAGACCTACATTTCGGCCTCGGCCCTATTTCCAAGTCTTTCACTAGCCGGCACTGCGAGTCGCAGCAGCTCCAACGCGCAGGGCTTCAACCTGACGCGCAATGACTTCGGGTTGTCAGGAAGCGCGAGCTATGAGGCGAGTTTCTGGGACACCCTTCCTACCCTGAACTCCGCACAGGAAGCGCTGAAGGCGGCGCGATTTAATCAGCAGACTGTAGCACTCACCGTCACCGCCTCAGTGGCCAATACGTACCTGGACGTTCTCGCGCTGCGTCAACGCGAAACCATTGCAGATCAGAATATTCGCGCCGCCAACCGTATCCTCGGCGTCACCGAGGCACAGGTAACAAACGGCGTGGCATCACGCCTTTCTCTTGCTCAGCAAGAAGCCGTGGTTAACGGCCAAAAGGCCCAAGTTCCGGCGCTTCAGGAACAGAGTAACGAAGCACGCTTTGCCCTGGCCGTTCTTCTGGGGCGGCCACCGGAGGGTTTCAAGGTGACCGGAGACAGCCTTGCGGGTATCAAGGCCCCCACAGTTGCCCCTGGTCTGCCATCTGAACTCCTTGAACGCCGTCCAGATGTCGCGCAGGCAGAGGCTCAGCTTGCCGCCGCACATGCCAATGTCGACGCCGCGCGAAATGCCTTCTTCCCGCAGATCAACCTGACTGCGTCAGGTGGTTATGCCTCGACGGCTCTCAGCTCAATGATCAATCCCTCAAATCTAGGATTCTCGCTTGGCGCTTCGCTGATCCAATCGATTTTCAACGGTGGGCGACTAACCGGGCAGGTTGAATTAAGCAAGGCGCAGCAACTCCAGCTGATCGAAGCCTACCGCACTGCCGTGCTGAACGCGTTCAAGGATGTGGAGACCTCTCTGAGCCAAGTTGCACATTATGCGCAGGAAGAGAAATATACCGCTGCCCAGGTCAAGGCTGCGGCAGAGGCGTTCCGCATTTCTGAAATCCAATACCGCGAAGGCGTAACCGACCTTTTGACTGTGCTTCAGTCCCAGCAGACATTGTTCTCTGCTGAAGACACACTCGTTCAGATCAAACTCGCGCGCATTCAGGCTGATGTCAGCCTCTATACTGCGCTGGGTGGCGGCTGGAGTGAAAATCCGGCCGATATGACCCAGCCCGTTCCAATCCCTGCGACTCTTCCGAAAGCGTCCGCGCCCGCCGTCAATGCAGCTAAGAAGGCGGCCAAGCATCTGAAGAACCGTGGGATTCTTGACTGGATTTTTTGAAAAGGCTTGCTGCGCGCCCAGCCCTAAAGATGACCCAGCACGCGGTGTGGAGCATAGGGCGCCTCGAGCGCCCTATGCTCTGCGTCGTCCAGATTGAGCAACGTCGCAGCAACGGCTTCCTCCAGATGGATCATTTTGGTCGGCCCAATAATCGGCGCCGTCACCGTCGACTTGTGCAATAGCCATGCAAGCGCAACCTGCGCATTGCACACACCGCGCGTCCTAGCAACCTCGCTTACTGCATCAACAACTGAAAAGTCGCTCTCCTGATACATGGCGTGAGCAAACTGGTCAGACTTGGCTCTACGCGTTTGCTCACGGCTGTTATTGGCGAGGAAGCCTCGCACCAGCGGGCTCCAGAAAATGATTCCGGTTCCTTCTGCTGCACAGAGTGGCAACATCTCGCGTTCCTCCTTGCGGTACACGAGATTGTAATGATTTTGCATGGAGACAAAGCGTGTCATCCCCATCACCTTGGCCATATGCAAATAGCTGGAAAATTGCCAAGCATACATGGATGATGCACCTACCTAGAGCGCCTTTTCCGCCTTGACCACATCGTGGAAAGCTTCAATCGTCTCTTCGATCGGAGTCTGCGGGTCAAATCGGTGGATTTGGTAAAGGTCAACGTGATCCATTCCCAGACGACGCAAGCTCGCATCAATCGCAGACACAATGTGTTTCCGGGATAATCCGCGCTGATTGGCTGCATCGCCCATGGGATTGAACACTTTGTTTGCAACCACATAGGCATCACGTGCGCCCGCAAAGTCCCGGAGCGCGCGGTCGAGGACTTCCTCACTTACTCCTAGGGAATATATGTCAGCAGTGTCAAAAAAATTGATCCCGGCTTCTATCGCCCTTCGGATCATCGGGCGACCTTCTTCCTCGTCAAGCCCCCAATCCCGCCACTTCGAAGAACCATAACTCGTGGCGCCAAGGCATATACGCGTTACCTTCAATCCAGTTTGGCCAAGCCGCACGGTCTGCGGGCTATGCTCCCTCATGATCTGGCTCGCGGCAGGTCTTCGCTAGGCTTTCCCGAGCCCTTTGATCTTCGTCCTTCCGTGGGACATGGACTAACGCTAAATCCCCTGGCTTCAGGGTTCATAGGTTAGGCCAACCATCAGACGTCGGGGTTCAGCATAAAGATCAACCCCAGGCGCATCAACTTGATAAGCCACGCGGGCATTGGCGGCGTTATCGAGGGAAATGTATGCGTCCCATGCTTGACGAAGTCGCCAGTCGGCACGCAGATCAATCGTGACCGCTGCGCCTAGACGCTGCCGGTTCAGATCATCGTTATAGCGGGCACTTTCGTATCGGACCCGGGCAGAAAGACGCAACGGATCAAGAGGGCTATAGTCGGCTCCGGCAGTGATGGTTGCAACTGGATCCTGGGCAGGTCGCTTTCCGTTAAGCTGAGCAGCCGGGCCATGCGCGTGGACCCGCGCATCGGTGAGAGCATATGCGCCATAAAGAACAAGCTGCTTGGAGAGCGCTACCGATGCCTCGCCCTCAAGTCCGAGCGCATCAATAGTACCGGCATTCTCGCGTTGCTGGAATGTCAGCTGAGGCGTTGTAGAAACGGTTACATTCGTGATTGCGTTGGCAAGCTGATTGTAAAAGGCGGTAAGAGACCACTTCCAACCGGCGTGCTGACCGCCCGAGCCGAGTTCTTCACCATAGAGCTGTTCCGGCTTCAGATTGGCGTTCGCACTGGTGATCACGCTCCCCACCCGAAATGGACGATAGAGCTCATTGAGGCTCGGCACCCTAAATCCGGCGTAGGCAGCTGCACGCAAATATAGGCCACCGCTTAGGTTACGTTTAATTCCGATACGGCCCGTTGGTACGATGCCGCTGCGGCTCGGTGGATCACTGAGTGCAATGAGTGCGTCACTTGCGACCCTGCTCTCGACAAGATGCCCTTGAGATGTCGCCCAGCGGTCCGCACGTACGCCGGCAGTCAGCAGCCAGCCCTGGTGCCGCCACGCCCCTTCGCCGTAAAGACCTACAATGACAAGCCTTCCTCCGGCACGGCGCCTGTCCTGAAATATCCCCTGAACCGGCAGGTAGAGTTCACGGGATTCACCGGAATCATCCCGCAGGTCCCCGCCGAGTTCCCACCGCCACGGTCCCGATGCGCCAACCATCGCCGCATTGGCGCCCCAACCCCACGCAGGCGTCGCATACTGATTATCCACGACCAGCGCGCTCATGTGGTTGAGCGCTTCTGACGTGAAGGTGTTGTTGAGATTGCTGCTCAAAGACCATAGCTGCAGACGCCAACCAGGCCGGGATCGCGTAGCTGTCCGAGCCAATGCGACGCTGGCTACCTCGCCGTTTGCTCCGGCACGGCCGCCGATCACGCCATTGCCGCGGGTTTCGTCATAGAGCCCCAGACGGGCGGAGAAGGTCAGACCTTCCTCCAGCGTTGCCTGCGCCCGCAAGGAACCGGAGGCACCATTGAACCATAAAGGCCTATCCGCCGCGCCCCGTTGTCCGGCCATGACTGGAAACCAGCCGTCGGCATGCTCTGCCGAAGCGCTAGCAAAGAACGAGACCTGACCGATCTTGGCTCCACCGGCGGCTCCCAGCCTTGTTGTGCCCAGGGAGCCGGCCGATGCATCTGCCACGGCAAGACCCTGACCACTTCGTTCAGTAAGCGCAATCGTACCAGTAAGAGCCCCGGAGCCATAAGGACCGGTACCTGCTCCACGCACGATCTGCGCCTGCCCTATGTCTTCCCAGGGAAGCGCTGTCCAGATCACCCAATTTCCGAACGGATCATTCATTGGTACGCCGTCAAGCAGGACCAGAGCTCGTCCGGCACCAGAAGGCGCAATCGCGCGTAGCGATATGCCCTGCGTTGTGGGGTTTGCCGAAAGGCTATCGCCGCGCCGAAAGAGCGAAACGCCCGGCACCTGTTCCAACGCGGCATCCAGGCGTCCCGCACGCGAGAGGCTGGCCGCCGACAGGGTGACCACCGAAAAGGCACTCTGGCCGACAGGCTCCGGCATCCGTGCGGCAGTTACCGTTACAGTTTCAATAGATTGCGCGTGCGCAAACCCGGAAAAAGTCAAAACACACACTGCAGCAAAGCAGCCTCGACGCAGCATCTGCCGTCACGCTCCCCGTTCTATTCCATCAACGCGGAGGTAACCCGGCACCCCAACCGAGGTTTACTTGGCGGTAATGCTGCCCCTGCGCTGCCCTTGCACCAACTACAGCCGAGGCACTCCCCGCAGGCAGTCTACAAGGCTGTCATCCATAATGATGCACCGTGAACCGCGCGGGACACAACCATCCCCAGACCTCGGCCTGCGTTCGGCATCTGTGACCGACTATCGCACGGTCCGGATGATCATCGCTGGCAAAAACACCTGACAGCTCATTCCTTAGGCGGTGGAGCCATTGATCAGGACACCGGACCACTCATTTTCTCATCAAGGTGGTGGCAGGCGTCCATAACAGGGCTATCACTCCTTCGAGCCCTGACCGGTCAAGGAAAAGGCTGGATGAGCAGGTTACAGCTCGGCCAGCGCAAGCTCCGGCGAGGCGCCCACTTTTTCGGCAGCAGCAATGTAGTTTCGCAAGAGCATCGGCCAATCGGCATGTGGTGCGATATATTGGGTGGAAAACCATGGCATGGCCGCATGATCAAACACTGTACCACGAAGAAACTCGACCATGGCGCGTACTGGCCAGCGATGGCCGGCATCGCGCGTAATCGACAATGACAACGGTGTCTGATAGCGAATCCCCACTTCAAGCGGGACGAACTCCTCATCCACAGCGGAGCCATAGGTTGGCATCATGGCAATGCCCACGCCGTTGCGAACCGCCTCTGCGAGGCTGCCACTCAGATTTGTGAAGAAGGACGTGCGGGTTACCGGCTTTTGTCGTATCCAGTGGACCCAGTTGCTGACATCACTCAAATGCAACGCCTGATCGAGCAAGCGATGATTCTTCAGTTCGTCGATAGAGTGCGGAGTTCCATAACGTCGCAGATACCCACGACTTGCAAAAGGTATGAAATGCAGCATCCCCAGACGTAGAGCCCCTCGTTCCTGATTTGTAGGCTCGTAATAGTGGACATGCAGATCACACGCATCACGTCGTTCGGCGCTAATTTCATTAGTACCAAACAACTTGACGTCTACGTTGGGATGACGATTAAGGAAAAGTGCAATAAAGCGCGTCACCCAATAGGTCGCAAGTGCCTCGCTCATCAACACCTTACAGCCGCCGACAAGAGCGGGCCGGACATGTCCAGGTTGGGCAGCCGCCCGTGTCAGCGCCAGTTGCGCCGCAATCACCTCCTGATAGACACGTTGCCCCTCGAAGGTAAGGCGTGGCCCGCGGCGGTCGCGCTCAAACAGGCGCGAGCCAACCGCCTGCTCGAGGCGCGACAGCCGCCGGCTGACGGTCGGCTGTGTCATCCTTAGCTTGACTGCTGCCTTGTTGAAGCTGCCATAGCGAACAACTTCGAGAAAAATACGGAAGTCACCCCAGTCGGCATCAGCTCCTCCATCCGGCTCGATCAATTCGGCATGGCGCGGTTCCGTATCCCTAATGTCCATGTGCTACCAGCTCACGTGCATTCTTCTGACATTCTCCTGATCACGCGGTTGCGACCACTACCACACGCTCCCGAACACTAAGCCCAGACCGAGAAAAATCAATGAGCTAAAGTACACACCTCATATAAGTATACGATTTATTTGAGCTATACTTGTATTCCCACGCATTTTACAGAGCATAGAGAGACCTGGCAGAGACGGAACCTCTGGGTGTTCTGAAAAGTCAATCATGGCTCGCCGGAGTCCGGGCCATACCCCATGACTTGGTTGACGTATTTTCGCTCCGGTTATGATTAAACGAACTCCCGACTACGTTGGCTGAAGTCATTCTTTTGCAATCAGTCTGAGTTGGATGGACCGACTTTCTCGACCAGATGATCTTTTCTAGACCTTACTTAGGCTGTCGGCTGCGCCCGTAATGCGGGCGGAGACATACCTATAGCTGCCGCCACTTGATACTTGCCCCCACAACCAATCTTCGGACAGATGCCCAAAGGTCCCTCCTTGTATGATGGCAACCAGCTTGCGGATTGGAGTGCAATCAGGCATCGCTCTCACAGCGGGACGAAAGAGGAATAACTTGTACGATATCGTGATAATTGGCGGCGGCCATAATGGCTTGACCTGTGCGGCCTACCTCGCCGCTGCGGGACTAAAAGTCCTCGTCCTTGAGAGACGCAGTATCGTGGGTGGCGCAGCCGTTACCGAAGAATTTCATCCAGGTTTCAGAAATTCGATTGCCTCCTATACCGTCTCACTCCTCAATCCTAAAGTTATACGTGACCTCAATTTGCACGAGCACGGGCTACGCATTGTCGAACGAAAGCT
>JAKBAU010000131.1 GCA_021808875.1 Pseudomonadota bacterium | reverse complement strand
CTTCAATCCATTGAGCGACGGGCTGAGCCGCGCCGCCGGCAACGGCCGTAAGCGCTATCCGAGCGATATCCGGTTTCAGCGCCAAGAGGCGCGATACCATCCCTTCGAGACGCATCGATCGGCTGCTGTGCGCCGCCAGCGCCTGAATCGCATTGGCGTTGCCCTCGTTCACAACCTGATGTGCTTCATCGATCACAAGCAGGCGAAGGCGCCTTACGAGAAGGTGGCCGACGTAGCGCATGAGTGCCTCGGCCTTTTCAACGGTCGCGATAAGAACGACGGGACGATTTGTTGTGAGCCAATAGTCGGTGATGCCCCAATCCGCGCCCCCATAAAGGCCGGTGATAACGAGGTCGTCGCCAAGTTCAGCGGTGAGCTTTGTCTCGACTTCGTTCGCCAGAGCTCGCGAGGGCACGAGGTAGATTGCAAGCGGCGCCTGTTCACCTGGATCAACCAGCAGCAACTCCTTGACCAGTGCGAGATTGGCGACAAGCGTCTTGCCCGATCCCGTCGGGGTGCAGAGCGCAAAGCTATTGCGCTCGATGAGCCGATCGAGACCTTGCACCTGAGACGTCCACAGGATCCCCCGGCCCCGTGCGAATTGCTCTCGTGCAAAGCGCCACAGGCGCGGCTGGAGGTTTGGAGCGCGCGCCGTTAGACGGACCACACGTTTATGCAGGCTGTTGTTGGCGAACCGCGTCGCGGTCGTCTCTAAGAGCGTGATCAGGATCCATAGTTCATCGCTTGAGAGTCTGGTTGCTAGCGCCGAAAGGTCCGATAACTTTTCTAATGCCTGGGCGAGTCGAGCGTCGCTGCCACGACGTAAACTGTCGGCGAGCAGTCCGACGGACCGCACCAGCTCGACTACGACGTACCACCCTATCTTGCTGGCCGGGGGCGCCGTAGGCAGGTCCGCCGGGTCGTGCCGAGCTCGATCGTCACCTTCGTCGAATGCAGGTTCGTCGTCCTCGGGATCTACCTCAGGCTCCGCAAGCAAAATAGCGGAGCCGCTGCGGCCGGTGAGTTCCGGATGATCGCCCCAGAAAGCAGCGGACCGCCGGAGAAGGCGTTCGAAATCGGCGCTCAGAAACGCTGCGAAGATTTCGGCGACGCCTTCGCCAACGCCACCTTGTCGCAGCAGGCTGGTTGCCATCGCGGGCAAGCTTGCAAGTTGGTAAGCGCCTGCAGCAAGCAGCGCGACTGGAACGTCGCGCGTGACTGCGTCGGATGACCGGGCAAGCCATTCGAGTAGTTCGCCCGCGCGCCGATAGCAACCAAGCGCCTCCTCGGAGCCCTCGCCGTCGAGGTCTCGAAAGATGCCCGCAGCATGAAGTAGGCGCCGGGCATCATCGAACTGTTCGCGCGATTCTCGTGCGCTCCAAGCAATCGGGGGGACCTGCCACGATGTCTGTAGGCTTCGAACGAAGAGGCGCGCCTGCGCTGGGGTAAGTTCGTTCTCCGTTGCCCGACTGGCCCGGACAGCCGCAGCCAATTCTCGGCGCTGCTCGTCTAGTCGCGCCATCAGCCTGCTCCCCACAACGATGCGTAGAGCCGTTCGATCAGGTCGACGCCTCCTTCAACGACCATCTCCACAACCTGAAGTGGCCTTCCCGCAGAATACTCGGGTGGAGGAGCGCCAGTCGGCAAGTAGGTTGTACCCGACTCCCGTCGTGCCGCCTTATTGCCGACGATAAAGACATAGTCGGTGCGAGGCAGGTGAGTCGTGCCAATGAGCAGCGCTCGATCGAGTGAGACAATCGTTTCCGCGTATTGGTCTCGTGCCTTTTCGCAAAGCAGCTTATTTATCTGCTCGAGACCCTGCGGGGCCGCTAAGCCGGTATTCATCTCGTTCCAGATGCCATCACCCTTGCGGACGCGTGCGCCCGCAGGACCGGTCCATTCGCCGAGCATGAGTTCGTCCATCTTGGCTGGCGTGAGCTTAGCGCGCCATTTCGCTTCGCCGGCGATAAAGCGGACGACCTCGCCAGTCACCGGATCGATGCAGAGGGCGATAAAGTCGTTGCCATGCCGACCAGAGACTTCACGGACCCGCGCTGGATCGCGTGCCAGATCGAAAATGTATGCTTCGACCTCTGCATGATAGCGAAAGAGGAAGATCGGGATGGTCCAACGGTGTCCACCTACAAACTGATAGGCCTCGGCCATCAATCCAGCGACGACTTCGCCAAACAGACCTTTCTTAGCCGTCGGCGGCAGACAATTGGGATACTGAGCGTTCCCGCCCGGACCGTTCGCGTCAGGATGCAAGTCAATTCGTGCCGCGCGATGAAAGACTTCCCGCGCGTCGAGGTGCGCTGACTCAAAGTAAGGGCGCAATCCATCAATCACGGTATCGTCGATCGGAGCGACCTGCTCAAATAATATATGGCCGTAATTGCCATTGGTGCGCGCCGCCCCCCGCAGCCAGCGGGCAAGCAACGGCAATGGCGGAGGGCAGTTGTGCATCATCCGAGGAGTCGATTCGGCATCACGCAATGGCTGCCACCTCGAAGGAAAAGGCTGGTGCGAATCGGCCGGTCCAGCAGGTTCCGCGCCCAGGGGTTAACGAGGAACGCGAATCTAATCGGCCAAAGCGTGACGGCAATGTCTCCTAACGCCATGGATTGGCCTCCAGGGATCGACGTGAACATTCGGGTCACATGAAGAACCTGAACTGGTAAGGTGTTGAGCCGAGGCCCGACATTCGTTTGACAACCCGCGCAAGGACGTGGGCGTAGCTCATTGTCACCGGTAAGGGATCGTAGAGCGCGTCGTTGTTCCAGTTCATCTTGGACAGAGCCAGGGCGGATCTGGCGGTGTCGTCCCACGGGCCGTGACCGGCGTGTCGAACCAAACGGATCGGACGGGGTGTGCTGCGGGCGCCCTGAAAATACGAGCCGCGCTCTTTCACGTCACCGACGTCGCCGTGCATCCAGAGCAGGCTTTCGCGAGGCCCCAAGCCGATCAACGTCCCACGGGCTACGGGGTAGGCCGCAGCAGTTCCCTTTCGACCCCCTTGTCGGGCCGGGTCGATACGGACGCCACGCCACCCGACGTCCTCCACGACCTGCACTAGGTCTACGGCTTCGCAGAGATGCAGGGCCTCCATGCAGCCGTCAATTTCCTCCGGTTTGAATTCGGTCGTCTTGTGAACGGTGACCCGGCGAGGCGTGCGCCCAGAATGACGGCGCCGATAAAGATCGATCGACCGTGTCATGACTCGGAACATTTCATTACGAGACATGAAGGGGTTATCGCGCTGAACCTCGACCTCGTGTGCGTCGTAGGCGACGAACTCGAGGCCGGCGCCATCGGCATCGAAGACTTGGCTGCAGCAGGTGACGAAGCGGGGCCGATCAGAGTCGACAGGTCGCACCGCGTAAGAAATGCCGATGTAGGCGGTTTCCCCGTCGGCTTCGGCCAGCTTCCAGGGGATTCCGCCAGCCTTTGCGTACAAGGCCAACCCCACACGCCACATGACGCTCGCCCGGTGAGGGTAAGCGAGCGCACGATCTTCCCTCACCAATTGGATCGGTATGCGTCGCGCCGCCGTCGCCGCCTTGAGATGATCATGCAGATCAAAGTCTTCGCCGCTCTGCCCAGCAAAGCCCGGCGACCAAGATGTTGGCACGTACAGGAAGATCACATCGAACTCGTCGCGGCTCGCCTCCAGCAGCTGAATGGCGCGAATAAGACGTGTGGCGAGCACGACATGGGGCGATGCGGCGTCCCGCATTTCTCCTTCCAGGCGATCGTCGAGTTCGATGTGGCAGGCCTTTGCAGCGCCACGCATATGGAGGTTGAAGGCTGCACTGAATCCCGGCCACTTCGGCAGGTAATCCTTCCGTTCGGTGGGGTCGTACTCGGAATTCAGCTCCTTCATGAAGCTGTAGAGCCGGTGTCCCTCGCCGGCCGGAGCGATGGTGGCGACGCGAATGGGATCAGGAACCAAACCCGCCGAATAGGGCCCAAAGCGAAGGATGCCCCTTAAGGGATGGACATCGACGTCATCCACTCGTTCTGGATGGAACGCAAGTTTCGGTTCCGGAAACCACAGATGGGGCGCGATTTGGCTTGTCATCCTCGCCATCTCCTCGAAAAGGCGGTGTCAGACCCAAGTTTGAAGACGGCATCGACGCCAACCGTGATGCCGAGAGCCTGGAGCTCGTCGCCATCGGCAGCGAGTAGACTCGCCCAAAAGGAGATCAATTCGTTCAGCATGGTGTTGTATCGGCGAACAGTCCGCTCGCGGGAGAAGTCGGTCGAGACGGACCTGTTTTCCTCCGTGACCCCTGTCATGACGGTCCGTGGCTCAAAGAGCAGCCACAATCGGTCATCTCCCCAATCGAGGCGCGTGCCAACGCCCTCGCTCCATTTCAGTTCCGGGGTTTTCGGAATAGCGCCGGCTAGGCTGCCGACGAGTTTCTTTAGCGGTCCCCAACGGGTGTCGGTCGGATCAGCAGGTGCCAAGAGATCGGTGTTGCGTCGGCGGATGAGCGTCAGGCCATGCCTGCGGGCGAGAGCTTGTGAGAGGGCTTGGCGAAGGAGTCCCCGCTCCTGACTGTCGTAGCGCAGTCTGCGGAGTTCAATGGTATGGAGATCGAATTCCTTGATGCCGTGCGCGGCAAACGCCGCTCGCACGTCGCTATCGGCGCCAAATGCGAGGACGCCTGACCGGGTTCGGGTCGCGAGAATGTTGGCAGCCGCTTGCTCGATGGCGGTGACAACTTCGGCGTGGCCGCCGATATCGCAGCCCACACGTCGGCAGACAGACGGCACCGTCGTCAATTCGAGCGCGTTGAGCCTGACGACTGGAAAACCACGGCTGCCGTTAGGTTTGGGGGCTGGAGACCAGATGCTGCGTTGGGCGGAAAATGCATCGAGCGCCGTCGTGTCAAGATCGCCGAGCAAACGGACGAGGTCGCGCAGCGTCTCGTCGAAATTCTCGATTACAACAAGGCCCCCATCGACGCTCTTTGCATCGAGTTTAGATAGAAAAGCGGCTACCCTCGGAAGTGGCGGGTCTTCGCCGCGATGTAACCAGAACAGGCCGCCGGGGAATGGCGAGGTTTTCTCCAGGACCTCATCGAGCGCATCCATGATGGAGTCGTCCCGCCCGCTATAACCGGCGACGATCAAGCCCGATCGGCCGCAGGCTCCCACCAGCAAGTCGCGTAATATGGCGTCCTGCTGCCGCAACTCGTCGCCCGTGTTTTTGAGGCGGCGGGAGCGGAAGTCGCCATGCAGTTTGATTTCCGTCGGCCAGCGGTCGCCGTTGAGCACGTCTCTGGCAAGATCGGGGGCGTCCAGGGCAACCGTCGTCAGGTGTCCCGTTCCGTCATAGGCCTTGGCACAAGCATCGGCCACAAGCGGGTCGAAATTGGTTGTCCAGACGATGCGCGTCCGGCCTGCTTTCATAAGAGCCGCGAGCGCGATGTGTCCAAAGGACGGTTTGGCGCCGGCGAGCTTGGCAGCGATATACGTTCTGCGGTCGTGTTCGCTTGGATAGGCCGCTTCGAATAGGGCGGCATATTCATCGGGCGCGCCAGTCAAAGGGTATCGGCCCAGCCCGTCGATGAAGGATTGTAGAGACCGTCGAACGGCCGGATTGGAGAGATCGGTGACGGCCTTCGGCGAGACGCGACGTTGGCTGACGAAGAGCTGCTGCTTGAACTCCCAGATCATATCCCAGGCGGTCGGAATGCCAGCGGCGGCGGAAGCACCCGCGCCGAGGAGCCACATGAGACCGCCCGCTCGCATTGAAAACCGGCGGGCGAAGTCATCGGCGGCGATGATAGGATACGGTTTGCCGGTCATCGCGCGTCCCAGACTTGCCGCCAGGCCGCGAATTCCGAGGGGCGGATGCGATAGCGCGCGAAATTGCCTTCATGCAGGCCGGTGAGTTCGTCTTCGGCGATCTCGGCGAAACGCCGGCGGTCGTCGAGATCGATTTCCTTCTGCGACCAGGCGGCGATTCGCGTTGCGGCGTCCTTCCGACTCACCCGCGCTCGGATGAGCTCGGCGATGAGTTCGCGAAGCTGCTCGCGATGGCGAAGCCGGAAAGGGTCAGGTTCGCCAAGAGATTGGCGAACTGCGGCGTAGCGGGCGGCTGACCGCTCGTAGGCCCAGATGAAGACGTCCTTGAGCAGGTCGATCTTGGTCAGTTCGTAAACGCCGAGTACCGCTTCCGTATAGGTCTGACGCGGCACATCAGCGAACGAAAGCGGCGACAGGTTGCCCCTGATGAGTGGGATGTTCGCGGCGAGGCGCGAGACGCGTTTGTTCACGTCGTCGAAGGGCTGCAGGTAGGGAAGCTGCACCATCGCGAAGAACGCTTGCTCGAAGGGATCGGTGATCGCCGCCGCGGTCGCCAGGATCTGATCAAAATTTTCCTGAATGAGCTGCGGCACCTCCAGCGGATGGAAGGCCGAGCGCTCAATGCCCACGGCGATGTAGCGCAGCCTGCCGGCTGCTGTAGGATCGGCCAGGAGGTTATTGGCCAGGAGCGCGTGGAGATTGAGGATGGTGTAGCGGTTAAAGCCGATCTCGTTGGCGGCGCTGACCAGGAACTCGATCGCGTCCTTGTGGTTCAGGATCATCTGCGCTTCGAGGTGCGCGCGGCCGTGTGCCTCTTCGCCCAGTTCAATGAGACGCTTGGTGTCGAGGAGCGAGTATGTGTTGCCCTCGAGGCGGCTTGAATTCCAGGCCAAGTCGATCAGCAGCCTGTTGAGGATCTGTTTGGCGTAGGTGCCGGCGGGTTGTTCGGCAATCCCTGGACGGCCGACAACTGCCAGATGCGCACGATCCTGCTCGGTCAGATAGAAGGAAACGTTTGGCCGGTAACGGTCGAGGAAGTCGCGGGCGTAACCGACGGGCTTCCGGGCTTCCGGCGCTTGCCGGACGTAGTCACGGACCGATGTTCCAGCTTCAGAGAGCGGAATGACAGGTCCATGAGCATCTTCCTGGGCCGTTCCGCTGATGGCCGCATTGGGCGCCCGATATCTCGCCCAGCGCCCTTCGCCATCCATGATGAGGCGATTTCTGGTGACCAGATGCTTGAGGCGATATTGGAGAGTACGCTGTGGGACGGGCGTTGCCAGGGCGCGCATAATTTCCGGCGCCGACACGCCGTTGGCGTGACGGCGGACAGCATCTTCGATAGCCGCGAGTGCTTCCTCGGGGATATGATTCGCCAAAGCGGCCTTTCCTGCGCCTAGAATTTAGACGCAAGAATGGCGGATATAGGCGCAAAAAACAAGGCTAGGCGCAAAGCTAGCTGCGCGTAGAGGGGGTAGACGTCCTGGACCCTCTTGCCGCGTGGAGCATCCCGTTTTCTTGGGACACTGGCGCTCAAGCGCTGGAACGACTTCCCAGCACGAGTCGTCCGAATATTTGCTACATATTTCGGACGAATCGTCACTTATCGCCTACCGGTTCCATGCTCATCAGCCGGCAATTTCCAGACGCCGCTCGGTGCGGGAGACGCGCGTGCGTGCCGGTGTCGCCCGGCCGTCGAGAATATCGGCCATCTCCCCGGCGACGCGGTCGGCGGTCATTCTGAGTGCTTCATCGATGTGGACATACCGCTGGGTGACGCCGCGAGCCGAGTGGCCGAGCAGTGCCGCAATGGTCAATTCGGAGAAGCCTAGATCGCCGGCCAGGCTGGCAAAGGTATGGCGTAAGGTGTGTGGCGTAATATTGGCCAGACGAGCCTTTTCGCAGACGCGATCCAGCACGCGGACCACGCCGACAAAATGGCCCTCGCCCCAATCGGCAGGGAAGAAGTAGGGAGATTTCGTCTTTGGCTGACCGAGCAGCAGTTTGATGGCGGCGCGCCCGATCACCCTAGTCTGCGCGCCGCTCTTGGTGTCAGGGAACCGGATCGCCTCTTCTTCCTCGTCCAGCCATGCGCGTTGCAGTCCCAGTCCTTCCATGCGCCGAAAGCCGGTGAGCAGCAGGAAGCGGATGGCCGCAAGCCCGGTCGGGTGCTCCCCCTCTTCGGCGGCGGCGCGGAGCGTCTTGCCCAACCGCTCGATCTCGGCGCGGCTGAGGCGCCGTTCGCGGGGCTGTGCGGCAAGCTTTCGAACGCCTTTGGCGGGATTGGCTTCGATCCGTCCGAGGCGCGCGGCATGCTCGAAGATGGCGTGGAGCGTCGATATAGTGCGCGCCGCGACGCCTTCGCCGCCTGTCGTGGCGCCGCCACGGCTGCCGACGCGCGCTTTCGACGTCTTACCCGCGGCGATGTCGGCTTGCGCGCCCTCGATGTCGCCGAGCTTCAGCGAGCCGATCTGCCGGCGCCCGAGCAGCGGCTTGATGTGGGCCTCGATACGGCTCCGGTCCATCGCCAGGGTGGACGCCTTGATAGCGCGCCGGCGCCGGCCGAGGATGCGCCCGGCCTCGGCCTCGGAGATGTACCAGTCGCAGATTTCGGCGACGGTCAGGAGTCCCGCCGCCTTGGCTTCTTCGGCCACAGGGTCGAGGCCCTTGGACACGGCGACGAGCTTCTCGTGGGCGATGATGCGGGCCTCTTCGACGGTCATCAGTCCGTAGCGTCCGATGACCACCCGCCGGGGGCGGCCCTCGGGGGTGCGGTACTGGATGACGAAGCTCTTGAGGCCCGAGGGCATGACCTGCACGCCGAAGCCGCGCAGCTCGCGATCCCAGAGGAAACTCTCCCGAACCTTGACCCCAACCTTCGAAGGTTCCGGAGCCTTCAGGGCGTCCACGGCACGCTTGGTGAGCTTTTCCCCAGCCATATCAGTCACCTACCGGACGTTTGCTTAGAATGAGACGATCATACCCCTCTACGAAGCACATTCCAAGCACTTCAAAGCAAGTCACGGGGTGGGTCCGGGATACGGACGGCGGGCACGTCTCCCGTTAGACTATTGAATTATCGTATAAATAGGCGCTCTAGCGGGTTGCCGGATACCCTGGCGTAGGCCCTTCTGGCACCTTGCCAAGGTTGGGGTCGAGGGTTCGAATCCCTTCGCCCGCTCCAAATTTCCTCAAGGAAATTAATGTCTTACGAGAAGGTCGCCGCAAGGCGGCCTTCGTCGTTTCTGGCGTGGTGTCCACATGGTGTCCACCGCGACGTGGAAGCCCCCCACCAATCCGTTGTGCGGAAGGCGTCCCAGGATTCCATGGTCCTCGGAGTCCAGCGATTGCCGACTTGGTTCGAGAAGCGGTCCGGAGCACGTATTTCGTTCCGGCGCGATCGGAGCCAGGGGTGAGAGGCGACGCCCAATCGCCGTTCGTTTTAACAAGCGCCTGCGAACTTCTTACACGACAGCTACCCTTGCGGGGTTTCTGGCAGCAACCTCAAGCCCGGTCCGGTAAACTCCGACCGTCCAGTAGCGCTAATTGCTGAATGCCAAATTT